>JBBSUQ010000064.1:0-16807 GCA_038234235.1 Flavobacteriales bacterium
AAAATAGATGAAATTTTGAGTCAAAAAGGAGATATTTTAATAGGTACAAATCTCAATAGTCTTTACATGACTTCTAATACAGATTTAGGTGATTTGCCAACTGAACGTAAAAAAGAATTGGAAGCTATGTTAAAAGATAGTTATATCCAAACAGCATTTCTTTTTGAAAAAGGATCAGCAACTATTGAATCTAAACACATGTTTAACGAAGATTTGAAAAAAAGATTAATTTTTATTGCAGATAACAAAGCAGATATTCTTACAAATCTTGGTAATGGAATGCCAAATGCAGGCTTGAGTTTAAATCTTGACTTAGAAAAACTGGAAAATCTAATAAACGATTATTCACCAAAAACAATAGACAAATTAGCAACTGCAATGAACATAGATCCTATGATGATGAAACTAGTAGGCGGCAATAATTTATTATCAACCTTATCTGATGGTAAAATGGGCGGTTTATTTTTCATGGATCAGGAGAATTATGGTTTTGGTATCAATGCCTACCTCGGATTAAAAGATATGGGTAAAAATCTTTTTCCTTTTGTGGAACCAAAAATTAAAGTTGAGTTTACATATGACTATATTCAAAGTGGAGTGAGGGCTTATACCTTACAAAATTTTGCAAATGTGCCGAATGGTAAAATTAAATTGCCAAATGGATGCGAAGTCTTTGGCACAAAAGGCTTAACAGCTTTCTTGTTTCTGAAAGATTTACCAATGGATGAATTTGGTTTATCAGATCAATATGCAATCTTGAATACAGTAGATTATCTTACTTTTGAACTAGATGAAAACGGAAGCAAGCTCTACATCAAAGCAAAAAATGAAAAAATAAACTTTTTAGAACAAGCTTTTGACGTTTATTTGGAGTTAGCGATGAGCAAAATGGGAGGTATGGCCATTTAGTTTATACATTAAATTCAAAATCATGTTAGAAAAAAAAGATTGGAACGAACTTACACCAGATGAGGCAAGAGTTATTCTTAAAAAGGGTACAGAAATGCCACATACAGGAGAATACAATAAAGTAAAGGAAGAAGGTACTTTCGTATGTCGACAATGTGAAACACCTTTATACAAAACGGATGATAAGTTTGAATCTGGATGTGGTTGGCCTGCTTTTGATGATGAAATAGAAGGAGCAGTTGAAAGAATTCCGGATGCTGATGGACATAGAATAGAGATCGTTTGTGCAAACTGCAAAGGACATTTAGGTCATGTTTTTAGAGGTGAAAGATTAACACAGAAAAATACAAGACATTGTGTAAATTCTATTTCGCTGAAATTTATGAAAGATTAATTCGTGAAAGATTAAATTATTATTCTTGAATATTTTTATATCTCAAAAACACAAATTTAAATCAAAGATTTATTTTAAACTTGCTGAACATTTATAAATACTGCAATCTCCGCTGTTTATCATGTCATGCAATATAAGCTGAGCCGCTAAAGCCAGTTGCGTATAATTTTGAGAACTGTTGCCAAAACTTGCAGCGGTATTTTGCCACATTGCTTTTATTAATTCTTGGCCATTTTCAACTTTCCCAATTTTATTTACAACGGCCTGCACGTTACCCGATCCTGCGTGGTAAACATGCAAAACAAATAATCTAAACCATAAGTCGTTTTCAGAATAAGTGTAACCATTGGCTTGTAAAATTCTTTTGGCTTCCGGAATACAAATTCTATTAATTAATTTTGATGCACCCATTGCAGATTTATCGAAATCTGTGCGTTCATCAACACTACGGTTTACTGTTAAACCTTGTGCTCTCGCCACTCCTGGCATTAATTGAAAAGCACCGTAAGCTCCTGCCACTGATTTTTTTAATTGAGCTGGACTTTCTATCAATAATATACTTTGTGCGTACCATGGATCAACATTATTGTCTTCAAAAGCAGCCACTCCTTTAGATAAACTTGGATAAACTTCAGCAAACTTGTAAAAATCATTTTTTCCGGTGGTAACATAAATAATTTCACCACTTGGTAAATTGTATAATTTCCGTATTGAATCTTTATAGAGGCTTTTTTGACCCTCAGATTGTGCTTGCCAATCTTTCATAGACCATCTTGCTACTACAATTCTATTAGCGGCAATATTTACTAAACAAGAATCTGGAGAAAGAAGCATTATACTTTTCCAAAATAGAGGTTGTGGAAGTAAATGCCAATTTTCTGTCATGATGGCATCTGCAGCCATAACGATATTGTTTTCGTTGTTTTTAGAGACTTCAATTTTTTCGTTATCCCAACGCACAAGCTGTTGAGCGCTTGAAATGGCAACAATGAAAAATGATATGAAAAGGAGAGAGTATTTGTTCATAACAGTTTATTTTTCTAGTTTCGATTTACTAATTTAACGATTTTTATAAATAATTCGTATAGTTTTAAAAAAAGTTTCTAATTTTTATTTTTAAAACGGGTGAATCTTTCAAGAAATTAAATGAAAATGGACTAGGTGAATTTAAGTCAAAAACGGTAATCTCCCAAACGACCAATTTTAAATATATAGAAAAGTAAAATCTACCTTTAGTTTTAAGGTCACTTCATTTTTATTAAAGTATTTTTCAAAATAAAGGATAAATTTGTACAGTCCACAAACTTGTCGACATTGAAAATAATTAAGAAAATTTTAATTGCGCCCTTCATTTTTTTAGTGAAGATTTATCAATGGATTATCAGTCCGATTTTGCCATCGTCTTGCAGATATAATCCAACTTGTTCTCATTACATGGTTGGCGCATTAAAAGAATGGGGTTTGTTGAAAGGATTATTTTTGGGTATAAAAAGAATAAGTAAATGCCATCCTCTCGGTGGTAGCGGAAACGATCCAGTACCTAAACGAGAGAAATAGTTCAATGGTCCGAAAGGACGGCATTACTAGATTTAGGGGCAATTGTTTTATCTTTAGTTTTTATCATTCTATTTTAAAAAGTGATTATTATTAGTTGTAATCACTGAATCAAAAGTAAGCTCGTGAAAGTTTAAAAAAGACTTGAATAATGCAATGCAAAATTTGGAGTTGCGAAAAACCGTACAGGCGATTCGTCAAATTACGAAATACAGATTATAACTTATAAATTACAAATTGGCAGATTGTAGGTTGCAGATTGGTGGAGGTATTTAGATTAAAACTATATTTCTATTTTTGGTCGAGCACCGTTGGGTTGCTTCGATTGCTTCGGTTGGCTGCAGTTACTGAGCGCAATGTTTCACCGGTTTTTGGGCTGCGGCCACTGAGCTTTCGCCGAAGTGAGTAGAAGCAATCGGCTACCACTGCACCTTCGTCAAATTATCCTTTTCTTCCGCTTTTTCTGCGATTTTCTAACCAAGTTGGCACTTTTGTTTCTTCACTTTTAGCATTTAATTGAGTACCCAAAAGTTTTTCGCTCAAATCTGGTCTGTTTAATTTTGTCAAACGATTGCGAATCCAATCTTTGTTTTCTCTTTTATACCAAAAGAAATAACGATTTTGATTAAGTTTTTCTTCTTTGCTTTTAACGGTTTTTATTGGCTTGAGGGTATAGGGATGCACGCCTGTGTAATAAATCACTTCGGCTACAGTCATCGGTGTTGGGGTAAAATCTTGAACTTGCTCTAACTGAAAACCCATGTCTTTGGTTTCCGCCGCCAAATTTGCCATATCTTCTTCTTCGCATCCAGGATGAGAGGAAATAAAATAAGGTATAAGTTGTTGGTAAATACCGTGTTTAGCTGATATTTTGTCGTATTTTTCTTTGAATTTATGAAAATATTTAAACGATGGCTTTCTCATTACCTTTAAAGTGGCATCCGATGTATGTTCTGGAGCTACTTTAAGTCTTCCACTTACATGGCGTGTAATAAGTTGTTCTATGTATCTATCGTGGTTGCCATCTTCGTTGTTCTTATTAAAATCATCAACCAATAAATCATAGCGTACACCAGAACCTACAAATGCCTTTTTAACTTTTTCATGACTGTCAATTTTTTTATAAATATCCGTCATTGCTTGGTGAGAAGTATCTAAATTGGAACAAATAACTGGATTTATACAGCTCGGACTAATACATTTGGCACAAATAGCTTCATCCTTGCCTTTCATTTTATACATATTGGCAGAAGGCCCACCAATATCTGTTATATAACCCTTAAATTCAGGATGTTCCGTTAATAAATCTAATTCTTTTAATATAGATTTTTCACTACGAGATGCAATAAATTTTCCTTGATGAGCAGAAATAGTACAAAAACTACAACCTCCAAAACAACCCCGATGCATGTTAATTGAAAACTTAATCATATCGTAAGCTGGTATGGCACCCCTACTTTTATATTTAGGATGCGGAAGTCGCGTGTACGGTAGATCAAAAGATTGGTCTATTTCTTTTTCCTCCATTGTTTTATAAGGAGGATTTATAACCAATGTTTTAGCACCAATTTTCTGAATAATTCTATTTGCTTGCCATTTATTACTCTCTACTTCAACTACTTTAAAATTGGCAGCATATTTTATTTTATCTTGTAAACAAACTTCATGACTGGCCAACTCTACCGTTTCCCAATTTTTATTTTTAGGAATTTCTTCGTTTTCTTGTTGTATAAATGCAACTTGTTTTAAAGTTTTAAGATTACTAAATGGTACACCTTTTTTCAATAGTTTAAGTAATTCTCGCAAAGGCTGATCTCCCATTCCGTAAACCAACATATCTGCACCAGAATCTTCTAAAATTGATGGCATTAATTTATCTGCCCAATAATCATAATGTGTCACTCTTCTCAATGATGCTTCTATTCCGCCAATCAAAACTGGAACATCGGGATACAATTCTTTAAGTATTTTTGAGTAAACAGTAGTTGCATAATCTGGTCGGAAACCTGCCTGACCGCCAGGAGTGTAAGCATCTGTTGATCGCAGTCTTTTATTGGCAGTGTAATGATTTATCATAGAATCCATGCAACCACCAGTAACTCCGAAAAAATATTTTGGTTTTCCGAATTTTTTAAAATCTCTTAAATCGTCTTTCCAATTTGGTTGGGCAACTATTCCTATTTTAAAACCTTCATCTTCAATTATACGACCAATTACTGCTGTACCAAATGAAGGATGATCCACATAAGCATCACCTGAAATAAGAATAACATCCAATTCATCCCAGCCTCTTTTTTCCAATTCTTTATTGGTGAGCGGGAGCCAGTCTGTTATTGGTCTTTCGATAATCATGCTGCAAAGTTACGGTATTTTAAGGCAAACAAAGAAAATTTCAAGTTTAATCGGTGGTTTTGATTGCTTTTACAATATGACCCTACTAATTTTTATAAGAAAAAAAATGATTGATAATTGGATTTCGGACACCTATTCTTAACAGTTTTAGTTATTTTACAAAAAGAAATTGTAATTTTTTGGCTGATTGTAATTATAAATAAAAATTTAGCATTATTTTAATCCTCGTTTTCAAAATAGATTTCAAAAATAAAATGATTCAACGTTTACTTCTTAATGCAATATTAATTTCAACACTAATTTCTTGCGGTGGTAAAAATGCTGATAATATTGACAAAGACAAAGTTAGAGATTTAAAAAAATCTTTGCTAAATGATATTTATTTTGATTCACCACAAACATTTTGGTTGGCGCAATCATTGGAATTTAATAAAGAAATAATTTTAGAAAATAAAATTGCACAAATCGAAAGAAAAATTTACGGTAAAACTTTAAAAGAAGAAAACATAAAATACGATTCAACAAACACTGTTTTGGTGGAACAAAGATTGTATTCTTTTAACAAAGTAGGCAAAATAACAGAACTTGAATTACAGTTTTTTGACCACGGAATTCTACTAAAAAAAATAAAGCTAAAATATTTTTATAAGAAAAATAAAGATTGGTTGCAAGATATTAAAATCACCGAATACTATGCTTATCAAGCTGATGACAGAAATGTTGATTTTGAATTTGACCCATCTAATAAAAACTATAAATTCTATTTCCAACAGAAATTTGAAAATTGGGGTACGGTTTATTCTTCAAAGTTTAGTATTGAAAAAGTATATTTGGTTAAGCAAAAAGACAATCAAATAAACTCTTACATAGCATCCATTGTAAATCCAAATCCTGATGATATCGTAATTTGGGGAAATTTTAATCGTCCTGAAAAAATTTATAATTTAACTGGCACTGTTCAAGAGTCTGATGTTACTGAATATCACTATTATGACAATTCGGATATAATTAAAACGAAACTATCAACTCATTATCCATTCAAGGTAAAAAGAGATTATATTTACAACAAAAATGGTTATTGTGACATGTATATAGATTCCACATTTGTTAATTCTCAATATCTTACACACATAGAGACTTCCATTTTTTCAGATAAAGGTGCATTGCCTAAAACAATAACTCATCTTAAGAAAAACGAAAATGGCGGACACGCAGCCTTCGAAACATTTAATTATAAATATTATCCATAAAATAATGAAACTTCCTATTCTTTTTATCATATTGCTTACGGGTAATCTGCTATTTGGTCAAATTAAAAAAGCTCCTGACAACAGTTATATTTATCCTTACAAAGCTGAGGTGAATTTTAGTGTTCAGTACGTTAATTTTTTTAGTGAAATTCCAGATACAGCAATTGGTCTGTGGACAGATTATTATTTCCGTAATTTTTTAGGAGATGAACGCTACTACTATTATAATCCTTTGCTTGGCGAATTAAATGATGAACAAAAACGCAACGAGCGAAAATCTGGACTAATAGATAAAATTAGGAGGATAAAAATAGCCTTTCCTGAAAGTTCAATGGTCAAGAATTCTGGGCTTTCTGAGAAAAAGATTTCTAATATTTACAGACATAATCCTTATGCCTATTTTCAAGTAGATGATAATCCGGAAATACTGCCGTGTTTAGATACCTTGCCTGACGGTAATTATACGCAATATTACAAACCATTTGTTATTTATGATATTGAAGGAAATGCTAAGTTTATTGACAATGCCGTGCGAAGCAAATTTATTTTGATAAAAAACAAACTGGAAGGTAAAATAGAATATTTCAACCATAAAGGAGAAAAATATGTTCAAGGAAATTATTCGGGAGGTTTTAAAAATGGAGAGTTTTACATCATTGAACAACCCAATAGTTTTGGAGTTTATAAATCTTATTATAAATATTTAAAAGAAAACGACTTTCAGTTTCAAAAAAGTAATGACTCTACAATCTATACTTTTAAAAATAATTTATTAGACGGAAAATACGAGCATTATAATACGTTTTTCATGAAAAAACCGCTTCAAAAAGGAACTTACTCTAAAGATAAATTAATTGGTGCCTATTATACTGCAGAATATTCAACTTCAAAATCAGATTCTATAAAATATGATATTATATATTATCCTACAGAAAAAATAGTGGTGCATCAGCCGGTAATTCTATCGGGACCAATTAACTCTAATTTTTACGAAAGAGGAAGTGAAGGTTTTGAGTTTCCAGAAGATGCAATTTATCTCAGTTTAAATTTATATGAACTCGCAAGACCGGAAAAAAATGAAAGTCTAGAAATTGAAGGTGAAAATGGAAGCTCTTATAACAATAGAAGCGATTATGAATATGAAGAATATTACGATTATGGAGAATATGGAGAATATGAAGATGATTATCCTATATATGGAATGGATATGTATTCTGAATTCGATTCGCGTAAGGGTAGACTAAGTTACAGAGAACGATTGCAAGATTCATTGGGCATTATTTGGAGTTATGATAAAGAATATATCTTAAAAGACTACGATGGGGAGTTAATTTACCGCACAACCTTTAAAGATGGATACAAACAAAAGGGTGATACAGTTTTTTACCCAAAAATGAAACCCTTTATCGTTGTTGCTTATTTGGAAAATTCTAATAAATATCAAAAAACGGTGTATGACCTAAATGGCAAAGTTTATTCAGTAGAGCAATATGATTCACTCGGACATTTCGACACCTTGTTGGTTGTACCTTTTACATCTGAAATTTATAAACTAGATGGTTTGGAATATACCTTTGAAGCTTATGCAGATCAATACCAATATTATAATTCAGATACTTCTTTTATAACATCTAATCAAGAAATGGTATTGTTAGATAGGAGCCTAAATTCTTTCAATAAAAAAGTGAGCAGTGAAACAATATATTATCCTCGAGAAAAGAAATTAATTCACAACGAATACACACTTAACAACAAACTTTACGCTACAACAGAAGCCGTGTTCGGAGAAAATTTTAGCTATTGGAACGGATACAGCAATACAAAATTAGGCAATTTAGAATCTCGCGTATTGCTTTCTGCAAGTGAACGACCTAAAACTTATTTAAGAGACGCTGACACAAATTTCCATACAAGAGTTAGTAATTTATTCTGGTATTACAATCTTACTTTTGATTCTGAAATTTACAGAGGCAATGAAAAATTTAGTGGTGATTTCAAAATTCAATACGGAACTAGAAAATTCAAAATTTCCGATTCTGATGACGAAATTAAAATCTCAATTCCACTGAGTGAAAAATTTGCTGTAAAATCGTTTAAAGAATACGAGAAGTTTAAAGAAAAAGGAAAAATTTCTAAAAAAAGTATTTTAAATGACCTAAGTGTACCAACCTTGCAACAAGGTTATTATCCTGCATCAATAACTTATTTTTTCTCACAAAGCTTTTCAGACTTAATTACATCTCCTTATGGTGTGTCTCAAGAAGCGTTAAATTATGGCGACGAATATTACGACGAATATGCGGGAATGAATAGAAAAATTAAGATTGAAGACCACAGTGCAAAAGTTGTAAAAGGACAGTTCTCTGAAGGTAAACCAATAAACTCATGGCAGGTGGTTGATTATAAAGAAAGGCCATTAAACCAATTTTCTTTTATAAATGGAGAATTAAGTGGAGAAGCAAAACAATTTGAACTGCAACAGTCTATAGACTTAAGTTACTATTATGGAGAATATGGTGAAGATATTACAGACAGTTTGCCAAAAACTCCGACTTTATATTTATTTTCAAAATCTAGCTACGCCGATGGAAGGCTTGACGGACATTACACGACTTATGATTGGTTAGGAAACATAACTGGGCACACCAACTATGCAAAAGGATACCAACAAGGTAAATCTTTTTCAAGAAATAAATACAGTTATGCCATAATGAACTATCAAGATGATGAATTGGATGGTTTGGTAAAAGTTTACTTTTTGAGAAAAGACCACGACAGTCTGTTAATGTATGATCTTAATTTTCAAAATGGATTACTACAAGGAGAATCCAAATCTTACCACACCAATGGTAAACTTGCAAACAGAGGATTTTTTCTTACAGGTCAACCAATTGATGATTATGAGTCTTATGATTCTTTAGGGTTTAAATACCAATATGTAAAATTCCTTTACAATCAACCTGTAGAAGAAAAAGTATGGGAACTCAACGAACTGAGCGTAAAATATGAATTTGATTGGAGAGATTCTTTGTATTTCAATCCGTCAGATATCGTTGATATAAGTTCTGTGCAACATATGATGTATGAACTCGGGCTTGCTTCTGGAGAAGAATATTACCAACCTTATTATGGTCGTGAACGTTTAATTGAAAAAGGAACAGCGAAGTATAAACTCACCAAATATTTCCCTAATGGTGAAGTAGCAAGAACAGGAACAATTAAGAACAATAAAAAAGTAGAATGCTGGAAAACTTATGATTACTATGGTAAGTTTTTATATGAAGTAAATTATTTTGACACCTTGATTTCTATAAATGAAAGTATCCAATTCAAATCAAAAGGAATATATTATACTTACGATTCTCTCAATAATTTATTGAGCAAATCATACATCATTGAAAAAAGAGAAAAATACGATTGCAGCCATTCTGATCATTATGAAATGAGACAGTTTTACACCATTTATCAAAATCCTAAAGATTCGGTTGATAGGATGAATGGCTACGTGTTAAATTTCTATGACAATGGTACACGCCAAAGTGAAGGTAAAATGGTGAAAGGATTGCCAACAGGAGTTTGGAAATTTTACGATGCTCAAGGAAACTTAAATGAAGTAGGGACATATATTTTAGGCAAGCGCGATGGCAGATGGTTGGGCGGAGATTTATCTAAAACAAGATTTTTAGGTGAGATTTGTTTAAATCCTAATTTGCCAAATTTAGAAGAGGAAATTGCCTACAGAGAAAAGCAACTCAACATAATAATCACGAATTATGAAATGGGCAAAGCACTCAATAAGGAGTTTTTTGATGTTGATCTCAATAAAGTTGTCACGGAAGATTAACTTTGCACCAAGATTTGTCCTCAATATATCGGAAGTTTATCGATAAAAACGAGAATCTCAAAAATTAAAATGGAGAAAGAAAAAGAAAAAGATCACGGAAGATCACAAACAATAAGAGTAGGTATTTCAATAGGAGATTTAAATGGAATAGGAGCTGAGGTGACTTTAAAAGCACTGAAAGATCCTCTTTTACTTTTAGATTGCACTCCAATAATATATGCAACTACAAAAGTTTTGGCCTTCCATAAAAAAAACTTGGCAGATACCGATGTCAATTTTCAAGCTTGTAAAAGTGCAGATGAGGCAGTAGCCAAAAAAATTAATGTTGTGAATACGTGGAATGATGAAGTAAATATTACTTTGGGAGAAGCAACAGAAGAAGGAGGTAAATATGCATTTCTTTCACTTGAAAAAGCAACAGAAGATTTAGCTTCAGGTAAAATTGATGTTTTGGTTACCGCGCCAATTTCCAAACTAGCAATGTCAAAATCTGGTTTTCAGTTCCCAGGCCACACAGAATATCTTGCACATCTTGCAAAGGCAGATGACGCATTAATGATGATGGTTTCTGATGATTTAAGAGTAGCACTTGTTACAACGCACATTCCGCTCAATGAAGTTAGCAGCAGTCTTACAAGAGATAAAATTTTAGGAAAAATAAAAGAAGTTAATCAAAGTTTAATTAGAGATTTTGGATTTCAAAGACCTAAAATAGCAGTATTGGGACTAAATCCACACGCAGGTGAACAAGGAAAAATGGGCACGGAAGAACAAGAAATTATTATTCCTGCAATAAATATGGCAAAAAACGAAGACATTTTGGCTTACGGACCTTTTCCTGCAGATGGTTTTTTTGGTTCTAACTCAAGATCTAAATACGATGCCGTTGTGGCAATGTATCATGACCAAGGTTTAACCGCATTTAAAGCAATAGCATTTGATGATGGCGTAAATTATACCGCAGGATTGCCAATTGTCCGCACTTCTCCCGATCACGGCACAGCATTCGATATTGCGGGGAAAGATCTTGCGAATGAAAATTCAATGAGAAGAGCAATATACTTGGCAATGGATATTTATAGACAAAGGCAATTTTACAAGGAAATAAATGCCAATCCGCTGGCTGTTAGTCCGCCAGATAGAAGAGGGAACCCTGAAAGACAATAAGTTTTAGGAAGCATGCAAAATCTTTTATCAAAAATTATCCTAGACGTTAGAAAATATCCGTTTAAATAATTACCTTTGCCGTCCAATTTTTAAGCTTTGCAGAAGTCGAAACGAGAATTTGTTATACCTTTTGTAGGTTTGAATACAGGAGCTCATACATTTGAGTATGAGTTAGGTGGCGAAACAGGAATTTCGTTCTTTGAAGACCTTCAATACGATGATATACAGGACGGAAACGTTCATGTACATTTGATATTGGATAAAAAAGATACCATGTTGATTGGTGAATTTAGTATCAAAGGTAAAGTAGAAGTGCTTTGCGACAGATGCACAGATTCTTTGCAGGTTTCTATAAAAGGAAACAGCAGAATAATCTATAAGTTCAGCACCGATCAAGATTCATTAGATGAAACTTTGGTTATCATTCATCCTGATGCTTACGAGATTGATGTCCGTGAGCAAATTTATGAGTTGATTATTGTTTCTTTGCCAACAAAATTGGTACATAAAGCTGGAGAATGTAATCCGGAAATGATGGAGGTATTGAAAAAGTACGAGATTGTAGAAGACAAACCTGCAAGAAAATCAGGTAACAATAAGTCTCAAGATGATTCAAATGACGATTCGGAAGATGATTTAGATGATGATTCAGATGATGATTTAGATGATGATTTAGATGATGATTTGTACGATGATTCAAATGATGATTCAAATGATGATTCAGGAGACGATGACGATGATATTGACCCAAGGTGGTCCGTCTTAAAAGATTTGAATTAAGTGTAAAAACTGAGTTTAAATTAGACGTAAAACAGAAAGTAGAATTAGTAATAAATAAGTTAAATATAGTAGAATGGCACATCCTAAGCGTAAGATTTCCAAAACGAGACGTGACAAGAGAAGAACTCACGTGAAAGCGGTAGCAAAAAACATCGCTACTTGTCCAACAACAGGACAACCGCATTTATTTCACCGTGCATTTTGGTATGAGGGTAAACTTTACTATAAAGGTAGAGTAGTAGCAGAGAAAGAAGTAGCAGTTTAATTGCTGTAGTGAAAAATTTTTATTCTGAATGAGAATAGGAATTGATATTTTGGGTGGCGACTTTGCTCCTGATGCCAATATTTCAGGAGCAGTTTTAGCTCAGAAATTGCTCCCCAAAGATGCTAAAATAGTATTGATAGGCGACCGAGATCAAATTCTCAGTGGCCTTTCTGCATTGGATGCAAGTGTTGATGATTTTGAAGTGGTTCATGCCCCCGATGTTATTACAATGCACGATCATCCAACTAGGGCAATTCCTCAAAAACCAAACAGCAGTATTGCGGTCGGTTTCGACTTGCTTTCTCAAAAGAAAATAGATGCTTTTGCCAGCACAGGTAATACTGGAGCAATGTTGGTAGGGGCAATTTATAAAATCAATACCATTCCAGGGATTATTCGTCCGTGTATTACTTCTACCTTACCAACAATTAATGGCAAACAATCCATTTTATTAGATGTAGGTTCTAATGCAGATTGCAAGCCAGATATTCTTTATCAGTTCGCTATTTTAGGAGCACAATATTGTACCCACGTTTATGGTATAGAAAATCCATCTATTGGACTTTTAAATATTGGCGAAGAAGAATCCAAAGGAAATTTGTTGACCATTGCTGCACATAAATTATTGGCAGATTCTGATGAAATAAATTTTATAGGAAATATTGAAGGTCGAGATTTGTTTACTGGAAAAGCCGATGTTATAGTTTGCGACGGTTTTACTGGAAATGTAGTTTTGAAAGAAGCAGAAGGCATTTTTGGACTGATGCAAAAAAGAGGAATTAAAGACGAATATTTTGATAGATTTAATTACGAAAATTATGGAGGAACTCCCATTCTTGGCGTAAGAGGAAATGTTATCATCGGACACGGAATATCCAACGATATAGCCGTGAAAAATATGATTATTCATTCTTATGATGTTGCCAAATCTGGGCTGGCATCCAAAGTAAATCAAGTATTTAATTAAAATGAGCAAGATTACGGCAGCCATAACTGGCATACACGGATACCTTCCGAAAGATATTGTGACCAATGACGATTTAGCAAAATTTGTTGATACGTCTGACGAATGGATAACTTCAAGAACTGGTATAAAAGAAAGACGCATCATGAGAGACGGTGCATCTTCTGATATGGCAGCTGGTGCAGTAGAAGCTTTATTGAAAAAAACAAATACAGATCCTTTAGATATTGACTTGGTAATTGTTGCTACGGTAACACCAGATTACGTTTTTCCGAGTACGGCAAATGTTCTTTGCGATAAATTAGGCATATCTAACGCTTGGGGTTTCGATTTAGAAGCTGCTTGCTCTGGCTTTATTTACGCACTTTCTACAGGATCTCAGTTTATTGAAACTGGAAAATATAAAAAAGTTATAGTTGTTGGTGTCGATAAAATGTCAAGTATTATTGATTATGAAGACCGTACTACTTGTGTTATCTTTGGAGATGGAGCAGGAGCAGCTTTACTTGAACCCAACACTGAAGGCAATGGTTTGATTGATTTTATATTGAAATCTGATGGTTCTGGAAGAAAATTTTTAATTCAACCAGCCGGAGGATCAGCAAAACCAGCATCAATAGAAACTGTTGAAAACAGAGAACATTATGTGAAACAAGAAGGTCAGCAGGTATTTAAATTTGCAGTTACCAAAATGGCAGATGTTTCAGCCGAAATAATGGAAAAAAACAATCTTACCAGTGATGATGTAGATTGGTTGGTTCCACATCAAGCAAATTTGCGAATTATTGATGCAACTGCAAATAGAATGGGATTGGACAGTGACAAAGTAATGATTAACATACAAAAATACGGCAACACAACCGCCGGAACCATACCACTTTGTCTATGGGATTATGAATCTCAATTAAAAAAAGGCGATACCTTAATACTTTCAGCTTTTGGAGGTGGATTTACTTGGGGCGCAGTTTATTTAAAATGGGCTTACAATTCATAAAAAACACTATTTTTAGAATCTATAAATTAGAAAATATATGAACATTTCAGAAATACAAGATTTAATAAAATTCGTTTCGAAATCAGGTGTACATGAAGTCGAAATTGAGAAAAAGGATTTTAGAATCGTAATTAAGGCGCAGGCTAAATACAAAAGTGAAAAGCCAATAATGGTCCATGCAGGAAGTCAAATGATGCAAGCTCCGGCGGCTCAACTTCCTCAAACTCCTTCAGTTCAAACACAGGAAACTGAAAAAACAGAAGAAGCCAAAGCAGATTCTAAGTTGATTACTGTAAAATCTCCAATGATAGGGACATTCTACAGATCTTCAGGTCCAGATAAAGAAGTATTTGTACAAGTTGGAAGCACAATTTCTAAAGGAGATACAGTTTGTATCATCGAAGCAATGAAACTTTTCAATGAAATTGAATCAGAAATCAGTGGTAAAATCGTGAAAATATTGGTAGACGATGCTTCTCCCGTAGAGTACGATCAGCCATTATTCATGGTTGAACCTGCATAATTTTTTCAGATTCATTTAATTAGTTAGTTAGAGATTGATCTCAAATTGAGGTTGTCTATTCACATAAAAAAATTCAGCGAAAATGTTTAAGAAAATACTAATCGCAAATAGAGGAGAAATAGCTCTTCGTATTATCCGTACTTGTAAAGAGATGGGTATCAAGACTGTTGCGGTTTACTCAACAGCTGATAAAGACAGCTTACCGGTGCGTTTTGCAGATGAAGCAGTTTGTATTGGTCCGCCAGCAAGTGCAAAATCTTATTTATCTATACCAAATATAATAGCGGCAGCAGAAATAACCAATGCCGATGCAATACATCCGGGTTACGGATTTTTGTCGGAAAACGAGAAATTTTCTAAAGTTTGTCAAGAACACAATATCAAATTTATTGGAGCATTGCCCGATCAAATTGCCAATATGGGCGATAAAGCTACAGCAAAAGCAACCATGTTAAAAGCTGGCGTGCCTTGTATTCCAGGTTCAAAAGGACTTTTAAAAGATGTAAAAGACGCAATTAAACAAGGAAAAGAAATAGTATATCCTGTAATTTTAAAAGCTACTGCCGGTGGTGGTGGAAAAGGAATGCGAATTGTTTGGGAAGAATCAGAAATGGAACACCAGTGGGATTCAGCGAGACAAGAAGCAGCAGCAGCCTTCGGTAACGACGGAATTTATATGGAAAAATACATTGAAGAACCACGCCATATAGAAATTCAAATTGCGGGCGATCGTTTTGGAAATGTTTGTCATTTATCGGAAAGAGATTGTTCTATTCAGCGCAGACATCAAAAATTAATTGAAGAAACACCATCACCATTCATGACGCCAGAATTGCGCGAAAAAATGGGCGATGCGGCAATTAAAGCAGCAAAAGCAGTAAACTATGAAGGAGTAGGAACAGTTGAATTTTTGGTTGATAAAAACAGAGATTTCTACTTTATGGAAATGAACACTAGAATTCAAGTGGAACATACCATTACGGAAGAAGTTATCAATTACGATTTAATAAAAGAGCAAATAAAAATTGCCTTTGGAGACAAAATAAGTGGGAACAACTATTACCCACAAATGCACGCCATCCAATGCAGAATCAACGCAGAAGATCCGTATGCAGACTTCCGACCTTCACCTGGCACAATAACATCTTATCATTCACCAGGCGGCCACGGCGTAAGAATAGACACGCACGTTTACGCTGGCTATACAATTCCACCGAACTACGACTCAATGATTGCGAAATTAATAGTAGTGGCTCAAACGAGAGACGAGGCAATCTTAAAAATGAAACGCGCTTTGGATGAATACATAATTGAGGGCATCAAGACCACAATTCCCTTCCATCAAAAACTAATGGAAAACCCCGACTTTTTGAAAGGTGATTTTACCACGAAGTTTATGGAGACATTTGAGTATTAGGGTTGTAAATTTTACTTTAGATATTTATCCCTTCCACCCCGACTTAGTTGGAGAGGGAGGGATTTTTTTTGGAGGTTTGCCTCGTCCTAAAAAATTTTAGAAATGGAAATTATGAAGAAAAGAAAAATATTCTAACTTATCAACACTAAAAAATAACTTATTAACAAATTTTTGCTTAATAAAAAGTTAATTTATATTTGCAATGAACTTTAACTTAAATTGTGAAAACCATTCTAATCGTTTTCTTTTTATTTCCACTAGGATTTTTGGCTCAAGAGCTAACGGATTCAACCGTTTTGAAAACTGAGGAAATCAAAAATATTCCAGTTGATTCTACTTTACTAAACAAATATATACCAAAAGATTTTCTTGACTTTTCTATAGATACCAATGA
>JBBSUQ010000065.1:0-16794 GCA_038234235.1 Flavobacteriales bacterium
AAATTTGGGATTTTAGTTCGGCAGCTGTTAATCCTTTAAATAAAAATATAATTGCCGTAGGAACGTATTCAAATTTACCCTTATCAATAATCGACATTGAAAATAATTCCCAAACAATTTACACTACATCCAACTCTATTTTAGAAAACACAAGTTTGGGAAATGGTTCTTGCGCAATTACAGATGTGGATTATGACAAAGAAGGCAATTTATGGATGGTTAACGGTTTATCTAACAATCCCCTAAAAGTACTCGCCACAGATGGTTCATTTTACGGCCCCAACTTACCTGCAGCAGTTAAAAGTAAAATGACGGACAAATTGGTGATAGATTATAATGGAAATAAATGGTTTAGTGTTGGTGGAGTAGGTTTGGCAGGCTATTCTGAAAACGGAACCTTAAGCAATACCAACGATGATAAATTTGTACTTTTAAATAACGGAGACAACACAGGTGCACTTCCTTCCTCAAATGTAACCGCTATTGCAGTGGATTTTGATAATGAAATTTGGATTGGTACTGAAAGCGGATTTGCAGTACTTTATAATTCTAACAATGCACTTGATGCCACCCCTGGACAGTATAATGCCCAAAGAATAAAATTAGAGTTTGAAGGAAATGTAGAGTTTTTGTTAGGTAATACACAAATTACGGATATTGAAATTGATGGTGGCAATAGAAAATGGATTGGCACAAACGGTTCAGGCATTTTTTTGTTATCTGAAGATGGACAAACAATACTTGAAGAGTGGAATACTGATAATTCACCTTTATTATCTAATAACATAACCGATATGCAACTTAATAATAGCACGGGTGAGTTGTTTATAATAACCGATTTGGGACTAATTTCTTACAGAACCGATGCAACTTATGAAGACAAGGATTATTTAAACGTTCAAGTGTTTCCTAATCCAGTGAGACCTGGTTTTACAGGTGTAGTTACCATTCAAGGAATAAAATATGATTCAGATGTAAAAGTAACCGATGCTTCTGGAAATGTTGTTTTTAAAACAACATCAAACGGGGGCACTGCTACCTGGGACTGTAATACTTTGCAAGGCGTACGTGTAGCAACTGGAGTATATTATCTCTGGACGGCACCCAACGAAGGAAAAGGAAAAAAAATAGGCAAGGTGGTAGTAGTAAATTAAATGAAAGCCAACGACGAAGCAATACTCCTTTCCCGAATAGCCTATTCTGAAACCAGTCTCATTGTAAAATTTTATACTAAAAAGAATGGCTTGCAAACTTATCTCTTTCAAGGAGGAAAGAAAAAAGCAGCTTATTTAGGACCATTAACAATTTGTGACATTGAATATTTTGGCAGGCCAGAGAGTGATTTACTCAAAATAAGCAAATGCGAGATTAAGGAAGTATGCCATGATATTTCAATAAATGTTTTTAAAAATTCATTGGCATTTTTCATAGCTGAATTATTAAGTAAAATTATTCATCAATCAGAGGCAGATGAAAAATTGTATAATTTTCTAAAAAATCAAATAAACGAACTTAATGTAAGCACTCAAGTTGCAGAATTCAGCAATATGTTTTTAATAAAATTATGGAATTATTTAGGCATTACACCTAGTGTAGAATCAGAAATCGCCAATGATTTAAACTTTATGGATGGCGAATTTGTAAAAGTTTATGTTGAGATTGATCCTTTACATAAGTCTGCGATTGAATATATTGTTTCTCGCTTAAATGAGGTCGAGCTTAAAGCAAATATTGAAATAAGAAGAAAGGCTTTTGAGCTAATCATGGAATATTATCAGGTTCAAATAAGTGGTATAGGTAAACTAAAAAGTTTAATAGTTTTCAAAGAGGTTTTTAATCCTTAAATCATTTTAAAAAAAGCGATTAAAAAAAACCGTCCCTTTCCTTGAAGGAAGGGGACGGTCTGAATCTCTTTTGCAAGCTGAGAGCCAATAAAATGTTAATAATAATGATCCTAATTCGTCTTAGGTTCTTTGATAAAGATACGAGAAAAATCTAACATCTCCATTGAATTTGATTCAAAATTTTTAATTTTTGCGTTAATCAAAACCAGAAAGTCATCTGTAAGTATAGGAATAACAGGGGAGTCATCGGCTATAATTTGATCGCATTTTACCCAGTTTGCTATACTTTTTTCAGGATCAGATTGTTTAACCGCCAAATTGAAATAATTATCAAAAGTGGGATTTTTGTATTGAAAAGGATTCAAGGAACTTTTACCATTATTTGCATTGGTTGAATAAAAATTCACCATAAAATTTTCAGCATCAGGATAATCAGCAATCCATCCAGAACGCCACATTTTAGCTTTTCCACTGGCTATTGCAGCTTCTCTTTCTTCGTATGAACACAATTTTATATTGATATCCACATTTAAATTTGCTTTCAATTGTTCTTTAATACCTTGCGCCATTTTACTAAAAGCGCTTCCTTCTTTCCCGTTTACATAAAAATCAATCACTCCTAAACCAGCACCATTAGCATAACCCGCTGCTGCCAGTAAAGATTTCGCTTTTTCCACATTGTATTTTATTCCATTTACTTTTTTGATCGGAAAATTACCCATCGGCGGGATGTAGCCATGCATAGCTGCGTTTCCTTCTCCCTGTAAATAATTATCTACAATTTCTATTTTATTTATAGCGTGGTGAAAAGCCAGACGTACTTTTGGATCAGAAAACTCTTTACTGTTACATGCGAATCCAACATAATTTACATTCAAAGATGTTTCGGATTCCATTTTGTGTTTTAAATTTTTTCCGCTTTGAGCATCTTCCAAAGTTCCGAGGATATGATCCATTTCATCAACCGGAATTTCAAGAACAATATCAATTTCTCCTTTTCTAAAAGCTAGCAATTCGCTTTTTTTAGTTTCAGAATAAGTCATTTCAATAGATTCAAGGTAAGGAAGCGTATTACCAAAATCATCCTTTTTCCAATATCTTGGATTTCTATTTAAAACTATTTTTTTATCATCCACAGAAGCCAAAGTAAAAGCACCGGTTCCAACGGGATGTTGAGGTAAGTCTTCACCATATTTTTCATAAGCTTCTGGAGCAATAATAGCTAAATTGGAATGGGCCATTATTTTATCGAAGTTGGCTTGAGCTTGAACAAGTTTTATCTCAACAGTATGATTATCTTTAACAACAATACCACTAACGCCAGCCTTATTAAATTTTGTTTTTGTTGCCTCATGAAATTCTTTAGCACCCCTAACCT
This sequence comes from Flavobacteriales bacterium, assembly GCA_038234235.1. Classification (GTDB taxonomy): domain Bacteria; phylum Bacteroidota; class Bacteroidia; order Flavobacteriales_D; family Crocinitomicaceae; genus JBBSUQ01. The sequence continues at coordinate 3,223 of JBBSUQ010000065.1, forward strand.
TGTCTTTCAATAAATATGAAATTTCAGAGATTGGTAAGCCAGAACAGGCTAAATCCAATGAAAATTTCACATCTTCCGCAGTGAGCATTCTTTCATCGGAAGAGAAACAATCATCTTTATGGAAATAAACTTTATCACGTATTTTAAAAGTATATGTTAGCCCATCAGGACTTACCTTATAAGATTCGGCAATATTCGGGAGAACTTTGAGTGAATTATTATCAAAAGTTAGCAATGACTCAAAAATCTGATCATTTATACGTTGTGTATAAATATCAATTGTTGCAAGTGGTAGAAATTTTGAAACTTTTTCTGATGACATGAAATGAAAGGTACCACCATATTTTACACCCCCTTTTGCCTTGAGGTTGGCTATACTGTCATCACTATCTCCACAAGAAAAAAATAGTCCTCCACAGAGGAATAAGTAGTAAAAATTTTTGCGCATAGTATCTTTTAAGTATTACAAATATAAAAATAATAGAATAGGAAATGCAGTATACAAAAAAAGACCATTAATATTAATGGTCTTTTTAATTTTCCCTACTTGTAGCAGAAGTAGGTTATACTGAGAAAACTTTTGCTCTGCGAAGATACAGCACCTATCTTGAGATAAAAAACAAAAAAAAACAAAAAATATATTGAGTTAATATTAAAAATTATCTATAATATTGTCCATTAATTAAAATTAATATATGTTATTAGACTTGATATCATCCCTTTCTGGAGTAGAAAAAAGGTATATTTCATCGAAATTTTCTAATAAAGTTGTATTGAGTGATCTCTATACCTACTTTCTAAAATATGATGATTCACGCAACGAAACCATAAATAAATATTTTTCGGGGAAGTATGATTTAAACCTTATAACCACTCTAAAAAATCAATTGTATAATTTTATATTAGAGGAATTGGTACTTTATAACAAAGAAAATATACTCGAAATTGAGTTAAAAAAAGAAATATCCAAAATAGAAATACTGTTTTCCAAAAAGTTATTAAGTCATGCTTTAAAGAGATTAAAAAAACTGAAGTTGGTGTGTCAAGAAAATGAAAGACTTAGCCATCTTGTAGAATGTCTCAATTTAGAACTATGGATTTCTTTTGAACACTGCAATAGTGATGAGCTTGAAATAGAACTAAAAAAAATATACGATGAATTAAAAGAAGTTCAAAAAAATATTCAAGAACAGTTTCTTTATAAATTATCTTACATTTATTCAATACACATTATTGATAACCAGGCAAATTTGGTCCACATTGCCAATTTTAATCCCGAGAGAGACAGAAAACTCAAGTTGGATAGTTCCATTTATTATTTTGAACATACAAAATTGATCTGGTGTTTAGAAATGAAAAAATTTGACGTTGCTCAACAAGCTGCTGATCGCCTAGCTGGAATGGAGGCAATTTTTCCTAATGAGTTAAAAAAAAATAAAGCGCAATATACTGATGTAATGTTTGCCTGTGCACTCGCAAATATTTTTAATGAAAACTATGAGGGCGCTTTCGAATTCATAGAAAATATTAGAGCATTAAAAAACCTGACAGGTAGAACTGAAATAAGAAGAAATGAAAGATTATCGTATATTGAAGTATTGTTTAAAGTTCGACAGAAAAAATTTGATTTAGAAACAGAAAAAGAGAATTTTAGATTACACGAAGATCAACTTAACGCCATCTTTACTCAAAGAATTCAGTTATTGTTCTGCTATGCGTGTATTAAAACTTTTCAGTACAAAGAGGCAAGAAAATGGTCTAATTCTATTTTGTTCCTAAAAAACAAGGATATGCACTTTGAAAATTTTATTAAAGCAGTTTATGCAGATTTATACCTCAACCTAGTGCTTGAAAAAACCGATTTATTTGAAAAACAAGTAGCTTATGCGGTTAAAAAATTGAAACAAAACAATTCAAAACAGGATGAAATTGACTGGTTTAAAAAAGTATTGAAAGCTGATAAACCACTAACTTTAGTTGCCCAAAAAATTGATTGTCTTATGTAAAATATAGAACATTCAACAGACCAATTAATTTCAAAAGATAATTTCCTGCTGTGGAAAAAACAATAAATGTAAAATTCAATGATTAATTAAACCCATTTTTTCTCTTACTCGTCGCAAGGTGTTTTGTGCAACCATTGATGCTTTATGGGCGCCTTCTTTAAGAATTTTATCTAATTCTGTTTTGTTTTCCATGTAATAATTGTACCTGCTTCTTTCATTTTTAAACCTGGTTAAAATAAGATCATACAATGCTTGTTTGGCATGACCATAACCATAATTTCCACCAATATAATTTTCTCGCATTTCTGAAAGTTCAGTTTCACTGGCAAGAAGTTTATAAAGCCCGAAAACATTACAACTTTCAGGATCTTTAATATCTTCTAAACCTTTAGAATCTGTTTGAATGGCCATAACCTGCTTGCGCAAATTTTTATCATTTTCAAAAATTGAAATGAAATTGTTACGAGATTTACTCATTTTCTCTCCATCGGTGCCTGGAACGAGTTGTGCTTCACTTTGCAATATGGCTTCAGGTTCTACTAGTGTTTCACCCATTTTACTGTTAAACCTTGCAGCTACATCTCTTGCCATTTCTAAATGTTGTAACTGATCTTTACCAACAGGTACTTTTTCGGCATCGTAAAGAATTATATCAGCCGCCATGAGTATTGGATAAGTGAATAATCCTGCATTTACATCATCAAGTCTATCTGCTTTGTCTTTAAAACCATGCGCAAGTTGCAATCTTGTAAATGGAAAAAAGCAAAGTAAATACCAAGTTAATTCTGTTACTTCAGGTATATCACTTTGTCTGTAAAATATGGTAGAATCGGGATTTAAACCACAAGCCAGCCAAACTGCCGCTACCGAATAAGTGTGTTCTTTAACTGTCGCTCCATCTTTTATTTGTGTAAGTGAATGCAAATCTGCAATAAAGAGAAACGATTCATTTTCTGGGTCATTCGCCATTTCTATTGCTGGCAAAATTGCACCGAGCAAATTTCCTAAATGAGGAGTACCAGTAGATTGTATTCCGGTTAAAATTCTAGACATTTTAAAGCTTTTCTTCAAAATTAATTAATATTATCAAAGTCAAAGCAAAGATTGATTGTTGTATTTTTGAAAAATGAAATTCATTCGTGCAATTTTTTCTAATTTATGGAAACTCTATGTGGGTGTGATATTCAGTTTTTTTGCTTTGCTTACCTATCCTTTAATAAAAATTTTACTGCAATCCGAAAAAGGAAAAAAATTATCTTTTAAAGTATTTGTGTTTTGGAGTTGGATGGTTCGAATTCTTTGTTTGTATTTTATAAGAACCAAGAACAAAATAAAATTACCTGAAGGCCAGTATATTATAATTGCCAACCACACATCATATTTAGATATATTTTTATTGTATTCTGTTTTACCACATAATCCGTTTGTGTTTTTAGGTAAATCTGAAATTTTAAATTATCCTATTTTGCGGTCTTATTTTTTAAATTTAAATATTCCTGTTCATAGAAATGATAGAATAAAAGCGGCAAGATCAATTATAACTTCAAGAAAAAGATTGGAAGAGGGTTGGTCTTTGGTCATTTTTCCTGAAGGCGGAATTCCAGATGAAGGTTTACCAAGGGTACAAAGTTTTAAAGATGGTGCTTTTCAATTGGCAAAAAAAGCAGGTTTACCAATATTACCAATTACATTTTTAGATAATTTTCATTTACTTTCCGATCCCACAATTATTTTAGGAAGGGCGCATCCGGGAGTGGCGAGAATTGTTTTTCATGATTTAATTCCCTCAGAAGATGTAAAATCTAAATCTGTAGAAGAACTAAACCACCAAACACATAAAATTATTAATACTTGCATAGAAAATCATTATTTTAAACATGAGAAATAAACATTGAAAAGCAAATAAAACTTATTTTTACAGAATGAATATAACAGATGAATTGATAGATCACATTGCGCATTTGAGCCGACTGAAATTTGAAGGAGAAGAAAAAGTGGCTATAAAAGCAGATCTTCAAAAAATCATAAGTTTTATGGATAAACTGCGCGAGGTAGATACAGAAAACATTGAACCACTTATATTCATGACAGAAACTCAAAATGTTTTAAGAGAAGATGTAGCTGTGCAATCAATTTCACACGAAGAAGCATTAAGAAACGCACCCAAAAAAGACTCTGATTATTTTAGAATGCCAAAAGTTTTAGATAAGAAGAATCATGAAGGGTAAGGTGTAGAAACATTTGCACTAATCTAAAAACCTCGCTTCGTATAAAATAACTCGAATAAAAATTTTTAAATATGAACCGCCTCTTCCCTTGAGGGAAGATTGAGAAGGGTGGCTATCGAAATACATTGTTATTGATCTTTTTTATCAAAACAAAATTTACAAAACATTCTCTGTCGACAACTAATACGGAGTCAGAACCAAACAAAAAACAACCTCTTCTAAAGCGTTCGTTTCACTTCCTTTGCTTTCTCATAAATTGGAGTAAACTTCTCACTTTCAAGTGGCGGAAACTGCGGATTCAATTTTATTAATTGTGCCTTTAATATTATTGCTGCCTCGTTTAATTTCACCGAATTTTTATCACTCGGTACAACTTGCCACGGAATATCATTGCAAAGCGTGAATATTTTTTCGTACACTTTCATAAATTCTTCCCAATGCAATCTTGTTTCCCAATCGCCATCATTGTGTTTCCAATGTTTTTCAGGATCATCTATTCTTTCACGCAATTTTTGCTCTTGTTTTTCATAGCTTAAATGAAGATAAATTTTAATGATCGTCGTGCCATTTTCACTCAAATATTTTTCAAAATTGTTTATTTGCTCGTAGCGTTGCTGGATGGTTTTTTTATCTAAATATTTATAAACGCTTGGTACCAAAATATCTTCATAATGAGATCGGTTAAAAACACCTATTTTACCTTTTGGTGGAACCACATCATGCACCCTACGCAAGTAATCGTATTGCATTTCCATCTCTGTTGGTTTTTTGAAAGAATGAACTTGAACCATTTCTGGCGGCACTCCACTAAATAAATTTTTTACCAACCCATCTTTGCCAGAAGCATCCATTCCTTGTAGGATAATAAGAACGCTTTGCTTTTTTTCGGCAAAAAGATTTTTTATAAGAATAGAAATATCATTAACTAAAATTTTGTTCTCAATTTCTAACTTATCTTTCGATTTCTTTACTGAACCAATTTCAGTAGATATATTTTTTAATATTATCATTTTTTTTTCAATGAATGTTTGGATCTAAATTTTAAGTTTTAAAAAGGCTTTAAGATTATAATGACCAATCAAATTTATCTAAATCTTGTATGCAAGCGGTTAATAATTCTATACTACCTGTAATGTCTTCTTTGTGCGCCATTTCTATAACCTGATGTAAATGCCTTGTCGGAATACTCACCGCTCCTGCAATAGAACCTCCTGCAGTCATGCGTTGTATTCCGGCTGTATCAGTTCCGCCAGCGGTTAGCAATTCAGTTTGGTATTTTATTTTGTGTTTTTCGGCAGTTTCTTTCATGTACTTCACCATTCTATAATCGCATATTGCTGAAGAATCCATGAGTTTTATTGCTGTACCTTCTCCCAACTTTGTAATCATTTCATGTTTGGGCGCTCCGGGTAAATCAAAGGCTATTGTTGTGTCTAATCCAAATCCGAAATCTGGTTTCACTTTCATTGTTGCTACATTTGCACCTCTTATTCCTACTTCTTCTTGCACGGTAAAAACACCGTAAAGATCATAAGGTATTTTTTTGCCCTTCAATTTTCGCAAGGTTTCAATCAAAATATATACTGCCAAACGGTTGTCTAAAGATTTTCCGTTTACACAATGTCCTAATTCAATAAATTCTCTTTCTCTTGTAATTGAGTCTCCAACGTTCACAATTGCTTTTACTTCTCCAGCACTAAGACCAGTATCTATAAAATAATCTGTGAGTTTGGCTATTTTTGTGCGCTCTTCGGCAGTCATTACGTGGATGGGTTTTGATGCCATAACGCCAATAATGTCTTCTTTACCGTGAATAATAACGCGTTGGGCGGTTAATGTTTTAGGATCAAATCCACCTAAAGGATGAAAACGAATAAATCCATCGTCATCAATATAAGTTACAATGAACCCAATTTCATCCATGTGCGCGCCAATCATTACTCTTTTGCTGGTCTTCCCTTTTTTTATGGCGTAAACATTGCCCATGTTGTCGGTTTCTACACTGTCGCACAGACCTTTAATTTCGTCTAATACAAAATCTCTAATTCGTTTTTCAAAGCCGGGAGCACCAGGTATGGTACAAATTTTTTTAAGCAAAGGGATATTGATTTCCATTGATTTATATTAATGAGGTTTTAAAACTAAGAAAATGTATTTAAAGTAAAATAAATATCGACTATTATTTACGAGCCAGACCAGCAAATAATGATTTTGTGAATGATATTATTTTATTTCTGAACAAAAACATTAAAAGAAAATAAGGAATAAGCATCAAATACAAAATACCATAATTGATATTTGTGCCAAACGAAGCTTCATCCACTTCAGTAATTGTTGCACCCTGAGTAGCAATCATTTTACATTGAGAACAACCCTGTCCAAAGCTTTGAAAACTTACAAAAACAAGTACAAATACAACCAAAAAAGAGAGCAATTTTTTGTTCATGATACAAATTTACTCAATTAAAAGAAATATTTGTTGATTAATACAGCCATTATCGCAATTTTCCTTCTCATTTTACTCATTGAAACCACTACTTTAATAAATGAAGATTTAGAGTTGGGTCGCTCGTGAAAATTTGTTTTAACTTTGTTTTATGATCTCAAGAATATCGTTAATTCAAAGTCTATTTTGTATTGGACTTTTACTATCATCATCAGCGTGTAAAACTGAAAACAAAGCCATTAATACAAAGGATAAAAATATAGACGCTCTTTTAAAAAAATATCCAGACAGTATCTCTCTTCTGTTACAACGCTCTAATATTTATTTAGATTCGTTGGATTTTGCTCTGGCATTTAGTGATGTAACGCGTGCTTATCGTTTAGACAGCAACAGGTTAGAATCTCAGCAACTGTATGCTAAAATATTAAACAATGCGCCCAATCGCAATCTTCGAGATATTAATATTGCCCAAAAACTTTACCATAAAGTATTAAAGAAAAAACCCAGAGATACAGAAGTTTTAGTTGAGTTGGCATCTACTTACGCTTTCCAACAAGATTTTGAACGTTCTTTTGAATATTTAGATGATGCCCTTAGAGTGGATCCCAAATGTAGAAATGCTTATTTCAAAAAAGGAACAAATTTTTTGGAGATGAACCGAATAGATTTAGCGAAATCTTCTTACGAAACAGCCACTCAGCAAGATCCTAAATTTTGGGAAGCATACATTATTCTTGGTGATTTGTATTTGGCAGAAGAAAATAAAATAGCAATAGAATATTTTAAAACTGCCCGAGATTTACAGCCATCATTGGTAGAAACTGCTTATCGACTAGCTTATGCTTATCAAATGTTTGGCGATGTGGATGCCGCACAAGAAACGTACAGAGAAATGTATGCACTTAACAAAGAAAATGCAATGCCAGATTTTCAAATTGGATACATGAAACAATTTATGACCGAAGAAATTGACAGTGCCATTTACTATTACAATGAGGCAATTAAACTAGAACCACAATTTGTAGAGGCTTGGCATAACTTAGGAATGTGTTATGAAGATAAAAAAGATAAAACCAATGCCCTAAAATGTTACAGCAAGGCTTTAAAGTACAATCCAGATTTCACAAAATCTAGAGAGGCCGCTGATAAACTGAAATAATGCGAATTAATCCTTTCATAATCAGATTAATTGGCGATGCCGTTTTGCCACTTTTGGGTTATTTTTTCTGGCACTGGAGTCTGTTTTTCATTTTGCTTTACTATCTTTTAGATTTGGTTGCAAGTGAGATAATTGTGCATTTTAAGGCACGTAAAATTTTCCAAGAAAATTCAAATTCAAGAAAAGTTATAAATAAAGAATTTAAATCACCTTTAAAAAATTGGTTATGGGGAGGATTACTAAGTTTTGCATTTCTAGGGTTTTTGTTTTTCGTGATTATTCAGTTCATGCATTTAAGAACAACTAATTTTAGTTTTAAAAATGAGTTTATTGCATTTATGAGTTATAAAGATATGGGCGTGGCACAAGGTTATTTACTCTTGCCCCTCATTTTTTTTGTAAGTTTTCAGAATTACAAAATGGAATTTTTAATGCCCGCGAGGTATAGAAAACTAACAATTACAAATCTTTGGAAAAATCATTTAATTGCATTAGGTATTGTGCTAATTTTCGCTTCTTTGGCATTGTTGCTGCAGCTTTTTATTTTAATTCCTGATTTGGTAATTATTTTATTTATAATATTACTTACCAGTCTTTATTCGCTTTTTATAAAAAGATTTAAAGTTTGATGAATAGGCTCTTCAAAATAGCTTAAATTTGTTTCTATGATTAAGTCCTTGGCCCCAGGTTCTAAAGGGTGGATTAAAAAATATTTTGAATTGGCAGAAAAAAACAAATTTCCTGTCAAAAAAAGAACACCTAAAAACTTGGATGAACAATATTTTCTTCACCTAGAATTTGTGAAATCGGGAATTGTTTACGGTTATCCATCAAAATTAATATTCGCCAAAGACCTTGATGATGCTTCATGGACCGTTGATGAGAAATTAAAAGTATTGCTTTTTGAAGCTTTAATTCTAATTTGGAATAGAGGAAAATCTCCCATACTTCAATCAAAAGAAGAATTTTTGAAAGCTTTATTGAAATTCTACAGCAATCACCGAAGCAAAGGTCTAAAAAGGTATCTCAAGTTTATGAATAGAGGTTCGGTAGAAATGCTTTTAGAAAAAATATTGGCTGAAAGAATGCATGTGAAACCGTCTTTAAGAGAATGGATTTACTACCATTCATCTACCAACATGCTATGTTTTATAGATGTTGTTTTGTTTCAAGACTTTGTTAGAAACGATAATGACAGTGCTTTGAGCAAATATCCTGAAATGGTGGAAACCTTGCTAACGGCTTATCAACTTGGTGCCAATGCAGACGGAATTATTGATGATGGAGAAAAAAACTTATTTAAATATTTACTATTATCAAGCCAATACGATACCCGAGGTCGTAAAAACTTATTAAAAAAACTGAGCAGCGGTCTTGAAATTTCTAACTTAAGATTACAAGGAAATACCAATTGGCTTTATAAAAGATATATTCTAGACATCAGCGTTTTAACCGTTTTTTTTAACCATGATGAAGCCGATCCTAAGGAGTTAGAGCACCTTAATAAACTTATTATTTATTTAAATTTGCCGGAACAAGAATTGGATGAGTCTATCATAGCAATTGAGAGTTTTATTGTAAAAAATTCAGAGAAGGTCGAGTTTCTAAAAAATTCACACTCAATCGAGAAAATATACAATGGATTAACCAAAAAATGGATTAAGGTTTTAAGCAGAAACAAAGACAAACTTGCCCATGAGTTAAAAGAAAGCAAAGAGTTGGTTTATCTTATTAAAAAATCAACCCTCGGAACTGAACTTACAAAAGAGGAAAAAAGCAAAGTTAAATCTCAGTTTTTAGACATTGCGAAAGGCATGCCTGCACTTGCAATTTTTATGTTGCCTGGCGGTGCACTTTTATTGCCTTTGGTTCTAAAGATTATTCCAGATTTAATTCCTTCGGCTTTTAGAGACAACGAAATTGAAGAAGATGAAATACCAGCCTTGTCAACAGAAATATCTTTAGAATTGCCGCCAGAACAAATTTCAGAATTGCCATCTTCCGATTCAAAGAATGAAACGGATAAAGACGATAATTCTAAAAAGTAACCAAGGCAGAATAGCATTAAACGTTTTTCATTTTCCCCCATTTTTATCGGCAAGCCATATTTTATATATTCCATCTTTGTCTGGATTTCCATAAGCAACAGAATGAGTTTTTGCTTTATAAACAGCGCCAATTACCGAATCTTTCCAAAATGCTATTTTCACAGAGTCTTGGGCATTTATAAAATTTACGCTAAAAAAAACAATTACTTACACAGGTTTAGTTTTTGACAATGCTGATTGTTTTCAATAAAAGTTTTTTCATTTTACAAAAAGCTCATCAATTAATGGTTGTACCAAATTAAAATTTTCACTTAGCATTCGCTTTCTTGTGGTGATTTCTAAGTCTGTCAATGGCGATAAATTTTCTATTTTATCTAGATATTCTTCGGCAGTATTTTCTATTGAAACGAAAGATTTGAGGCTTTCTGAACTAATTAAATTATCGTTTACAATTATATTGCCCGACGTTCTCAATGCGTTGAGCAATTTTAATTTAATTCCAGTATTTTGCTGACTGTAAAGAACGTGTGTTTTAGCGCCAGATAGTAGGTTGTTTAATTCTTGATCAGTCAGATTCAGGCGAATATCTAAGCCCGGAAAATGGTTTGAAATAACCAAATCATCGCATTTCCCAGCAACAATTACGTCAACATTCTTAACTTTTAAAAACACATTTTCATACAACCAATTTAAAGCTTCTTGGTTTTCTAAAACATTTAAATTGCCATGATATAAAATATAAGGATTTTCACTCTTGGTTGCTAAGATAAGTGAAGATGAATCAAAAAACGGAGGAAGATGTAAGGTTTTAATGCCGAATTTTTTAAAATAGTTTGTGTCGTTGTCAGAGATTGCAAATATACATTTGGCTTTAGCAACTATTTTCTCAAATTTACTTAGTTTTTTAGCTTCAAATTTATAATACCAAGCCATTAAGCCAGAAGTGTTTTTGGCCAAACCTTGGTAATATTCGTGTTCCACATTGTGGGTCCGCAGATAAGTTCGTTCTGCAAGATCATTGTGTTCGAGTAACCAAGCATTGTGCAATCCTTCTACTAATATTGGGGCGTTGTTCTTTCTTAATTCAGAAAGTAATTCTTTATTTATTCTAGATTTTACGATAAAAGGCAAACGGCTAAAAAGGTGGAAAATGTGTTTTTTACGCTTGTAGTATTTTACTTCTTCGCAATATTTTTTCAAAAATCTACTTTGGCTTCGTCCATAAATATTACTGTGCAGGATTATTTTTATACCACTTTCATGCAATGCCTTTATTTTATAAAACACATCAATTACACCACCATAATCCGCAGGGTGGGGAACATCAAAAGATACTATGTGTAATAGTTTATCAGACATTGTAAATCTTTTTAAGTGTTTGGCACTCATTTTCCCAATTCAATTCTAGGGCAGCTTTTTTGCAGTTCATTTTATATTTTTTTAAAATTTCAGGGTTATCTTTTAGGCTGTTTACAGCATTTGCAATTGAAATAGCACTTAATTCCTCTAAAACAATTCCTACTTCGTAATGGTTTACGATCTTACTAATTTCCACTAAATCTGTAGCAATTACGGGAGTTTCAGCATGTATGTAGTCAAACAATTTATTTGGCAACGAATATTTGTAATTGTCATTGGTGTTTTTATCTAAAGTTACGCCAACATCTGCAAGATTTGTATACTGCATCATCTCCAAATAAGGTTTTTTACCCAGAAATCTGATTTTTTCTTCCAGTCCGTATTCCTTTACGTTTTGCTTAATTTGAGGTACTACATCTCCGTCGCCAACAATTAAAAGAACTGTATTATCCAGCAATTTCATAGCTTCAATTAGTTCTTCTGCTCCACGATCTACATTAATTCCGGCTCCTTGCAGAATAATGCAAAAGTCTGTATTCGAAATTTTTAAGTTAGATTTATTTATTGTGGCGCTAGCCAGTTTAAATCCGGGTGCAATATTTCTTACAACTTCAACTTTAACTTTATATTTTTCTCTGTAAATATTAGCGATGGAATCATTTACAGTATAAACATTTTTAAGTTTAGGGAAAATCCACTTTTCAATTGCTGTCCATATTTTTTGTTTGGTGGGACTTGCCAAAAGTTCGGGAACTTCCGTAAAATATTCATGTGTATCATAAAAAAGTTCTCTTTTACTATGAATTTTTTGCGCAAGATAATTCGCCAAAAGCGTGTCTAAATCATTAGATAAATAGGCATCGCATTTTTTTGTACTGAGAAACAGAAAAAGTCGAAGATTAAAAAAGAAGTAAAAAAGCGGACCTTTTTCAAAAAGCAAGCACATTCTTTTGGTTTTGTAAGCTCTAGTTTCAAGTGCAGGACTGTTGCGTTTTTTCCGACCGACAAGTAAAACCTGATAATTATTTTCGGTCAAAAAACAACAAACCTTGTGCACCCGTTGATCGGTATACAAGTCGTTTGTTACAGAAACTATAATTCTTTTTTTCATTCAAAAATCTATCTTATCAAGGTTACGAAACCTTGCTTTTTCAAAGATACATTTTCATTGTTAATATAATCAATTAGGTAAAAATATGTTCCGTTTTCAAGTGGTTTTCCTTGCATATCTTCACCCCTCCATTGAATGTATGGATCTGTTGTTTTGTGTACTATTTTCCCCCAACGATTTAAAATAGTAACATGCATTTCTTTCAAACCTGTCATTTTAACGGTTAGAAACAAATCATTTACATGGTCGTCATTTGGTGTAAAAACGTTGGCAATTACAAATTCATCTTCAGAATTATAAATTACGGGCTCACCAATATAAATATAATCAATTCCCATTCTCACACCACCACCATCTGGTACACCAGGCGCATACGGAAAACGCAGTGGAACAAATTTAATAACGTGACTATCAGCTGTTGCGGTAAAAGAAATTTCTCTGTATTCCCAAACCAAATTTACACTATTATAGGGCAATGAACTAGAACTAGGATAAGAAGTTGCAATATATTGATTGTCAACATAAACTTTCCAAGCACCAACCGTATCTTGGCAGCTAGCTTGTTTTACAAGTGACTGATAAAAAGAAACCGTATAAATAGAATCCACTGTAAAACCATAGACTGTTTGTTTAATACCTTCTTGAAAACCGTGAGAGCTTCTTCCAGAAATGAAAGTATTACCTGAATATGGGTTACCCAAAACACCTTCAGAGGATCCAGAATCAGTCACATCAGTCACATCAGGACTGTCAACATTATTACTACCAACAGGATATATTTCGTCATCATGCTTAACATTTGTCCATGGGTATGGTAAAGTTAAAGGATAAAATTTATCTCCTTCTAAATCCCCGTTAATGAAATTTTGAGAAATTAGAACTTGTGTAAAAGGTAAAAGAAATATTACGAATATCAAGCATTTATTAAAGCCCACTTTTACATTACCGAATAGAAATAAACACAAGAATCTAGACATTTTTAATTTATTGAAACAATCAAATTTAAAGATGAAAGATACAATTAAAATAAAACATTTATATTTATCCTAAATAATTTACATTATTTCTACGTGAGAAAACTACTATTGAACAGATTTTTAATTTTATTAGCCGCCTTGTTTTTTGCGCCCATTTTCTCAAATGCCCAAGAAAAAAAACTTCAGCACGAAATAAGTTTTTATTATCGACCAGAAATTAATTACTTATTTAGATCAA
>JBBSUQ010000066.1:0-16547 GCA_038234235.1 Flavobacteriales bacterium
AAATGGCGATACCAGTCCATATTCAATGCGTCTATTTATAATCAATATTTTTTGTTCCTCTGTCAAATTTCTTTCTTCATTTAAATCGAGCATGCCATATAATCTCGGCTTTTTAAAAATTTCACAATATCTATCCAACCAAAACAAATAAAAACTTGGAGGCATATGTCCGGCTTTTACTTCAGCCAGAAATATTGGCTGCATTTCTTCAAAAAAATATTGATATCCTGCAGAGTGTGTCAATAACAATTTAGATAATGCTGATAAACCAGGCATTAAATTTTCTCCTGGATAACCGTACTTTAGGATAACATTTTTAAAAACTAATAAATTCATGGAATCTATCATCGGAATCGAATCAAACAAAGTACTATCCATTCGTGGTTTTTGATCCAATTCTGACAACATATTAAATAAATCGGCTAATGAATCAGTTAAATTGGTTTTTAACAAAGCGAAATTTTTATAACCATCATTTACAATTCGCTTTTGTCGAGCATTAAAATTTTGCATAATACCAATTGGTTGTATCGCCTCAATGTGCATTAAAGCATTCAAATCAAATGCATAATTACTCCATGCCGTTTTTAAAACTTTAGCACTTTTGGTTACATGATTTATTTTTTTATAACAGTATGCCATTAATACATATTCTTCGCAAAATAAAACATCATATTTCTTTTCAATAACTTTTAAAATTTTGATGCTTTCTTTAAATTCTTGTTGATTTAACGCTAGCCTATATGCTAAATCACATTCTTTTTTATACTGAATAAAATTAATTTCATTTGCTGATAACAATAAACTAAAGTTGATATTAACGAATATCAATAATATAATTCTAAAATACATTATTTTTGGTTTAAATGAGGTTGCTCAAAATTAGCAACCTCATAAATAAATTTAACGTACAACAACACCAGTTGCACAACCATCATGACTACCTTGCGTTCCAGGAGCATAACCTTCTGGATTGTAGGTATTTCTCTCACAATCGCTTCCAGCTGTCCCTCTATCATGGCCGTAAGTTGTATCACCACCTACAATCTTTCCTAAATTTGAAATTTCAAATTTTTTAGAATTTAATTTTTCTATTGATTTTTTCATATTTTAAATTTTAATAATTCCCTACTCTATATGGTTTTCGGATCCCCAATTTAGGTTGTTTTCATTGAGGAACAACTTGAAATCCTCAACTAAATTGTTGCAACGTTATAGTATAAGACCAAAATAAGAGAAACTATTTGGGAAGTTATTAATTTTTTCTAGATAATTTATTACATTTGAGAGATAATTTATTTTTATATGGATGCTTTAATAGGTGTGAAAATTCGCAAAGTGAGAGAATTAAAGAATTTTAGGCAAAATTACGTTGCCGATAAATTATCTATAAGCCAAAGTACCTATTCAGATATTGAGAATGGTAAAGTAATCATAAATTCAGAAAGACTTCAGGAAATTGCAGATATTCTTGAAGTTACTAGCGAATTAATAGAAGGTTTTTCGGATCAAGTGGTTTTTAATTCTTGTTCTCAATCAGGCTACTATAACACTTATCATATTAATCCTGTAGAGAAGATTGATGAATTGTACAATGAAGTTATCAATGGATTAAAAAATCAAATACAAACATTGCAGAATAATATCAGTACCAAAGATGAAATTATACAAATTTTAAAAAATAAAATTTAGTTGTTAAAATTCATGATTCACTTCTATTAAAATTATCATTACATCCCCCCCTACAAAAACTTAGCCTTCAAACTCATATCCAAACTTTTGAAACTATGCGTTAGCGCTCCAACTGAAATAAAATCGACGTTGGTTTTGGCATAATTTGCAATGTTTTCTTGGTTTATTCCGCCAGATGCCTCTGTTTCGAATGTTTTTGGGATCAATTTCAAGGCTTCTTCGATTTTTTCTGGTGTGAAATTGTCTAGCATTATTCTGTCAACTTTTCCTATTGCTAAGACTTCTTTGAGTTCATCTAAATTGCGGACTTCAATTTCTATTTTTAGATTTTTACCAGTTTCCGAGAGGTAATCGTTTGCCCTTTCAATTGCTTTAGTTACTCCGCCAGCATAATCTATGTGGTTGTCTTTGAGCATTATCATATCGTACAAAGCATATCTGTGATTGTAAGCTCCGCCAATTCTCACTGCCCATTTTTCCATGTAGCGGATGCCTGGCGTAGTTTTTCTAGTATCGAGCAATTTTGTGTTGCTGGCTTTTATAAGTTTTACAATTTTGTTGGTCTGAGTGGCAATTCCCGACATTCTTTGCATAAAATTCAAAACCAATCTCTCCGTTGCCAAAATAGATCTTGATGAACCTTCAACGGTAAAAGCTATGTCTCCAAACTTAACTTCTGTCCCGTCTTTTATAAAAATATTGATTTTTAAATTTGAGTCATATCTCTTAAAAATTAAAGCTGCTAATTCTACACCTGCAATTATTCCGGAATCTTTTACAATCAATTGCGCGACACCGGTAGCGTTTTCAGGCACGCACGAAAGCGAAGAATGGTCACCTTTGTAAATATCTTCTCCCAAATCTTCATGGAAAGCATTGTCGATAATTTGGTTTATCGTTTCGTAATTTATTGTCATTTTACTATTATTAAACTCTTAAATATGGGTATTTAGAAACTCCAACATTTTTAGGACTGCTTTGGTTCTGTGCGAATTTTTATTTTTTTCTTCCATGCTCATTTCTGCAAAAGTAAAATTTGAATCATTGGGAATAAAAATAGGATCGTAGCCAAAACCACTTGTTCCTTTCTTTTCCATACCGATTTTTCCGAGTACCGAACCTTCAAAAACATGAGTTTCACCTTCAATAATTAATGAAATTACCGTTCGAAATTGAGCTTTTCTATTTTCTATATTTTTCAATTCAGCTAAAACTTTGTTACAATTGTCATCCGAGTTTTTTTGTTCTCCTGCATATCTTGCAGAAAAAACACCTGGCGCACCATTTAATGCATCTATTTCTAAGCCAGAATCATCTGCAAAACAAGCGAGTTTAAATTTATCCCAAACAAACTTGGCTTTCATTAAAGAATTATCTTCTAAAGTATTAGCAGTTTCTTCCAAATCTTCAAAATGATTTAAATCTCCCAAAGAAACAAGCTCTATTTCCTCAGGTAATTTGGCTCTAATCTCTTTTACCTTATTCTCATTTGTCGATGCGAAAACCAATTTCATAAGTGTAAAAATACAATTAACAATTAACTCCCGGGGAACAATTAATCATTTAACAATTATCAATTATCTAATTTTATATTTACTTTTGAAAATGCTTCTTTGGAGAAAATTTTTAATCAATTTTTTGAAACTTCTATTTTTTTGGATTTTAGTTTTTGACTTTCAAAGAATATTATTCACCATTCATAATTTTTCGAAGTTTCAGGGTATTGGGGTTTGGGAATATTTAGGCGCATATTTCCATTCTTTCCGTCTGGATTTGGCTTCCGCTAGTTTTTTGAGTTTATTACCACTCCTATTTCTGCTGTTGGCAACCATTTTTTCAAATAAAATTTTCAGAAAATTATTTTTTATTGTTTTAATTATCGAAGCAGTTTTTGTTGCTGCAATTCATTGTGGAGAAATTAACGCTTACACCGCATGGAACCATAAATTAACCTCTCGCGTGTTCACCCATCTTCTAAATCCAGATGAAGTGGTGCGATCCGCTGATTGGGGCATGACCATTGGATTTTTCGTATATGCGTTTTTAGAAATTGTTTTTAGTATTAAAATTGCAAAATGGTTATTTAAAAATCTTACTTCTATTTCTGCCCTATCCAAAATTATAAAAAGTGCGTTTGGTGTTTTGGCTTTTAGTCTTTTTTCATGTATTTTACTCTTATTTAGCAGAGGAGGTTTACAGCCAATTCCAATAAATATTGATGCTGCATATTATTCTAAAAATTACGTAACCAATGATTTATCTGTAAATTCAACTTATTTTTTTGGTAAAAGTTATTTGTTATACAATAGAAGTGATATCGATAATTTAATGCCTAAAATTGATTTGCACCAAGCCCAAGAAAGTACAGCAAAATTATTTGACTATCCCAAAGAACATGACAATTTAATTTTAAAAAACACAAGACCAAATGTTGTTTTTATTATTTTGGAAGGATGGTCGGCAAATGCAGTAAGTTGCTTAGATGGCCCAGAAAATATAACGCCACACTTTGACAATTTAGCCAAAGAAGGCATACTTTTTACAAATTTCTTTTCCAATTCTGGGACTTCTGAAATTGGAAACGCCAGTATTTTTAGTGGCTACCCTGCTATACCTGAAATTTCTTTGAGCATGCAGTCAGAAAAACATAGAAAACTGCCAACAATTAATGAGGATCTTAAAAAATGGGGCTATAGTACCAATTATTTATTTTCAGGTGACTTAAAATATGGTAACATTGGTGGATTTTTTACGGATCATGGTTTTGATGTTGTGTTAGATGAAAATGATTTTCCAAGCAATCTTAAAAGAGGAAAGTTAAATTATTATGATCATGATTTATTCAAAATGCTACTTTCGAAAATAGATGAAACAAAAGAACCATTCTTACACTGTGCTTTTACAGGCTCCACCCATTCACCTTATGATTTCCCAAATAAAGGCTTTACAAGATTTAAAGGGGAAGAATCAGCTTACCTCAATTCAATGATGTATGCCGACAAAGCTTTGTTTGATTTCTTGGAGAAATGCAAGACCAAAAGCTGGTATCAAAATACACTTTTTGTTTTTGTAGCAGATCATGGTCATGGGACGCCAGAAAATTTAGACCCTTCAGATTCTTATTATTACCGAATTCCGATGTTATTTTGGGGACCAGCGTTAAAAGACGAATATAAAGGTATCAAAAACAATAAAATGCTATGTCAAACTGATATTCCGACAACATTAATGTACCAAATGAAAGGAGATATAAGTCGTTATCCTTGGAGTAGAGATATGTTTAATCCTTTAGTTCCTGAGTTTGTTTTGCACACTATTCAAAGAGGTTACGGTTACGTCACTCCTCGTGGAAATTTCACTTTTTTAATGGATTCTCAAAGCTTCCTTCAAGACTCCCTAAACAAAAAAGAAGTAATGGATGGGAAAAGTTTCCTGTTAACTATTTACAATAATTATAAAAATCTCTGATACAATTTGAAGGTTCTCATTATTCGTTTTAGTTCAATAGGAGATATTGTTTTGACAACGCCAATAATAAGATGTCTTAAAATCCAATTGCCAGAAACTGAAATACATTATGTTACAAAAAGCCAGTACCGAACAATCCTTGAAGACAATCCATACATTGAAAAAATACATTCATTTGAAAAAAATGTAATTGATTGCTTAGAAGAATTAAAAGCCGAAAAATTTGATCTTATTATTGATTTGCATAAAAATTTAAGAAGCAAAAAACTACTTTCAGCTTTAAAAGTAAAAAGCGTTTCTTTCCCAAAAAAGAATGTAGAAAAATGGTTACTTACTCAGTTTAAAATTAACCGACTCCCAGAAATTCATATTGTGGATCGTTATTTTGAAAGTGTAAAATCCCTAGGCGTCATAAAAGATGAATTGCCTTGCGATTATTTTATTCGAGAAAAAGATGAAGTGCCTCTCAAAGATTTCTCTCTCGAAAAACAAAATTATATTGCATTTGCAATAGGCGCGCAATTTGCCACAAAAAGATTACCGGTTAATAAAATTATTGAAATTGTTAATCAACTAAAAGCGAAAGTTGTTTTATTGGGAGGAAAAGAAGATATTGCTGTTGCTCAAGAAATTGTTGCCAGTTCTTCAAATACGTTAATTGTTAACTGTTGTGGAACTTTAAATTTAAATCAATCTGCATGGTTATTAAAAAATGCGAAAGTGTTAATAACGCATGATACTGGACTAATGCACATTGCCTCTTGCTTTGAAATTCCGATAATTTCAGTTTGGGGCAATACTGTAACAGATTTTGGAATGTATCCTTATGCTCCTCTAAATAAAAACTATACAGTTCACGAAGTTGGTGGCTTACCTTGCAGACCGTGTAGTAAAATTGGTTATGACAAATGCCCTAAAAAACATTTTAATTGTATGGAACTGCAAAACGTAATTGAAATTGCTGAGGATGCCAATTCAGTTTTTAATTTTAAATAAATTTTTAAAATAATCTCAAATAATCATAACCCCTTTTCTACCCAATACTGGAATATTCTTTAAATTTTGGGCAGTCACGGTTTCTGGCAGAAAAATATATTTCTTATCGTACATCACATCATTAATCCAAAAACTCACCCAATATTCGTTAGATAAACCAAATAATTCTTCCATAATTGGTTCTATTTTGGCAGCTTCATTTGGCATCATAACTTCGAGACTTTTCCGCAACATTGAAGTTTTTACTTCTTCACCAGTATTTGCGTTTACGCCATAGCCAATACTCGTTATGATAATACCTTCAATAATTTCTTCTTTAAGATTTAGCAGATAAACATTGTATTCTATCTGTTTCAATTTATTTAAATCTTGTACAATGGCCACGCCAACATTTTCTACTTTTGGGCCAAGCAATTCTTCTCTCATTTTATTTCTTAAGAATTTTATTTGCTATTTTTAAATAGTCTTGCAAATCAATTGGATGACCAACTAAATAAGCATACTTTTTTTGATATTCATTTGGTTTTTTGGAAAAGGTTTCGTAATCGAAATTTTCAGATCTTTTGCTACCTAGTCTAACTATTATAACATTCTCTGATGGTATGGAAATTATATATTGCCCTAAAATTCCACGGCAGTAAATTGCTTTTTGTGTGGGGTTATGATAAGTCCAAACGTGTAAACCGTATCTTAGGTTGGCAATGCCTTCATCTGTCTCAATATCAGGATTAGTTGACATTTGCGCAATAAAAACAGAATCTACCAACTGGCTTCCATTAACTTTTCCATAATTTAAAAATAACTTTCCAATTTTTGCAAAATCTCTGGCAGTTGCATAAAGACAACAAAAAGCTTTTTCGTCGCCGTTTTCTTTGTCGAGATTCCATAGTGCATCACTGGTCATTCCCAAAGGTTTCCATAGTTTTTCTTCGCAATATTTTGAAACACTTTTTTTAGTGGCAGCTTCAAGAACAAAAGCCAATATTTGTGAGTTTCCACTTAGGTAATTTAATTTTTTACCGGGCGCATTAATCACTTTCTGTCGGCGAATCATACCTCTTAAATCGGTCCCGTAATAAGATTCTGCATTATCCGAGAGCGGATTTTTACCACTTTCTGACCAATCTAATCCAGATGCCATCATTAACAAATGTCTAATTGTTATCACTTCCCTACCCTGTTCTTTATATTCAGGAAGGTAAGTTCCTACTGGTTCATCTATTGATTTAATTTTACCTTCGTTCACAGCAATACCAATCAGAAGAGCAACCACAGTTTTAGCTGCAGAAAAAGAATTGGAAACGGTGCCTTTGGCATGTTCTCCCCAATATTTTTCAAATATTACTGAATCATTATTTATAACTAAAAATGCCGTTGTTTCTAGTTCGTTAAAAATATTTTCATCGGAAGCACTAAGGTTATAATTATTGTATTCTTTAGCACTCAACCAACTTTCTGGATTTGGCGATTTTGCAATGGTTGAATTGTAAAAGACCTCTTCATCATAAATGCCCGGAGCCGCTTTTCCTTTGAGATAAGTATTGGCTATCCCTTTGTAAAGATAGGTTCTACCTGAAAGTAGTATAAAAATATTGACCAACAGAATTACAGCCAGCAGAAAAAACAGAATGAATCTGATTATCCTAGAAATTATTCCTCTCTTCTTTTTCATATATATTGAAATTCAAAAAGTTTGGACATTTCAGCTAACAAAACCTCTTTGATTTCTGATATTTTCTGAATGCTTCCCAATTCTTTCTGCATGGAAGTTACATTTTTTACATCAATTCCGCAAGGGTTCATGTGATTAAAATATTCCATATCTGTATTTATATTAAACCCAATGCCGTGCATGGTTACCCATCTTGAAGTTCTTACACCAATTGCACAAATTTTACGGGCGTTTTCAGTGAAAGGTTCTATCCAAACGCCAGTAAATCCGTCATACCTGCCAGCTACAATATTATATTTGGCTAAAGTTTGAATCACTGCTTCTTCCAAAAATCTCAAATATTTATGGACATCACTAAAGAACTGACCAAGATCAAATATTGGATACATAACTAATTGTCCGGGACCATGATACGTGATATCTCCACCTCTATTAGTTTTTAAAAATGATGCATTTATCTGGTTAAGTTTTTCTTCCGAAATGAGTAAATTAGAAGAATCACCACTTTTCCCTATTGTATAAACGTGGTAGTGCTCGCAAAAAATCAAATAATTAAAAATATCCTTTGCTTTATTAACTAAACTTTTATTTTCTGAATTTAGGCTTTCAATGTTTCGGTTCTCAATCTTCAATTTCACAATACCATTTAAAAGATATTCTTGAAAATCCCAAGCAGATTGATATTCTACCAACCCCAAATCCACTGAAGTTACAAAAGGTTTAATTATTTAAAATTTGAAAGTTCATTTTTAAGATAATCAATTACCTTAATTTCCATGGCATCTGTATTATTCATTTCAGATAAATACCAAGACAACCAATCAACAAAATGAATTAAATAAATAGATTTTTCAATTTTATTATTCCCTTTCGCTTCAACTACAAATACATTTTTTGTTTTTTTACGAATAACTTCCAGGCTAATTTCAAATCTTTTTTTATTTCTTGGAATCCAATCTTGTGTATCTAAAAATATGGCTGCGTAATTGTCATTTCCACCGCCCCAACCAACTAATTCATTGTGATTCATTTCTGGAATAACGTGGTGCCAACAAAGTAATTTAGCATTTTCATTTAATTGTTGTTTGGCTCTAACCGCAATACCTTCATATAACGCACTAGTATAAAAAACACATTGTTTGTTGTTTATTTCCTTCGCCAAAGCAAGTGCTTCATTATGGATATTTTCTTTTTCCTGATCAATTAGTTCTTTTGCCGATACGAATTGTTTTAAACTGTTTTCTCCAATAAAATTTAGCTTTGTAAAAATGGCAACTAATTGAATAAGTGAAAATGCCAATGCACTTCTAGGCGGATTTCCTCCGGGAACTATGATACAATCTTCTCCTTTTTGTCCGCAATATTTTTCTAATTTTCCACCGGAAGTTATTCCAATTATTCTCGCACCGTTTTCATGTGCTTTTTCAATACAAATTAGCGTTTCTTCTGTGTTGCCACTATATGAACTAGCAATAACCAAAGTGTTTTTATCCACAAAAGCAGGTAAATTATAGTCGTGAACAGAAAATACAGGATATTTCATTTCACTTTGCAGCCACATGGCAACAATACGACCACCTATGCCAGATCCTCCCATCCCACAAATTACTATTTCGTGGATTTCTCCAACAAGAGGATTCAATTTTATTTCCGAAGCGATTTTTAAACCGTCTTCTATATTACTGGAAAAGTCTTCTATCAGTTTTTTCATTGTTCGAATTTCAGAGCTAATTACGTGCGAAGATACGCTTTTATTATCTTTTTGTTTCAAATTTAAGATTGTACATTTTTGCTTAATTATGATATATTCTGTAAAATTAAAAATCTAACTCATTTTATTTATTCTAAATTTGTCAAATAAATGGAAATAATGAAGTCAAAAACAGCACAAGAATCATTGGCAATTACAACAAAATTAGTGCTTCCCAACGATACCAATACTTTAGGAAATCTTTTTGGAGGACAGTTATTAGCTTGGATGGATGTGATAGCAAGTGTTTCAGCACACAGACATTCAAGAAGAGTTGTGGTTACTGCCGCTGTAAATAATGTTTCATTTCAAAAATCTATTAAACAATCATCAATTGTTACTTTAGAGTCGAAAGTGAGTCGTTCGTTTACTTCTTCAATGGAAGTTTTTATAGATGTTTTTGTAGAAGATCCAATTACTGGCGTTAAGAATAAATCGAATGAAGCAATTTATACTTTTGTTGCTGTAGATCAAAATGGAGGACCCATTCAAGTACCAGAACTTATTCCTGAAACTGAAGAAGAAAAATCTCGATTTGATGGAGCTTTAAGAAGAAAACAATTGAGTTTAATTTTGGCTGGTAAAATGAATCCGCAAGATGCTACAGAATTAAAAGCACTTTTTATACAGTAAGTCTTTCTAATATTTCAAGGTAATTTCTAGTGTTTATTGGTTTTGTTAAATTCACAAGACTTTCTTGATATTTCAATACTTGATTACCTCCTGAATAAATTTCAACATTGGGTTTATCTCGTTTTAACTTTTTAAAGTAGTTAATCATATTCCTTTCGTCAACTCCTGTAACCCAATTGGTAATTAGCGTATCGCTGCCTGTCCGTTCAATAAACTCACATAAAGCATGATATGGTACATGTTGACCGAGATAATAAGTTTTAATATTTGTTTCTCTCAATTTATGATAATAATATAACAACTCAATATCATGAGATTCATGTTCTGATAAAAATAATATGATTGAGTTTTCTGATTTTGAATGGAAACGAAGCGATGTCACGTTACGCATTATAATTTGTCTGATCAAATTTGTTGAGAAATATTCTTTGGAAGTGGTAAGTGAACCAGATTGCCACATGTTTCCTATTTTATTTAGAAATGGAACCATTACCGAGTGGAAACATTCGTCAAATCCAATTTTCTGAATTTGATTTTCTATGTCTATTACAAATTGATTCTGATTTAAA
The DNA here is from genome assembly GCA_038234235.1 of Flavobacteriales bacterium. Taxonomy (GTDB): domain Bacteria; phylum Bacteroidota; class Bacteroidia; order Flavobacteriales_D; family Crocinitomicaceae; genus JBBSUQ01. Next base: position 10,781 of record JBBSUQ010000066.1, read on the forward strand.
TCAATAATGTGAATGATTAATCTATCCACAACTTTTGTTACATCATCTGAATCAAATTCTTGAATAACAACTTTTTCAAGTTGTTTACTGCTAAATTTTGAAATTTTTGAAATTTTGTAACCAGATTTATTTAATATTGCGACATTCAACAAATACCTTAAATCTTCATCCGTATATTTTCGCATGTCGGTGGCACTCCTGTTCGGAAGAAGCAAATCATATCTTTTTTCCCAAATTCTAATGGTGTGAGCTTTGATACCGGTAATTGCCTCTATTTCTCCAATCTTATAAGACACCATAACTAATTAACAGTTATAAATATATTTTGTTCCAAATTTCGATATTTTATTCTTATTTTAGTTAAATATTTATATTTGTCAAACTTTTAACTCAATATTCATGATTTTACGGTATACAAAACATAGATTTTTCACGACTTTTTCAATGATTCTGTGCATTCTTTCACTTTCGCTCGTTTCTTGTAAAGGAACAGAAGATGTAGAAGACGAAGAAATTTTAAGCGAAGATTATGACCAATTTCAAGGTTTTAGTCTTAAGGAATATGATATTCCCGCAACAATTATGTTACCGGATGAAACTGCGAACATCGGAACTTCAACAAAACCAGAAATTATTCATCCAGAAGATGGATACAAATGGGAATTGAAAGTAGGAAACAATTTTTCTATCTTCATTGAAGATTGGGGTGATGTCGATGATAGAATTGAATCTAAAAAGAAAGAATTGAAAGATTTAACTTTTTATGATGTGAAATATCTAATTGACGAAAAAGATTTAATCATGTATGAACGAAATCTTAAAGTTGAAGGCAATAAGAATGCTGCAGCTAGTGTTGGTGTATCTCATAAATCTTACCATGTTTACGGACAAAAAGAAATAAATGGTATTACTTATTTGTTTCAAACCAGAGAAGAAGGTTGCGAAAAATTAATAGTTGATTTCATGACTCGATCTATCAAATCTGTTAAAGCAGTTAAATAAAATATTTTAATAAATAAATGTAAGGCTGTATTTCTAAGAAATACAGCCTTTTTTATGTAATTTTGAAAAAAAATAAAAATGAATATTGATCGCGAAAAACTCTTTGAAGTTTTAGGAAAAATTATCGAACCTGATTTAAAAAAAGATATAATGAGCGCCAATTTGGTTGATAATCTATCAATCGATGAAGAAAACAACTCTATTTCATTTGACTTAAAAATACAAAATCCTGCCATGCATGCTCGTAAACGTATGCAAGAGGCAATACTTTTTAATATTCAAAAAGAATTTGGTAATGATGTGCAACTGAAAGTAAACATTTCTGGTTTACCTCAGGAAATAATGGCAAGTCACCGTAAAATATTACCTGACGTTAAAAAAATTATTGCTGTGGCATCTGGTAAAGGTGGCGTTGGAAAATCTACAGTTGCCGCAAACTTAGCTGGTGGTTTGGCCAAAGCAGGTTACCGCGTAGGAATTGTAGATGCAGATATTTATGGTCCATCAATGCCAACTATGTTTGATGTTGTGGGTGAAAGACCAACGATGATCGATGTAGACGGAAAAAGTATGATCAATCCTGTAGTGAGTTATGGCATAAAAATATTATCAATAGGATTTTTTACAGAACAAGACAATGCTGTTGTTTGGAGAGGACCAATGGCTGCAAAAGCGATGACACAATTGTTTACAGATGCTTATTGGGGACCTTTAGATTATTTGATTGTGGATTTGCCTCCAGGAACAGGAGATATTCATTTGTCACTTGTACAAACTGTACCTCTTGATGGTGTTGTGATTGTTAGTACACCTCAAGAAGTTGCCCTGGCAGATGCTAGAAAAGGTGTTAATATGTTTCAATTAGATAGTATTAATGTACCAGTTATTGGCATTGTTGAAAATATGGCTTGGTTTACGCCTGCTGAACTTCCTGATAATAAGTATTATTTATTTGGAAGGGATGGAGCAAAAAATCTTGCTGAAGGGCTCAAAGTTCCATTTCTTGGCCACATTCCATTGGTTCAAAGCGTACGTGAAGCAGGTGATGTTGGCAAACCAGCCGTTTTCCAAGATAATACCCCTTCAGCATTGGCATTTGAAGAATTAGTTCGTACTTTTGTGAAAGAGACAAACTCAAAAACTCCATTGTTTGCTGAGAGTAATTCTTAATATTTGAAATTATATGAATTTGGAAAAATCAGATTTAATTAATAAAGTTGAAAGTGCAATTGAGCAATTAAGACCATTTTTACATCAAGATGGCGGCGATATGGAATTGGTAAATATAACTGATGATAATATTGTTCAAGTAAAACTTATTGGCGCTTGCAGTGATTGTTCCATGAGCACAATGACACTGAAAGCCGGACTTTTTGAAGCAGTTAAAAAAGTTGCACCACAAATTCAAAGAATAGAGGCAGTAGAAGTAGCCGAGCTCACCAACTAATTCTATGAATTTCAAATTACAGTTGGTTTTCATCAGCATCTTTGCTGTAATTCTGCTTGTAATTATAAATGAATACAACGTACACCAGCTAAATAATCAAAACATTGTTGGTGAAACAATGATAACAACTGCAGACGAAGCAAGTTATTTTTCTCCCGCACGAAATTTTCTTAAAAATGGTGTTTGGAAAGATTCACAAATAGGAAAATCTGCTTATTTCACTAGAACTCCTGGATATGGTTCGATTTATATGTTTTGTGAATTACTTTATCCATCCAATCCTTATAAGATTTTAAAAATAATTCAAATTTCACTTTATTTTTTACAAATTTATGTTTTAGGATTACTCATTTATATCATCACTGGAAATAAAAAACGAACCTTAATTTTCCTTTTTATATTGAGTATTTTACCCTGCTTCTCAGGTTTTGTTTATTATACTTTAAGCGAAAGTGTTGGTACATCGTTCTTTATTTTTTCAATTTATTTTTCAAGACAATGTGTGTTTAATATAAAACAGAACATCTTGAAAGCATCCTTCTTTTGGGCAATTACAATTATGGTGAGGCCTCAACTTCTGTTGCCTGCAGTTTTTGTTTGTCTTTATTTATTTTTCAGTCATAAAAAAGCAAAATATAAAGTTATAATCGCAGTGAGTTTTTTACCATTATTAGCTTGGCAGGTTCGAAATACAATAGTTGCAGGAAAATATCCAGGTTTCCATCCTATTTATCATGAAACCAACCAAAGTTTATTTAGAAAACCACATGCCTTGCTTACCGATTATTTTAGAATAATAGAATACCGAGGAGAAGTATTTCATTTTGTAGCTTATCAGTCTGCATACGGAGGAAATGAAGGTATAGAAAGATCGTTAGATAAAATTGATCCTAAATATCGTGCAGATTATAGAGAGGTTTTAATTAACTATCAGGCCGCCATGCTTTCGGCTCAAAAAGTTGGTGACAAAATTCAAAATTTTACGGTTGAAGAAAAAAACTTTATACAATATTCTGAGCTTAAGTTATATGAGCTGCAACACAAATATGAATTAGAGTACTTTGTGTTAACGCCTTGGCGCAGTTTTAAATATCTGTTTTTCTCATCTAACATGAATTTAAACATTTATCAAGCAGCATTGAAAGATAATATATTTATCATTTTTATAAAATACTTGTGTTGTGTTTTAAATCTTTTAGGGTTGTTTAGTGGTATTATTCTACTGTTTTTAAAAATTGGTCCTTTTTGGAAATTTTTTATTGTCAGCGTTTTATTTTCAATAATTTATTTGGTTTACATTCAAAGATTTAATGAAGAGCGTTACTTGTATCCGTTCCTCCCATTTTTATATCTATTCACAATTTTATTGATTGAAAAAAAGCCTTTACTTCTCTGGAAAAATAAGAGAAGTAAAGGCTTGGTATAATTGAATAATTTTAATTCTGATTATTACTGTTAAGCAATTATTTAGCGCTTTGTAATCTTTTGTTTACTTCATCCCAGTTTACAACATTGAAAAAAGCTTCAATATAATCTGGTCTTTTGTTTTGGTAATTTAGATAATAAGCATGTTCCCAAACATCCAAACCTAAAATTGGTGTTCCTTTGCAACCTTCACCCATAATCGGATTGTCTTGATTGGCTGTAGAACAAATTTCTAATTTTCCGTCTGTTACACAAAGCCATGCCCAACCAGAACCAAATCTTGTTGCTGCAGCTTTGCTAAATTCTTCTTTAAAAGCATCAAAAGATCCGAAAGCCGAATCAATTGCGCTTGCAACATCACCACTTGGTTTGCCACCACCGTTTGGCGACATTACAGTCCAAAATAAGTTATGGTTGTAATATCCTCCACCATTGTTTCTTACTGCTGGTTTATCTTTACCTTGCTTTAAAATTTCTTCAATAGATTTTCCTTCCAAATCCGTACCTTCAATTGCTTTGTTAAGATTTGTTGTGTAACCTTGGTGGTGCTTATCATGGTGTATTTCCATTGTTTTAGCATCAATATGTGGTTCCAGTGCATCAAAAGCGTATGGTAATTTTGGTAATTCGAATGACATAATTTTTGTTTTTTTAGTTAATATGAATTATTTTTCTCGAATGCTAATTTAAGACAATGCTTTCAACTGACCTTAAAATTTTTGAAGAGATTAAATATTTCTGTCTTAAATTTTCATAAAATTTTCAAAACTTCAAAAAATACACCAAACAAAATCAAGTTTTATCTTTTATATTAAAAGAACACACATTAAATTTAAAAACATGAAAAAAATAATTTACACATTAATCTTAGGATTTGGGATTATAGGATTAAATTCTTGCGGAGAAACTCCAGAAGAACGCGCTAGAGACAGAGAAGAAATAGGCAATGACATTCAAGAAGGAGCTATTGAAATCAAAAACGACGTTAAAGAAGGCATTAATAAAATCGGTGACAAAATAGATTCAAATTATCATAAGCACGACAAAAATCATTGATATTCTTTATTGATATAAAAAATTGATATAAAAAAATCCGGAATTTAGATTTCGGATTTTTTTTTGTTGAAATTTTAAAGTTCTGAATTTAAGATTATTTCTAATAATGTATCTCATAATAAACTTCGTCACACATGTTAAAGGTGAGCGTATCGTAAAAAGTATTGGATATGCCGTTTTTTGTTACCGTCCATTCAAGATATGATGGGTTGAATACGAAATAATTACCAAACGAAGTATCACAATCTTGGTTTGCTCCATGGAAAGAACCATAATAGCCAACATAACCCAATTTTTGCAAGGGAGAACTTATGTTAATATCGATAAAGTCATTTATATCAACACAGTTGTCATTAAAAAGTCCTACTCTCAACATTGCAAAGGGATAAAGAACTATATTAGCTTTATTAGTAATATATTCTGACAAAGACCCTCCTGGACCTCCAGGCGGATTCCACTGTTTGTAACAGAAATCATAATTTGAAAGACTAACATAAGCATCTCCTTCGTAATAGGATTCGTTTTCACTATTCGGAATCCAAACTCTTTGTGGGTATATATTATTTATCTTTTTATAATCGAAAGTATAATTACCCTCACCATCAGTAGTTGTTTCAGCAATTAAATAATCAAATAAACCGCCTTTTTTTCCAATACTCCCATACAATCTAATTGGATGATAGGTTAACAACTGCCCAGTTCCATAAACAGATACATTGCCTGTAACAATAGTTCTTTTATTATGTTTACTAGGTTTTTTACACCCAGTAAACAATAATAAAATAAAAATTAGCCAAATTATTTTATGCATATTTTTATGGTTTTTCTTTTTCCTTC
>JBBSUQ010000067.1:0-15962 GCA_038234235.1 Flavobacteriales bacterium
AACAAGGGCGATGTTGCGGGTTATTCGGAACTAAACCACAACGGATACAATGGGGCAATAAAATTAGATGCCGACGTAACTTTTAGATATAATTTCGCAAGGAATTTTGAATTATTGGCAGGTATTAATTTTGATTCAAAACAAAACGTGAATTATGATTTTATGGTTTACAGTGTATATGAAAATTCTTTTGGTAAAAAAATTTACTATCAAGAATTTCTAAATCAAAATCATTATTATAAAAATTTTCTTTTTCAAGTTGGCTTGGCTTATCGTTTTGACAAACTGTTTGGAAATAAGCTGAAAGAATAGAGAATTTACTTTTCTAATTCACCCAATTCTAAACCTACAATATTTAATTACACTGCCTTTCGCTGTAAACAATTTTTCGTAATGGGTTTTTATGTGAAGGATATCTTTGGTTACTGAATCCATTTCAGTGCCAATTTGATCATATAGATTGGGATAATTTACTTCTTGTTGGTAGCTGTGTTTCGTAATTTGTTTTTGGGTATATTCATATAGTAAATCACTATCGGTTTTCATGTGTACCAAACCGCCTGCTTTTAATATTGCTCTGTACCGTTCTATAAATGGAGGAGAAGTAAGTCGCTTGTTTACTTTTTTCGGCTGCGGATCTGAAAAGGTAAGCCAAATTTCTGAAATTTCATTTTTATCAAAATATTCTGGTAGGAAATCTATTTTGGATCTTAAAAAAGCAACATTTTTAATATTTTGTTCTACTGCTTCGCTGGCACCCTTCCAAATTCGAGCTCCTTTGATATCCATACCAATAAAGTTTTTATCGGGAAAATGTTTTGCCAAACCAACTGTATATTCTCCTTTGCCACAGCCCAACTCTAAAATAATGGGATTGTCATTCTTAAAATATTCGTGCCATTTTCCCTTTTGGTCGAACTGCTGACCAAGTGGAGTATCTGGAGGTAAAATTGGTGGTTCAAACACATGAGAATAAGCGTTAACTGCTGCAAATTTTCTTAATTTATCTTTCCCCATGGCACAAAAATACTAATTGATAATTTAGGATGGATATTTATGATTGTTTTACTAGAAGTCAATATCGAAATTAAAGTTAAAATAATTTTTAAAAATAATTTTAAAAGGCACAAAAAAACCGTCCCTAAGTCACTAGGGGACGGTTTTTAAATTGTATTTAAAAATGCTATAATCTAAAATTAAAACGGCAAATCGTCATCTGCACTTTCAGTATCTACCTGAGAGTTTGCAACTTCTTTTGCGGTATTTAAATTCATATCTGATGGTCCGCCTTGTGGAATATTACCTCCTGCTGCTGCACCAACTTTTTCAATTCTCCAAGCTTCCAACGTATTGAAATATTTTGTTTCACCTTGTGGACTAACCCATTCACGACCTCTTAAATTGAAAGATACTTCAACCTGATCATTTGCTGAAACTCCATCAAGCATTGTACATTTATCTTGTGTTACTTGAAAAGAAATGTGTTGCGGATACATGCTGGATGCATCTGTTAGTACAAAATCTCTTTTTTGGAATTTTTCCGACACTTGTTGTGTATCGAATACTTCTTTTACTACTCCTTGTAATTTAAACATGTTCTTGTGTTTTGTTATTTAATAATTAATTGTTGAAGGCAAGCAAGGTCATCCAAGCTTCTTCGAGTTTATTTTGAGCCAAAAACTCACTGGCTTTGGTATGTAATTTTTTTTCTAATTCAGTAATATTATCTTCCAATTCAATAAAATCATCAGCTAATTCTGTAAGCTTAAAATCATTTACATCTGTTTCGTTTGGCAAGTTTTCAATTCCGGCTAATTTTCCTAAATCATTACCTGTGAGATATTTGCTTAGTCGCACATCATTTGGTAACGCGTCAAAACCAATTCCGCATGTACTCAAAGGTTTCATAATTTCGAACATTGAATTTTTATCAGCTCTGCAATACCAATTGCCTCCCATTCGCGAAACTAAATCTATTTTTAGTTGATCAATCATTTCATTTTCATCCAAAACAGCTTCATCGATGTGAATTTTCACTACTTCACATATAACAAGATTGCCTGCACCACCTTGATCACCCAATTCTTTAACTTCTAAAACTTTACATTCAAATTGAACAGGAGATTCTTTAACACGTTTTGGTTTAATAAGATCGCTGTCTATGGCTGTAAATCCTGCTTTAATAAATTCATCTACATCAGAAGAATAAGGTGAACTACTCAACGACATTTGTTCAACCATATCATAATTTACAATGTTTATTACCACTTCGGGCACCACTTTAACATTGTTGTAAGTATCCTTGGTTGAATTTGTTCTTCCGTTTCTCGCAGGAGAAAAAATTAAAATTGGTGGATTTGCACTGAAAACATTAAAAAAACTGAAAGGCGATAAATTTTTCCTTCCTTCTGCATCGACAGTCGAAGCGAAAGCAATAGGACGCGGGCCAATGGCACCAAGTAAATAATGGTGTAATTTTGGAACTGAAATATCTTTTGGATCAATCGTTAACATGCGGAATTATCTGTATAAAAGCCTAAATATTCTAAACGCAAATTTACAATTTTTAAAAGAGCTTTAGCAATTCTCACCAGATGGAATTTTGAATAGTTTTTAACAATCAGTAATAATTCAAAATCTTTGACAATTAAATTATTTAGTCTTCTGCAAGATATAAGGAGAATGTTAGAAGAAAATACTGCCTTCATATAAATAATCATTTATTACGTTTATTTAATCTTTTTGCAAATATAATAATTAAATAATAATATTAATTATATTTGTGATGAATATTAATTTACAATTAAACAAAAACAATTATGGAATTAAAACTATTGGGGCACAAATGTCCTGTTTGTATGCTTGCAGTTTGGGCTTACAGAATAACTAGAATTTACTGCAGCGATGGCTGTAAGGCAGAACACCATGCAAATACCCGAAATCAAATTGCAGTGCGCGTAGGAATTGAAGAAAGCAACCGTTTGGCTATATTTGGAGAAAGTGACTATGCCTGCGCGAAAATAAATAGAGGAATTAAATTATTTTCAAGGAACTTATATTATCTGGATTCAGTTTTGGGTCCGGAATACAATTCATTCTGTGGAAATATTAAGGAGTTTAAAAGTCAGAAATTTCAATTGGAAGAATGTTCGTTTACAACGTTGGAAGATGGAAAGGTGGTTTATCATTTAAGTAATTTTAAGTATTGGATGGATGGAGAAAATTTGCATGTGGAGCGAGTTTTTGAAGGTCCGAAGTATAATGATAGTGTTGTTGGGCGTTGGTTGTTGGAGTATCCGGATTTGATTGATAGAAGAGGTTATTCAGAAACGGAATTGGCTAATTTGAAACAATTAGTTTTAGAAAACTGTTCGATCTGGAGAGAATAGCTATTACGGTAAGAGTGATTGATTGTCAGTTTTTTAAGGGTTTTATTATTAGACTATAAAATTAGTTTTAATTAAAAATCCCCAACCATTTCTCATTCAATCCAAACAAACTCAATTTTTAACTGCAAACAATCCAAAAAAGCCAGTTAATTACAAAAAATAAATGCTCAAAAACAACACGTTTTAATGCATATCAATATAACTACGTCCAATTTTTTCCAACAAAAAACTTAATCTGTACTTAAAAATTCCAACGTTATTCTAATTATCTATTAATAACACATCGCCTCAAAGCCATCCAATACCTCATCAAACAAACTTAATTGTTCATAATGCTCAACATATATTCGAATGAGTGAAATCGAAAAATAAAGTGAAATCGAAAAATAATATTAAGACATCTAGAAAAACTTTTAAAGATTAAAAGATTGGAAGTTATTAAAATAACAACAAATGCAAATATCGACTTCAGCCGCAGTTAACAGAAGCTTAAACTAATCCGGATTTAAATAAAAACTAAAGAATGCAACAAAATCTTAAAACAAATGCTTCTCTGCATGATAAGAAGATCGCACCAAAGGCCCACTTTCAACATAGCGGAATCCCATTTTTAAACCAAGTACTTTGTATTCTGCAAATTTCTCAGGAGTTATAAATTCTTGTACTAGCAAATGTTTAGCCGTTGGCTGCAAATACTGGCCAAGTGTAAGTATATCGACATTCACGCTTCGCAAATCTTCCATGGTTTCTATCACCTCCGATTCTGTTTCGCCCAAACCTAACATAACACCGCTTTTTGTGCGCATTCCACCTTTTTTTAAGCGGAATAATACTTCCAAACTTCTATCGTATTTGGCCTGAATTCTAACTTCCTTGGTTAATCTTCTCACCGTTTCAAGATTATGAGAAACTATTTCTGGAGCTATGTCTATTATTCTTTGCAAATTTTCCCATTTACCCGCAAAATCTGGAATTAAGGTTTCCATGGTAGTATTGGGTGATTGTTGGCGAATGGCTTTTACCGTTTGAACCCAAATTTCTGAGCCGCCATCTTTCAAATCATCGCGATCGACTGACGTTATTACAGCGTGTTTAATTTTCATTAGTTGCACACTTTTAGCTACTTTTCCGGGTTCAAAAATATCTACATTTTCAGGTCTTCCTGTTTGAACTGCGCAAAAACCACAAGATCTCGTACAAATATTACCTAAAATCATAAATGTTGCAGTTCCCTCACCCCAACATTCGCCCATATTCGGACAACTTCCACTTTCGCAAATGGTGTGCAATTTATGTTCATCGACCAAGCGCCTAACATTTCTGTAATTTTCTCCGGTGGGTAATTTTACCCGTAACCAGTTCGGTTTTTTAATCCTAACAGAATTTGTTGTTTCTTCAATTATACTTGTGTTTTCTGACATTTTTATAATTTTTTCTTGCCAATGTTTAAACCTAAATAAAATGCAGGAAAAATTGCATGATTTTTAGTTTCATACAAAATTACGATAGTTTTTAGAAAAACATCCATTTTTGCGCCAAACTCTATTCCGGCAATCATGCTTTTATTCTGACTGAAATCTAGAAATACTCCACTTTTAGCAAAAAATCCTCCTTGCCAATATCCTTCATTTATGCCTTTGAAAAAAGAAGATTTGCCATAAATATTTTCTTGAAAATGAATCGTCGGGTCATAACGTTCGTCTTTCGGATCACTTGAATCTTGAAAATTAAAAGGTTCTTTAATTTGGAGATAAACTGGTTTTAAATAAGCGAATGAAAATCCTAAGGCCCACACAAAATTTACTTCTACACCTTGATTGCGAGTAGATTCAAAAATAACCAATCTGCCACCAAAATGAAATCTTGCGGCGTATGGAGTATTAATTTTACCGTAAACAAATCTCTTAGAATCTCCAGATAATTCATTCTTAGAACTGTATTCTTTTTCGTGTTTTATATTCCCAATTCCAACACCAAATTGATGATAATAGGATGCAGATTGTTTAAATCCTGAGACAAAATTTAATTGAGTTCCATTCGTGCTTAAGTGTAGTCCGAGATTGAACTCTTTTTTAAATAAATAGCCAGAACTGTTGTCAATTGAAAACTGAGCAAAAAGAAAGCTCTGACTAAGCACAAAAAGTAATACTTTTACAATCAGAAATTTTTTTGGCATTTTCATTTACACAAATTTAAATAAACGAATTGAATTTTCTGAAAGTAAATATAAAAACAAACAGCTCATGGCAACTTCAAAAGTAAAATATCTTGGCGGACTTAGAACTGAAGCCGAACATTTAAGATCTGGAAGTATAATAAGTACTGATGCTCCAGTTGATAACAATGGAAAAGGAGAACTTTTCTCGCCAACTGATTTAGTTGCAACTGCACTGGCAAGTTGCGTTTTATCAATTATTGGTATCTATTGTAATGCAAATGGACTTAAATATGAAAATTCTTACATCGAAGTTGAAAAAATAATGGTTGCCGAACCAAGAAGAATTGGCGAAATAAATTTAAATATGAATTTTACCGGAAACGGATGGGATGAAGAAACAATGAAAAAGATATTGAAAGTCGGGAAAACTTGTCCTGTTGCAAAATCTCTTGATCCTGCTATAATTATTAATTTTAAGTACGAATATTAAGATGGAAAGAAACTTTGGTAGAAAAGAACGCCCTTCAGGAAATGAATGGGAACGCAAAGAAAAAGACGAAGATTTTATATTCGGAATTAGACCAGTAATTGAAGCTGTTCAGGCCAATAGAGATATCAACAAGGTTTTGATTCTTAAAGGAATTGATAAAGAAAATTTCAAAGAATTAAGGGAAGCACTTGCGGGTAAAACTTATCAAATTCAATATGTTCCGGTTCAAAAACTAGACCGTGTAACTGATAAAAATCACCAAGGCGTAATAGCTTATGTGGCACCAATTACTTACGGAAAAATTGAACCTTTGATTGATGAACTTTTAGAAAAAGGCGAAAAACCTTGCATTCTTGTTCTTGATCGTATAACAGACGTAAGAAATTTTGGAGCAATTGCCAGAACTGCTGAATGTCAAGGTGTGCATGCCATTGTTATTCCGTCAAAAGGAAGTGCAATGGTAACTGCAGATGCTATTAAAACTTCTGCGGGTGCTCTTAACAGAATTCCTGTTTGTAAAAGCGATAATTTAAAAGACAGTTTATTTTATCTTCAACAAAGTGGTTTGCGCATTATTGCCTGTACTGAGAAATCTAAAGTTCCTATGTATGAAGTTAATTTTAGAGGATCAGTCGCCATTGTTTTAGGTTCAGAAGAAGATGGAATTACAAGCGATTTAATAAATTTGAGCGATATTGCTGCCAGAATTCCGATGAAAGGTCAAACTGCATCGTTAAATGTAAGCGTTACTGCCGGCATGGTTTTGTATGAAAAAACCCGACAAGAATTGTATGGATAGTAGAGCCAGTTTTTGGCAAAAACACCACCTTTTTATTCTATTCGTACTCTTCGGATTACTAATCCGTTGCATTTTTATTTCCTTTCAAAGTCTTTCTAATGACGAATTGAGCGCATGGTCGAGAGCCGTTGATGTTTCTTGGGGAAATCTTTGGTATTCGGGCATTCGCAACAACGATATGCACCCAGGATTTTATCAAGTTTTTCTTTGGCTTTGGATGAAAGTTTTTGGAGCAGGGGAGTGGTCTATCAGAAGCACATCGTTACTTTTTTTTATACTGAACTGCGTGCTCATTTATAGAATCTGTCTTGACCTAAAATCAAAAACAACTGTATATTTTGTATTGGCATATTTTGTTGCCTTGAGCTATTTTGTTGTCAATACAACTTACGCAAGACCATATAATTCTGGCTTATTTTTTATTTTACTTTCTATTTTATCTTTAATTCATTTGCACTTAGAATTAAAAGTGAAATGGCACTGGTATGTTTTGCTAATTATAGGTTTTGCTGGTTGCATGTACTCACACTATTTTGCTTTTTTGGTTGCTGGTACCTTGGGAGTTTTTGCCGTTATATTTTTGAAAAAGAAAGTAGCAATTTTTATCTGTGGAACGATAGCGCTTTTACTTTTTATACCTCATTTAGAAATTACAACCTTTCATTTGCAACAAGGTGGACTAGGTTGGCTTGGTAAACCTGAGTGGAACTGGTTGTTTTTATTTTTATATGAAATGCTAAACAATTCTTGGTTTTTTGTAGTTCTAGCCATTTTTTATATTCTCAGATATGGATTTAGATTACAAGTTGCTACTAAAATCAAACGTTGGATAATTGTATGGTTTATAGCAAGTTATTATTTAGCATATTTTATTTCTATCTTCTTTACTCCAATTTTGAGAGAAGCAGTTATGATGTTTACAATTGTACCTTTGTTAATTGCTGTTTTTAAAGCTAATGAACCAAGTGTTTTCGTAAAAGGAAATGCAAAACCGGCAATTTTACTTTGTATTTTATTTGCAGCTCATTCTTTTTTCTTCGGAACAATTATAAAACCGACTCCAAATGGCGTATTTAAACAATTGGCCAATGATTTTTCAACCGTAAATTACAATGGTGAAAATGCGGCGATAAATACTTGCAACATCGTTTATTTTAATTATTATGCAAATCAAAAAGTTAAGGAGCCGATAAAAGACTGGTTTGAAAACACAACGGAAGATAAACTAAGAACAAGAGTAGAAAATTCTACAGCAAATAATTTTATTTATGCTTGGACAAACAGTTTTCATGTTCCTATGTACCTTGAAATAATTAGAAGAAAATATTCAAACATTTCTAAATATAAAAATTATCCCAATGGTGCATTTTATGAATTTAAAGAAGGGAAAACAGAAAATAATTTAAGTAAAGTACCAGCTAAAATATTGAGTAAAAATTTCGAGAAAGATACTTCTAATTCCGAATTCAGTTATGATTTAAAATTTAAATTAAAAGGTGAAAAAAGTGCCGGACATTTATATTATTTATTGGAATATACAGGAACAATTTCCGATTCTATACCTACGCATTTGGTAGTAGTAATAGATCAAAGTAAAGAAGAAATTGAACAAGGAGAAAAACAAAAATTGTATGCTGCAAATAACATGGCTACAAATATTAATTCATCAAAATTAGTTAAGCATTTTGTGGTTTTTGAACTTAATTCGGATATTGACTGCGAACAAATTCTTCATGCTTACGTTTACAATCCGGGACACAACAAGATATACATTCAAAATTTTCAACTTTATGAAGTCATTGCAAAATAATCTTATATTTTTTATTGCCTTATTGCTTACATTTTCTAGCAATGCGCAATTTTCTGGCAGGGCAGAACATCTTCCGGGAATTTGGAAATACAAAGCAGGCACTGGATATGAAATATGGTCGCTAAATGGTGACGTTATGGAAGGGCAAGGTTATAGAGTAAATAAAAATGGCGACAGTGTTTTAATAGAACAATTTTTCATTAATAACGTAAACGACCAACTGACTTTGAGGTTAGAAACTCCGCGATCAACAGATACTACACAAACTAAATCAAACCGTTTTATTTCTAAAAAAAAACGCAAACTGGATTTCAAAAATATTGATACAACAAAGCCTCATAGAATTAAAATTAAATTCGGATTTTTTTCAAAAAGTAAAATGAAAATATATTTGTATTACGACGAAATTCCGAAACCAAATAAATTGATACTGTATAAAATAGAAGAATAAACTCCTTGTACTATTCCAAAAAATAAAATTTAAACTCTAACAATTTTTAAACATCCAAATTAAAAGTTCGGGTAGTTCATTTAGGTCGCTAATTTTTGGTTGAGAATTTCTTTTTCTATATCGGTTTTCCGGATCAAAATGTATGCTTTGCATGCCAATAGCATTTGCGCCACCAATATCTGTATTTAAATCGTCGCCAATCATTACTGATTCGTTTATTTTAGCTTGCGCAAGTTCAAGGCTGTGTTTAAAAATTTTGGCGTTTGGCTTGCTTGCACCTGCTTCTTCAGAAGAAACTATTTTTTCGAAAAAAGGAGCAAGCTTGCTATTTTCTAATTTAATTTGTTGAACTTCCTTAAATCCGTTGGTGATAATGTGCATTTTATAGCCTGAATTTTTAAGTTCAGTTAAAGTTTCAATTGCATTGGGAAAAAGATTTGTTTGAAAAGGAGAATTATTGACGTAGCCAACATCCAGTTTTAAAGCAAGTTCTTCATCGTAAATTTTTAACTTATCCAAAGTTTTGGCAAATCTTGTTATTCGTAAAAATTCTTTGGTTATTTTTCCTTTGCCATAATCTACCCACAAATCTCTATTTACGTTTTGATAGATATTTAAAAAGTCATAAAAATTTTTTACTTTTTCATGAATTTTATGTTCAATAAATAATCCTTCTAATGCGGTTTTAGAGTTTTTTTCAAAATCCCAAAGAGTCCTGTCTAAATCAAAAAAGATGTGTTTGAGCAAAACTTCTATTTTTTGAAAATATATGCCAAAGCTGTTAGCCAGCAAGCGTTGAATACGATGCCCAAGAAAACTAAGAAGAATGTCTTTTTAAACTGACCGTAAAATTTTGCGACAATAATACTGCCAATTGGAATCGACAATATAAGCGGAACAACAAAGCAAATACCGTAAAGTCCCAACTTGTTTTTAAGTCTTACTATAAATTTATTTGTCTTGGTAAATTTCTTTTTTTCGATGAATTCCAAGCCTTGTTCTATTGCTTTTTGCTTCAAATTAATCTTTTTTTTGTGAGTTCTTTCCATTAAAAAATCTGATGCAAAATAAAAAGTGGCAGAACTTAGCGTGGCTCCAAGGACACAAATAATCCAAATTTCAAAAAAATTAAATCCTAAAATTACGCCAGTTGCTGGAGAGAACATAAATTTGAACGTTGCCAAAAATAATAGAAAAGATACATCCCTCCAAAACATCTTTTATATTTTATTTCCATAAGCCAAATCACCAGCATCGCCCAATCCAGGTACGATATATGACTCCGCCGTTAATTCTTCGTCAATTGCTCCAACCCAAATTTCGGTATTTTTTGGCAATCTTTCTTTCAGAAATTCTAATGCTTCAGGAGCCGCAATAGCAGCCGCAATAATTACCCTGTTTGGTTTGCCGTGTTTCAACAATGCTTTGTAAACTAAATACATTGACATTCCTGTAGCCAACATTGGGTCAATTATTATTAATGTTTTATGATCAATATCTGGTGCCGCAAGATACTCAACATACACTTCAAAATCTTCAACACTGGTATGTTTTCTATAAGCAGAAATAAATGCACTTTCTGAACCATCAAAATAATTAAGAAATCCTTGGTGCATTGCCAATCCGGCTCTGAGAATTGTTGCCAAAACTGGCTGATTTTTTAACTGAGTAGATTTCGCTATACCAAGTGGTGTTTGAATTTCTACATTTTCGTATTCCAATTTTTTAGAAATTTCATACGCCATTATTTCCGCAGCTCGTTCTAAATTTTTTCTAAATCTCATAGAATCAACTTGCACATCTACATTGCGGAGTTCATTTAAAAAATGATTAAAAATCGAATTGTTTACAGAAACATTGTGCACCATCTTAGCTACTTTTGGTATAAAATTAACGCAATAATTTTACTGAACGTACAAACATTTAAGTAATCCTTGAAAATTTTTGAAAAATTATTATTAATTCTTGAATGAATCTTTTTTAATTTAGATCGAAAAATCAATCAATCGTTAGAAATATTTGTTTAGTTTGAAATTTGTTATTAAAATTTACATAAAATTTATCAGTACTTTTACCATTCTTCATGTTTCATAAGGTTTTCTAAATCAATTGCTTTAACTCTTTTTTTATCCTCACGTGAGTCCTGTTGCAGTAATTCATGAAATAATTTATTAAATTTTTAAAGCAACTGTAATTAATTTCCCCCGTCTGATTTTTACATTAACATTAAAACTCACTATTATGAAAACAACAATTACATTACTCTCTATTTTTGCTCTTTTTTGGAGTAATTCTATTTTTTCTCAAATAACTTTGGCGTCTACCGTCAATAATAACATTCAATTTCAAGTTAACCCAGGCGGATTTTTTCAGGATGAACTAAACTGTATGTATTTTGGAAATGGTCAATATATAATTCAACTAAACAATACAATTTTAAATGATTCTATTTTTATAGTAAGCAACAATTATACAGTACAAGATACAATAATTGATACAACTCCCACTTCCGGTTTTTCTTATGTCTTCAATAGCGTTGGAGGACCTGGTGGAAATGATTTTTATCAATTAAGTCATGATAAAAATAAAATTATTTGTAATGGAGATACGCTGGATATAAGCTATAATTTTTATATGGATTTTCAACCTCCTATTTGTACTTTTTCTCAAATTGGCGGAAATGTATTTATAGACAATAACAATGATTGTTTATCAAATGCAGGTGACCAAGGTATCAGTTTATATGTCACTACTGTTGCAAATTATTCAGTAGGAACGAAAACTACAAGTAATTATTCAAATTTTTCTGGTGCTTTTAACGAAACGCAATTTAAATCGAATACATTTCTTTCAGCTTCTGCTTCTATACCTTCCATTTACAACTTCGCTTTCGGAATTCCGTCTTGTGCAACCCCCATCTTAAACTTTAGTTCTTTGCCAGCAACCAACCTTGATTTTCCAAGAACTTGTTTGGGCGATATTGATTTAAGTGTACACAACTATAACACTCAAAACATTCGTCCAAATATTCCATTTTCCTATTTTCCGCAGGTTAGCAATATTGGTTGCACAGCTTTTAGTGGAACATTGCAAGTAGTGCTTGATCCTCTATTAATTTATGATTCGGTTTTGAGTGTAAATCCGGCTGACAGTCAAATAGGAAATACACTTTTTTGGAATTATTCTAACTTAACCAACGTTAATTTGGGCGCTGGTTATTGGAACTCTTTTGTGGGAGGAATTCACCTTACGCCAGATAATTCAGTTAACATTGGCGATATATTGACAATTCAACTAAGTACAGATATGCCTGGTATTGATGTGGATTTATCCAACAATTCATCCATTACATATTTAGAAGTTGTAAATTCTTATGATCCAAATATCAAAGAAGTTTTCCCGAAAGGAAATGGTCCAGAAGGATATATTCCCGATACTACTGAAAAATTGACTTATGTTATTCATTTTCAAAATACTGGAAATGCACCAGCTTTAAATATTTCAGTTCTGGATACTCTGCCTGGAAATATTGTTCCCAATTCATTCAGGTTGCTTTCAAACAGTCATTTAATGAATCCGCAATGGTTAACTAATAATATTGTACAGTTCAATTTTCCTAATATAAATTTGGTAGATAGCACAAGTGATGAGGTGAACAGTCATGGTTATGTTAGTTTTGAAGTTGAATTACAGAATAATTTAAATCCTGGAACGGAAATTAAAAACACAGGTTATATTTATTTTGACAACAATCCGGCTATCGTAACAAACACGGCAATCAGTACAATTGAATTTCCGAGTACAGCTTCTCTAAACAACAACTCATTAAACAATTTGGATGTGAGTGTAGCACCAAATCCGATGAAAGATTACACATTGTTTAAGATTAACAACAGTGAAAACTTAAATTACAAATTAGAAATTATAGACTTAACAGGAAAAATTATTTTCTCACAGGATAATATAAATCAATCAGAATATTTATTTGAAAATAGCGGTTTAAATTCTGGAGTTTATATTTATCAACTTTCAAATTTATCAGTTAACATGATGAAAACCGGTAAATTGGTTGTTCAGTAATATTAAAATAAAATAGTATATTTAAAGTGGGATTTCATGAAAGATTTCCCACCTTTTTCATTTTAAAAAATATACGTGTATCTTAAACTCAAAATACAATTATGAAAAACAAAATTATATTTTTATCGATATTGATAATCTTTAGTTGTTCTAAGGAAAAAAAAGTTCACAATATTTTTCTTAAAAACAAAGGTATTTGGGGAATTAGATACTATATTAAACAAACATGGATCAACGACAATTTAGTTAATAATTACGGACGTGAAAATGCAGGTACCTTTCGTTTCAATAAAGAAACTGTCGAAATCACTGAGCCAAATATAAATGGAGATTCTCAAATTAGTTATATTGCTAATTGGGATAATAATCAAAACGCACTTATTATTAACAGTGATGATGTTTTGAAAACCTTTGATATAAATGATTTCGAAAAAGGAGAAGTTACTTTGAAATATACCAATAACTATTTTATAGATGGCGATAATTACAAAATTTACTTCACCTATTTTTTGAAACAATAAAGTTTAAACTTCTTAAATAATATGTTCCACAATTAAAATTAAACACCACACATTGTTGAGACTCATAAAGATTTTAAATAATCAATTACAATTGAATCTTTAACAAATTTAAAAATGTCATCTCCATTTATATTAGTAAGTTTCGGATCTGCTCCCTTTCGTATAAAATATTTTATACCTTCAATCATATCATCTGAACTCAAATAATAATCACAACTTGTATACGAAAGGAGGGCAGTATTTTTCCTGTCATTGTTATTATTATTAATGTCATATCCAAAATTGTTAATAAGGAATGAATAAGTAGCAGTGTCGTCCACACTGCAGGCCATACTTCGATAATAAATATTATGGTCGACCAATAATTGAATTAATTGGTTATTTTGCAGTGTAGTATCATGATAAAAAGCAAATTGTAATAAATATTGTTGATTTTCTAATGAAACGTTATAATTCAAATACATTTTAATTAAATCATAATTTTGAGTTATAGCAATCCGCATTCCTAGATCACTATGTGATGGAATTGATATATTTTTATCGGAAGTCCAACATGTAAAGTTTGGATCTCCTCCAGATTTTAAAAATTTTTCAACTTCTTTCGAATTACCTTCGATTGCGGCCTCCATTACCTTAATATTCTTATTTTCACAATATAATTTTTCTTGACAAGAATTTAATCCTATTAAACTAAGGTAAATAATCACCAAATTTTTTATATCCTTCATCTATTAATTTTTTAAATTCGTTAATTTCTTTTTCATTATTTTCGACAAAATTCTTCAAATTATTTTCACTTTGTTCGATAATATTTTTAAATTTCAATTTATCCACTGATTCTTTATTTTTTTTAGCCCAGTCTGAAATTCTACCATCTAAAAATACGATTTCACAAGGATGAACAAATATATAATCTGAAATTTCATCTAAAAATATTTCAATATCTAAATCGCCCTTCCAACATAGTTTCATTTTAATAGCCATTTAACACCCAAACAAAACTCAATAATGAATGAACTTGATTATCAATAGATATAGCAATTTGATCTGAAGCATTAAAACAATTCACATTTTTAACTTTTCTTTGTAAATAAGCACATGGCGCCAATTCAAAAACAAAAATAAAATTACTATCATTTTTGGTAAAGGAATATTGTACTTCATTTTCATAACATGTATTTCCAGGATTTTCAATATCAATTCGATATGAAGCATTTTTCATTTTTACCTGTGTTACAGCTTTACCATTAGCATCTAAAAAACCTTCATGAATAACTTTGTAGTTTTCACTAAAAGCACCAGTTTTTTCTGTAGTAATGCTGTAATGCAAGCCGGCCCATGGTTCGCCTGTTACAGGATTCAAAGCTGGAATTCTTATTTCTTGTTTTTTACCACAGGAGATGAGGAGAAGAAATATTGAAATAAATATTAAAATTTTCATTCATTTATTTTTAGGTAAATGTAAAGTATTTCGATTTAAAAATTGTACGGTTTTTAGCAACTGTGGTTTTTAGTAATTTATATTCCATATTTTTGTTTCACCTTCATTCAAATAAATGCTGTCACTAATTGGTGTAGAAACTCCACCGTGAATAGCAAAACCGTTATAGGTATATAAGCCCATTGGAGAATTATTCAAATTTCCAATTATACTAATACAACCTGTATAAATTGCCGGATTAGGTACATTACTATAATAATCCGATATTGAATGGGTGCGATAAATACTCAAGGTATCAGAAACTCCTTGGCAATTTGTATTTTGGATATTGATTTGAAGTTTCCCACATGGCACTAATTCAAAAACAAAATCAAAATTAGTATCGTTCTTGGCAAAAGTATATTGTACTTCATTTTCATAACAAGTATTCCCAGGGTCTTCAATATCAATTCGGTAAGAAGCATTTTTCATCTTTACCTGCGCTACAGCTTTACCATTGGCATCTAGAAAACCTTCGTGGATAACTTTGTAGTTTTCACTAAAAGCACCAGTTTTTTCTTGGGTAATGCTGTAATGTAAACCCGGCCAAGGTTCGCCATTAGCGGGGTTGAGCGCAGTAATTCTTATTTCTTGTTTTTTATTGCAGGAGATAAGAAGGAACAAAATAACAAATAAATAAATGTAGTTTTTCATTACTTAATTTTAAGTAAATATAGTTTAATTAGATTTGTTATTTGTACGGTTTTTCGCAACAGAATTATTTACTCTAATACTCCATCAAAAAATAACCACTTTCTCCTTCATTGAGATAAATACTATCTTG
>JBBSUQ010000068.1:0-15825 GCA_038234235.1 Flavobacteriales bacterium
AAGGGCTAAGTTAAATAACCAAATTTCTGAAGGAATGCAACTTTTTGGCGCAGATAGTTCTTTGGTTTATGCCTTTTCTGCGTTAGAGTTTGCTCGAAAATGTAAAAATCCTAATACAATAGGAATGGCATACCTTAATATCGCAACTGCTTACGACTTGGCCGGAAACTACACTAAAGCCTTAAAGAATGCAATTGATGCACGAAAGATTTTTGAGGCAAATAATTCTAAACAATTTCTTGCACTTTGTTTTCATAGGTTAGGTCAAATTTCTTATCATCAATCAGAGACAGTGGAAGATGAAAATAAAACTGGATTTTACAATGATGCACTAAAGTTTTATAATAAAGCTTTGCAAATTGAAATCTCATTAGGAAATCAGATTGAAACCATAAACAATTCTATTGAAATTGGTCGTGTAAAATTTGACATTGGTGATCCAGTATCTGCCTTGGTTATTCTCAAAGAAGCATTGAAAACCAGTGAAAAAAATCTTTCTGCCGATAAGTCTGATTCTGATTATGCAAGTTATATTCATAATGTCGCAAAAGCTTCTTACAATATTTCACTCATTTACATTGCTCAAGACAGCTTAAAGTCTGCTATAAATTATTTGGCAAAAGCAGTTGCAGCAGATTCTATTTTGGGGAACAAAGAAGGTTTAGCCGGAATACGAATGGCTGAAATGTACTTGTTGACTGGTGACAATAATTTAGCAATAAAATTAGCACATCAAAACTATGATACAGCACTTGTTTATGGATATAAATTGCGACAGAAACAAGCGAGTGAGGTTCTTTTCAGAGCATTGGCAGCCAATGGTAATTTTGATGATGCCTATAAATATTTATTAATCAGTAAAACACTGGGAGAAAATTTGCGAAATGAAGAACATACAAAAGAAATAACATCCTTAGAATTAAATTACGAGTTTGAAAAAATCGAAAAACAAAAAGAAGAACAACGCAAAGAAGAAAATGCACGTACCAATAAAATAATGTATTTAGGATTGGCTTTACTTGTTATCGTAATTTTTATTGCCTTAATAGGTTATCGTAACAATAAGTTGAAGCAAAAAAACAATCTGAAGTTACAACTGGCCCACGACCTAATTGAAGAAAAAAATGCTGATATTATGGGCAGTATTCGCTATGCAAAAAGAATCCAGGAAGCAATTTTACCTCCGAGTTCAGTAATGAATGAAATATTGCCAGATTCATTTATTCTTTACAAACCTAAAGAAATTGTATCAGGAGATTTTTACTGGATTGATAAAACCAATGATGGCTTTGCTTTTGCCGTGGTAGATTGCACAGGACATGGCGTGCCAGGAGCTTTTATGAGTATTATTGGAAACAATGCATTGCACCGAACAGTACACGAGTTTAGCTTAAATATTGCGGGTGAAATTCTTGACAAGATGAATGACTTGGTTGAAGAGACATTGAGACAAAAAAATAATACTGAAATTCGAGATGGAATGGACATTTCGCTATGCGTTATAAAAAATGAAAATGGTAAAAAAATTTTAGAATATGCTGGAGCTAATAATCCAATTTATATTATTTCGGATAAGGAAATTAGAGAATTAAAAGCCAACAAACAACCTATTGGTGCTTACGAAAATAAAAAACCATTCGAAACACAGCGTCTTGAATTAAAGGGTAACGAAACTATTTATATGTTCTCTGATGGATATGCCGATCAGTTTGGAGGAGCTAAAGGAAAGAAATTTATGTACAAACCCTTCAAAGAGCTCCTTTTATCATTCGAAAATAAAAATTTGAGTGAACAACAAGAAATCTTGAGCACGAAAATGGACGAATGGCGAGGAAGTTTAGATCAGATTGATGATATCTGTATTATGGGTATAAAAGTTAATTGATAATTGTTAATTATTAAAAAATAGAACTTCGGTAAATGATTTTATTTTACTTGCAAGTCGTTGCTTTAAATGCAAATTTGCCCTCGTAGTTTTCCCTTGTAATAATTATTTCATTGGAATTTAAGATAATCGTAAAAACATATTTTGCAAACATTCCTTCTTTGCCTTCTAAAAGTTCAATATTCATAACTATTTTTTCAGCGGTTTTTGAAACAACTTTGCGTGATTTTTCAACCAGTGCAAATTCTTCTACATAAGTTCCTACAACTTTCAAACTACCAGTAATTTTTGCATCCAAAACAGGATTCGTAGCAATTTCAATTTGATACATGTTGCCAGATTTATAAGCATTACCACAATATTCAAAGTTTGATTCAGTTGGTGTTTCAACATTAGTAGAATCTTGAGCAAAACTTTGAGTAATGGCACAAACTGAAAGTAAAATAATTAAGATTATTTTTTTTATAATTGATTAAATTTGAGTCAAAACTAATCATTTGATAGAGTATTTTTATCATCCGAAAGAATGAATTTTACTATATTTATTGAAAAAAAGTAAAATGGATTTCGATGCCTTGTTAAAGGAAATTAGTTTTAAAGCCAGTCGCAGTGGTGGAAGTGGAGGGCAAAATGTGAATAAAGTCTCTACCAAAGTTGAACTTGCCTTTAATGTAAGTGAATCTCAAATTTTAAACGATGATGAAAAACAGTTGATTCTAACTAAACAAAAAAATCGCATAACCAATGATGGAATTCTCCTTTTAACTTCTCAATCTGAACGCTCCCAACTTGGGAACAAGCGAAAGGTAATTGAAAAATTTAGAGAAATTTTAAATGAAAGTTTTTACATTCAAAAACAAAGAATTCCGAAATCTATCAGCAAAACAATGAAATTGAAGCGACTTGAAGCCAAGAAAAAACGATCAGAAACCAAAGTTAATAGGAAAAACATTTTGTAGAAATTTGAATATTGTTAAATATGATGTTCTTAATCAAGAATTATTGAAACCAAACGTCATTAATAATTTTTTCTCCAGCTTCTTGATTTATTCTTTCAATAATGATTTGTTTTCCATGTAAAAGTTCATCGCGCATTACAGACGATTCCATTTCTAAAAATAAAATTCCATTTCTTATTTCTATTTTTTTTGTTCTATTTGAAACAGCAATTCCCATCATTTCTGGCCATTTAGCAAGAATATCCATTTCTTTCATTTTTCCATCTAATCTATATGACTTCATTATTTTGTCAATCAAATCGCTTAATGGAGCACCATTGTGTTTGTTTTTATTGTCTGTCATGTTGAGGCTTTTTCTATTTCAAGCCGACACAAATCTTCTGTGTCAAACAATTTTACATCAACTTGAATGGTGTCGAAAATTTCTTTAACTCTTTGTCCATTGGTATCCGTAACAATCACTTGCCCGAAATTACTCTCTGACACCAATTGCATTAATTTTCCAACCCGATCATTATCCAGTTTGTCAAAAATGTCATCGAGCATTAACAACGGATTGACTTTAAGATGTTTTTTAAGCCATTCATACTGTGCAAGTTTTAGCGCAATTAAAAAACTTTTTTGTTGACCTTGTGAACCAAACTTTTTAACCGAATGACCTTTTATTGAGAAAATTAAATCATCTTTATGAATGCCCACATTTGAATATTGGGTAACAGTATCTTTTCTTTGGTATTCTTGCAAAAGCAGGCTGAAATCTTTATCAAGTAGCTGGGATTTATATTCCAAATGCACTTCTTCGGCTTCTTCGCCAATGAAATTGTAATTTTTTTGAAATACAGGTATAAATTCTTCTAAAAATTCTTTACGGGAAGCAAAAATTTTAGTCCCAAGTTGTATCATTTTATCGTTCCAAACATCGATAGATTCTTGCTCAAAAAAGCCATTCTCATACATATTTTTGAGCAAAGCATTTCTTTGTGTAACCACTTTAGCATACAATTGCAAGTTTTCTAAATAAGATCTATCAAATTGAGAAATGATACTGTCCATCCATTTTCTGCGGAGTTCAGAACCTTCTGAAATAAGATCCCGATCATAAGGTGAAATAATAACTGATGGAAAAAGGCCAATGTGTTCTGCTAGTTTTTCGTATTCAACCTTATTTTTTTTAAAAACTTTTTTGGCTCCAGCTTTAACAGCACAATGAATACTTTGAGATTTTTCATTTTTAAACCAATCTCCTTGAATCATAAAAAAGTGTTCTCCAAATAAAATATTTTGTTTGTCAACAGCATTAAGATATGATTTGCACATGCTTAGGTAGTGCACCGCATCTAATATATTGGTTTTTCCGCTACCGTTTTTCCCCGATATACAATTAATTCCAGGCGTTAAATCCATTTCTAGGAAACGATGGTTTCTAAAATTATGAAGTTGCAGAAACTGAAGATACATACCACAAAGTTACAAAATAGATAGCTTTAAATGAGGTTTAGTTTAAGGAACAAATTAAT
The DNA here is from genome assembly GCA_038234235.1 of Flavobacteriales bacterium. GTDB lineage: Bacteria > Bacteroidota > Bacteroidia > Flavobacteriales_D > Crocinitomicaceae > JBBSUQ01. The sequence goes on from JBBSUQ010000068.1 coordinate 4,362, forward strand.
TGATTTTTTAATAAAAATTAAGCCTTATTAAAATAATAGGTGCATTAATTGAAAAAAAAGCTATTTTTGCACTCGTAAAAATATATTGAAGAAATGTTAGATAACTTATCTCCAGAAGAAATAAAAAATCAGTTTAAAAGCAATAAGACTTTGAGATTGGTAACTTACCTTGTTATCGGTGTTGTAGTAGTAATATTAGGATATTTTGCTTACCAACAGTTTATTTGGAAACCTGCGAATGAAAAATCAATGGATACCAACTATGAGGGCATTAATTATGTGATGAAAGACAGCACTGATTTGGCTATTGATGCATTGACTGCTCACGTTAAAAAATTCGATGGTAAAAAAGGTGGTGAAATTTCTCAGTTTTTATTGGGTCGTCAGTTAATGACAAAAGGCGAATTTAAAAAAGCAATTGAGCAATTTGAGTCGGTTGATGTTAACGATACTTACGTTAAAGTTTTAGCAATTGGTTTACAAGGAGACTGTTACAGTGAACTTGGCAAATATGATGATGCTCAAGATATGTACGAAAAAGCAGCTGAAACAAATGAAAACGACAAAACTACGCCAATGTATTTAATGAAGGCTGGTGGTGTTGCTGAACACAGAAAAGATTACAAATCAGCTACAGATTATTACAAAAGAATTAGAGACAATTATTATCAGTTTTCAAATCAAAATGGAATTGATAAATACATAGCGCGCACCGAAAACAGAAAACAGGAATCGGAATAAGTGAAGAAAAACTAAATGGCGACAGCAGGAAAAAATTTATCGCAATATTCGAAAGAAGAATTGCCACAAGGTGCCGATTTTAAAGTCGGCATCGTTGTTTCTGAATGGAACAGAGATATTACTGATAAACTCTTGGAAGGAGCCAAACAAACCTTTTTGGATGCTGGTTTAAAGCCGAGTAATATAATTGTTAATTATGTTCCTGGTGCTTTCGAGTTGCCTTTGGGAGCTCAATTAATGTTTGAAAAAACCGATATTGACGGCCTAGTTGCCATTGGAGTTGTAATCCAAGGAGAAACTAGGCATTTTGATTTTGTATGCAATGCTGCCACTAATGGACTGATGGAAGTTAATTTGAAATTTTCAAAACCAACCGCTTTTTGTTTGTTAACCGACAACACTAAGCAACAATCAATAGACAGAGCAGGAGGGAAGCACGGAAATAAAGGTGTGGAATGTGCTGTTGCCTGTTTAAAAATGATTGTAATGAAAAAAGGAAAAAATATTCAATAAACAATTTTAATTTTTATGACTTTAATCAAATCTATTTCCGGAATTAGAGGAACAATTGGTGGAAAAGTAAACAACGCACTTACGCCAATTGATACAGTTAAATTTGCTGCCGCTTATGGAACTTGGCTTTTGAATAGAAATAAAGATATTACGAAATTAAAAGTTGTAATTGGCAGAGATGCTAGAATTTCAGGAGAATTAATTTCAAATCTCGTTGCTGCTACTTTAAACGGTTGCGGAATTGATGTCATTAATTTAGATTTATCAACAACTCCCACAGTTGAAATTGCAGTTCCTTTAGAAAATGCTCAAGGTGGAATAATTTTAACTGCCAGTCACAACCCAAAGGAATGGAATGCACTTAAATTGCTTAACGAAAAAGGTGAATTTATTTCTGGATTAGAAGGAGAAGCTGTCCTAAAAATCGCTGAAAACGAAAGTTTTTTCTTTGCAAATGTGGACGAATTAGGTAAAACAACTTTAAATGACACTTATTTACAAAAACACATAGATTCTATTCTCGCTTTAAAATTGGTTAACAAAAAAGCAATTGAATCTGCTAATTTTAAGATTGTAATAGATGCTGTAAATTCTACTGGTGGTATTTTTGTCCCAGCTTTGTTGAGAGCGTTGGGAGTTACAGATATAGTTGAACTTTATTGTGATCCTACTGGGCATTTTCCTCACAATCCAGAACCGTTGCCAGAGCATTTAGGTGATTTGTCGGATAAAATTAAAACAACAAGTGCACATTTAGGTTTTACAGTAGATCCGGATGTTGACCGCTTGGCAATAGTTTGCGAAGACGGAAGCATGTTTGGCGAAGAATATACTTTGGTTGCTGTAGCAGACTATATTTTAACGCATACACCTGGAGCAACAGTTTCTAATTTGTCATCTACCAGAGCTTTGAGAGATATAACTGAAAATAGAAGTTTGAAATATGAAGCTTCGGCAGTTGGAGAAGTAAATGTAGTTGCGAAAATGAAAGAAATTAACGCAGTTATTGGCGGCGAAGGAAATGGAGGAATAATTTATCCTGAATCGCATTACGGAAGAGATAGTTTGGTAGGAATTGCCTTGTTTTTGAGTTTGTTGGCGGAGAAAAGGATGAAAGTTTCTGAATTAAGAGACTCTTATCCGAAATACGTTATTTCTAAAAATAAATTAGAATTAACTCCAAGTACAAACGTCGATGCGATATTAACAAATATGGCAGATAAGTACAAAACTTACGAAGTTGACACGACGGACGGTGTAAAAATCTACATTGAAAAAGAGTGGGTTCATTTAAGAAAAAGCAATACCGAACCAATTATCAGAATTTATTCAGAAAGCACAACCAAAGAATCTGCAGATAAATTAGCTCATAGAATTATGGGTGAAATGGAGGAGTTTGCTTAGGTTATTTGAGGTGATTGTTTTATATTAAATCTCATTTACATCAAAACAATAGTAAGTTATAAAATTCATTGAAATAATTTAAATACTAAATTCTAAAACAACTATTCTGTAAATGTTTGGTTTCCTAAATGTTCGGCATTTTTGGGCTGGATAAAATAATATTCAAATTGAATTTAAAAAAAGTCTAAGTAAAAATCTCCCATATACACCATTTATGAATTCGGTTTTGAGACATAGATACAAATTAAATTTATGCTTTATTTTTCTGTCAATTTGCTCCCAAGCACATTCACAATCCGATTCTAGTTTGGCAGTTTCATCTGCAGATTCTTCTATACAAAAGTCTGACAGTTTGGTAATTCCTAAAATAACTTTGGATTGGGTGGATATTAAATTTGATTTAAATGAAATTGAATGGAATGCGAGTTATGTTTACAAATCAAAATATTCTAAAGAAGGCGCATTGACCGCTATCAAGGAGGGAAAATTACAAATACTTTTTTCGGGAGGTTTTGGAGGAATGCCAGATTTTGAAAACCAGAGAGATATTCTTTTTCAGCAAAAATACAAAGTTGACTTTTATTCACAGGGATGTGTAAGATATGGATTAGATGACGATGAAGAGGGATATAACTCTGTTATTCTTGATTATTTAGATAGTAAATACGGTAAAGATTGGCGTTATGAAATTCGTAACGGAGCCATTGGTTTCGATCCGCCTAATTTACAAGTCGTAAGTGAAACTGCGGAACTGAAAAATTTCGGATTGATACTTCATGACCCAAAAAGTAAGACTAAGACAACAGTTAAAAAATATAAAAATACTTCAAGTCCAATTTCAATATTTCTAGTTTGTGGAATATTTTTGTTAGTATTTTTGATTTTGATTAATAGGCCGAAAGCGAGCTAAGCCGCTGACATTTCCAGAAGTTATTTTTACCGTACCATACTTCGATGATTTCTTTTTTTATCGTACTTTTTTTTACAATGAAATTTATTTTACCGTACATAATTCAGCAAATAAAGAGCTAAGCAGTTATTTCCTTTGAATAAATAATCTTATTCTGGGCTTTTCCAGACACTTTTAGATAAAAATTTTACGGTAGCAAAAATCTATGTTGAAAATTAGATTTTGTCAAAATATAAAAGATCTGCTGGAAATTCAACGTGTTAATTATAATTTTTACCGTAATTTTCTTCGGATATAATAGGTTAATTTACCTTGATTAATGAACAATATTTTAAACGAGCACCATTTCAGACTTCTTATTTTACCGTACCCCAATCCAAATGTGTACGGTAAAAAAAAATATGCTCGAAATTCACAATAATCCCGTTGATCAGAAAATTTCAAACATAACAAAATCTAATTTTTGAAAAATTAAGTAGTTTTTGGAGGTCTAAACCATTGTTGATTTCTAAAAAGGTGAAATTTCGAAACAATTAGGATTAAGTTGAATTTCTTGATAATATAATCCTACTCTCTTAAAATGTAAAGTTTTTAAAAGGCAAATTATTTATTAAAGTAAAAGCGATTAGGCGCTGGTGTATAGATGTTAAATAAAAGTAAGTTATGAAGCGATATTCTCCCGATAATAACCAACAGTCGAAATCAAATCTAAATAATAAGTTTTATATTCTTCTTCTGAATTAAAATCGACTCTTTTTTTGTTATCCATTACTGGAAATTCAATCTGCCATCTCTCTTCAACTCCTAGTTCAAAATCTTTTACATCAGCCGTTCTTAAAATGTGGACTATGTCATCTTTAACATAAAACTCATATTCTTTGATAACGAATATTTGCTTGCCATTTCTTTTAATTGCTTTCTCATAAAGACTTTTTCGGAAACCTTTTTTACGCAGTTTTTGCAAATCAATTCTTAGACAATTACTATTTGTGCCAATTGAGCTTTCCATAATTTCCAAATTCTTGCCACTAAATTGACTGAGGGATTTTTTCCTTGATTTATATTGTTTGTTTTTACGTTTGTGATATCCCCATCGGCAATCATCACCGCAATAAACTTTAGTGTTTCTCAAGCCCATAACAGGCAAAAAACAATAAGGACAATCATGCCCACGAAGTGTGGGTTCTTTTTTTACTTTACACATATTAATTGTTTTCGTTTAGTTATTTTGAAAATTCGTAAATCAAAAAAACGATTCCCAAACCGAGGTTGGCTTGAGAATCGTTTAATAGTTTTGGTTTTATTTGTATGGTATTATTTCTTTACTTCTGATTAAAACCTATAATTTGTTGAGCCTCAACTTCCGAAACCGTTCTTGGTGTTCCGTCCTTTGCAAGATAGGTCCGCTGGACAATTCTTCCGTGAATAGCTATTTTTTTACCAGTGTCGCCAAATTGTTCAATGAATTGCGCTACGTTTCCCCAGGCAAAAAGTCTGTGCCATTCTGTGTTGGTTTCGTATGCACCGTTTTGTAACTTTTTATCTCTGCTGATAGCGAGTGAAAAACGTGCGACTTTATTTCCATTGTCAAAATTGGTGATTTGTGGTGCACTGCCCATATTTCCTACCAACATTACATGATTTTTTATTGAGTTCATCTTTTAAATTTTGAAGGTTATTGTTTAGAAGGTTGGGAATCATTTTCGGCTTTACTTCCGATAAATAAGAATGCTGAAGTTTCAATTTCTGTTATGTACTTTTTTTCACCTTTTTTATCTTCGTATGTTCGATTGTTTAACTTACCTTCAATCATTATTTCGGCTCCTTTCGAACCTAATTTTGAAAGATTTTCTGCAATTTTCCCCCAAGCAACAACACGGTGCCATTGAGTGTTGTCTTGCCATTCACCTGCTTTGTTTTTTGAACGTTCGTGGGTTGCAAGACTGAATGTAGTAACTTGATAGTCACCTTTCACTGTTTGAATTTCTGGTGTTTCTCCTAAACGTCCGATTAAAGAAACTTTGTTACGCATTGTACTCATAATGTAAATTTTTTAAATATTAATTTGTAAATTTTCTCAAACTGAAATCATACTTGTTTCGATTTGATGGTGCAAAGTTGCGGTAGTCTCACAATACGATTCGGTAAATAAATACTTTCTTTCGTTTGTTAAGTAGTTATAAATGGTAATTATCGAATATGTATATGAAAATTAGTGTTTTGGTACGGTAAAAAAAAATACACTTTTTTTATTAAAATTTGAATTTTTTTCCAAATTGACTATATAATTCCTTTTATGTCAAAATTAAAGCACCGTAATAAACGATATCATCTCAATATTAAGCTTCCAATCATTTAACAGGAAATAAAAATTTTCAAGGCAACTTATCCTTATTTTTGCATTATGCGGATTTTACTTTTAACATTAACAATTCTTTGTTTCAACCTAAAAACTTTTAGTCAAACAGAAGAAACAATTACAATAGTTTCTTATAATCTATTAAATTTTCCAAACGGAAGAAATGATTGTGGAGCAAATTTCAATGTTCCCAATAGGTTCGATACATTAAGAAAGATAGTTTCGTATGCAAACGCCGATATTTTTGTCGCCTGCGAAATACAAACTGAAGCTGGAGCCGATTCTATTTTAACAAGGGCGTTTAATATCAATGGCAGTACAAATTTTGCAATGGCGACTTTCCATGGAAATACTAGTGGTTTGAATGATCTGCAAAATAGCATGTATTACAACACAAATAAACTTACTTTATATTCTCAAGACATCATTCAAACTTCTGTGCGAGATATCGATCATTATGTGTTATATGTAAAAGATCCTAATCTTGGAATCCACCACGATACGGTATTTATAGAAATGTATATGTGTCATTTGAAAGCTGGTAACTCAAGTGCCGATCAAACAACAAGGGCGCAGCAGGCAGATGATATAAGACTTTACATGAATAATCGTCCTACAAACAGTCATCATTTTGTTTGTGGCGATATGAATGTTTACTATAGTTTTGAAGTTGCTTATCAACGATTATTGCAAGCTGGAATAAACAAATTGAATGATCCAATTAATTCTCCAGGTAATTGGACGAGTAATTCTTCTTTCGCACCTATACATACGCAGTCAACTCGGAGCGGTCAAGTTTTAAGTTGTGGCTCCACAGGTGGGTTGGATGATAGATTTGATCACATTATTGTTACAGATAATGTCTTACAGAGTAACGATAGTTTAAAATACATTGTGGGTTCATACCGTGCAATAGGAAACGATGCTGGTCATTACAATCAAAGTTTAATTAGCGGTTCAAATAGCCAATATCCAGACTCTGTGGTAAATGCACTGTATTACATGTCTGATCATTTACCCGTATCGTTGAAAATGAAATATATTTACCCAACAGATTTCGGACTTGGTTTAACTTATTCAAAATCAGATTATGTTTGTCCGGGAAACAGCAACGGAAATGCGACAGTTAATCCGACATTAGGAACTGGACCATACACGTATTTATGGGATGCTGCTGCTGGCAATCAAACTACACAAACCGCCACCAACTTAAGTTCAGGAACCTATTGCGTAACTGTTACAGATGTTTTTGGAAAGCAAGATAACGTATGTCTAAATATCTCGCTTGCACAAGCTCTAAATCTGGGAGTTTATCCTGTAGCTGCAAACAGCGGATGTGATGGTTCTGCGACAGTAATTTTGGGTGGGGGAGTGCAACCTTACACTTATTCTTGGAATGATCCTACAAATCAAACCACGCAAACTGCCACCAATTTATGCCCCGGAACTTACACATGTACGGTAACAGATTCCAAAGGATGTTCAGCAAGTATTCAAGTTCAAATCTTGGGTCAACTTGGTATAAGTGAATTATTTTCTGCAAATGATTTTCAGGTGTATCCCAATCCAACAAATGACATTATCACTTTAAAATTCTTTCAAGATTTAAAATCTGAAACAATAAATTATCAGTTGTATGACGTAAGTGGTAAATTACTAAAATCAGATAACCTTACAGTTACAAATCAAGAAAATCTGACAATTGATCTAAGTACCTTTAACACCGGAATATATTTTCTTAAAATTCAAATTGAGTCATTTTCTCAGGAGTTGAAAGTTGTTAAGAATTGAGGTTGGAGTGCGACGTTATAAATGAAACGTAAAAAATCTCAATCATGTTCAAAGCTTTTCGTAATCGGTAATTGAATATTGTTCGAATTAAATGGCGGATTTGGCTTTCTCAATAAGAATTTAAATCCAGAATTTCAATCTGATTCTATTCAGAGAAACTATGAATATTTTAATGAATTAAAAATTAATCATTTAAACTTCCTCAATACCTCACATCCCACAAAAACAATCCTTTTGCTTCAACAGATTTTCCGGCAACTCTACGGTCTTTTTTTGAAATTATTTCTTTTATTGTTTCGGGTTCATATTTTTCCATTCCAATATCTACCAAAGTGCCTGTGATGGCTCTTACCATGTTTCTCAAAAAACGATCTGCGCTGATCTCGAAATAGTATTCATTTTTACCGTACTCCACAATTTCTAAATGCGTGATATTGCAAACATTCGATTTTACGGTGGTGTGTAGTTTTGAAAAACTGGTAAAATCTTGCTTACCCAAAAAGTACTTTAAAGATTCTTTCATTTTAAGAATATTCAAGGAATTTGGCAGGTATAAACTGAACTTATCTTTAAAAGGATTTTTTTCGAAATGAAAATAATATCTGTAGGTTCTTTTTCTTGCACTGTATCTTGCATGAAAATCATCTGTTGTACTTTCAATTTGCTGAAAGGAAATATTATTTGGTAAATATCTATTGGCTTTATAAAGAATTATTTCACAATCAATTTGCTTTAGAGTTTCAAAATGTAAAACATAATGTTTCGCATGCACTCCTGTGTCCGTCCGACCGCAACCTACAACATTGATATCAGGATTTTGTAGCATTACGCGCAATGCTTCTTCTATAGTTTGCTGAACGCTTTTTTGACGCAGTTGACGCTGAAAACCACAGTAATCTGTCCCGTCATAACTAAGGTCAACTCGGTATTTGTGCATTGTAATATTGGATTCCGATTTTATTGGGGATAAACGAAATTTGCCATGTTGATTTCAAAAATATCAAGACTTGCTTTATTGCCAATTATAGTAAAAGTAGCCATCATTGCTTTTTGTAAATCTGGATAATATTGAAAATGAGTATCGTTATTGACAGTGTTGTATGAAGCACCAAGATTTACAGGTGTCGACCATTCTGATCCATTCCATGCGCTAACATAAACATCGTAACCACCCATGCCTAAATGTCCGTCAGAGCTGAAAAATAAATACTTTCCATCTGGAGAAATGTAAGGCGTAGTTTCATTTCCTACTGTATTAATCACGGTAGATAAAGGTTTCGCATCGCCCCAAGATTTACCATTTTTCTGAACTACATAAATGTCAGATTTAGATTTGTCACCTTTTCTATCGCTTACAAAATACATGGTGTTTCCATCGGCAGTTAAAGTTGGCGCACCGTCAAAATAACTAGTATTAATTGATTTGTTTTTAATTAATTTGGGGGCCGACCATTTACCATTTCGATCCACCTTTACTTCACAAATATCTGATACTTTTGTTACAGGTTTGTCGTCAACAACAGTTGTATTAAGTGTTGTGATAGCATAAGAACCATCTGGCGCAATGTAACTCAATGCATCGAATCCATCGGTGTTCATTTTGCCTAAATTGTTACTTAAACTATCCCAGTTTTTTGTTTTATCGTTCCAAACAGTTCTGTAAATATCTTCATAATATTCCTGATCAAAAGGATTTTGTCCGCCTCCAGTTGTGTTTGCTCTTCTTGATACGAAATATAATACTTTTCCATTTTGAGTTAAAACTGGAGAATAATCGCCGTAACCAGAATTAACTGCATCTGAAAGGGGCATTCTTAATTCAACAGGATTTTTCTCCATTAACATTTGTGCAAATTCACATTGTTTCAATTTCATTTCTACATTAAGCTCTTTAATTCGAGACGAACTCATTTTGGATAAAGCGATGGCATAATTCATTTTTGCTGAATCTAATATTCCAAGTCTGTGATAACTTCTTCCTAAAAGTTCGTAAACTTCTTTGTCTACATCTTCCACATCTTTTTCAATTGCTTCTTTTGCATATTGCAATGAATATCCATAATTGTTTAAGTTGTAATGACACATAGCCACCCAATAAGGACCTTTCCAGCTGTTTGGATCTTTTATGGATGCTTCTCTAAAACTTTGCAGTGCATCTCTGCTTCTTCCTTCTGCGAATAGTTTTCTACCCTCATCAATCATCACCAATGCGGCAGCTTTATCTATTAAACCGGTAACAGTATCTCCGGGGATGGACGCATTATTATTTGCGTAAGAATTAAAACAAAAAAAAGTAGTTAATGCTAATAAATATGTCTTCATTTTATTATGTTTTTTAAAAAAAGCCTGTTTTTGGGCTAACGAATATATTAATTTTATTTTGTTTCAACGATATAATTGCTTTTTTTTAAGTCAACAATTTTATGCATTGCAAGAGTGGAAGACACAATTGCGAGGATAGGAGCAATGGCTGCACAGACCCACAACACTAAATGCAACGCCATATTTGATATTGTGTATATGGGTGCTTTACTAATTTCACTAAAGGCAAAAAGTTTTGAAATGTCAACAGGCATAAGTAATAAAAATGAGTAACCCAAACCAATTGCAACCGCCAATCCTCTATTTTTTCGCATAAAAAGAATGCTTTGATCTACTGTCAGCTTCCGCCTTTCGTTTACATAATCTATAAAGCTAAATCCGTAATAATAAAAACCAATGGCAAAAGAAAGATAGAAAATTGGAGACATTCGCATTTCTTTCCAACCCAAAGCGGCAATTAAATAAATAATTGAAAAGAAAAAATATTCCCACATAATATTCCGTGTGACAATTCTTACTCCACGAATTACATCTTGCCAAAGTTGCTTGCCATCAAATGGATATTCGTTTCCAGTAATTATTTTTTCACATTTCATGGAAAGTTGAGCCAATAAAGGGGAAAGTAAAATCACCACTAAATATTTCGCAAATTTCATAAGCACCAACGCAATACTGAATTCGACCATTGTAAAAAGCAAATGCCAAACAATATCATTTACACTGTGCCCTGTGAATTGCAAATCATGGTAAAGTATATTTTCACCGATTTTATAAATTCCCAACATCAAAATTGCAGGTATTAAAATGTAATAATACAATCGATTTGTATGAATGAAGCGAAAAGCCTCGACATAGCTGAGCATTCCAATTTTAAATTGGTTCCAATAATTCACTCGCCAAATTTAAAAATAAAGTTCGGCACAATTTTCAAAATTTTTAGATAATACTCAAAAATTACTTATGATTTTTTTCTGACTTTTGAATTCAGAAAAGTTACCGTACTTTCTTTCCGGAAATTAGATTTATACTTCGATTTTTGTACGTAAAAAGTTACCGTACTTTTTTTCTGAAAGATGGGTATATCAATCAAAATAGAAATAAAAGTTACCGTACTTTTCCACGGATATTTAGACTCTTTTATCGAATTTTATAAATAAAAGTTACCGTACTTTTTTTTTGGAAATTATTCTTATACCTCGATTTTTGTACGTAAAAAATTACCGTACTTTTCCATGGATATTAGACTCTTTCATCGAATTTTATAAATAAAAGTTATCGTACTTTTTTTCCGAAGTTAGATTGATATCTCGAATTATCTCTTTAGAAGTTACCGTACTTTCTTTCCGGAAATTAGATTTATACCTCGAATTATGTCCTTAAAAGTTACCGTACTTTTTTTCTGAAAGATGGGTTTGTACTTTGAT
>JBBSUQ010000069.1:0-15782 GCA_038234235.1 Flavobacteriales bacterium
AGTGAAGATCTGTTATACCTAATTCATGTGACAAGTACAAATGAGATACAATTAGATGTTTCTGGACAAGATTATTTATTGACAATGTCTGAAAATTTTTTTAAAACATTTCAGAAGAAAGTTGACAGAATTAACATGGAAAAGTCATTTGAATTGGCAAATCAATGTAGAAATTATCTTCAAAATTTATTATTAATCATAAGTTATTCTTTTAGCGATAATTTAAAAGAAGCATTCAAAACTAAAAACCTGGCAAATTTGTTAATTTCTTTTCTTAAAAGTGAAAACATTACTTATCCTTCAGATTTTAAATTTATAGGTATTTTGTTTGTTAAAAAAGGAAACATATTCACTTTTAGGCAACATTTGACAATATTAAATCTAAGATTTAATTCTTCAAATCCTTACGCTGGGGATTTAATTAATAAAATTCTTTCATCATTGAAAGCTAATTATCCAGCAAAAAAGTTTTACGATTTCAATCTGATAAATAAAATATTGGAATCTTTAGAAACGAGTAAGTTCATAGAAATATATGATAGTATTTATGCCTTAAGAGATGTCTTGGGAATAAAATGCGTAACTTTCCTTGATGATAAAATCATCAATATTTTGGATGTTCAATTTGACACTAATTTATACCGGATTCTATTAACTAACAACTCTAAAATAATTGAGAATAGACAAGACCTTTTTTTAAAGTATATAAATCATATTGATCACCTCAAAGATAGAACCTTAGGCGCTAACAAAGAAGGATTTGAAGTAATATTTAATTTTGAATTTGTAAATTTTATAAGCGGAATATTGTGTTCCTCATATTTTAACTTATCTAATAAAATAATTTTAAATCGCTTGAAAAACTTGAGTCCATTTCAAAAATGGCTGCTGAATCCTGAGAAATTTGAGTATTCAGAATTTAAATTGGACTGGTTCAAATTAATCAATATTCCGATTATTTTAAAACATCTGAATAATTCTAAAAAATTAAAAAGAATAATAGAAAATGAACTTTTACAAGATGACAATGAACAATTGAGAAAAAACTATTTAACGATGATTCTATAATTACAAATAACATATGAAATAAATTATGCCAATACCAAATGTTACATCACTCTACGCACGAATTCAAAAAGGCAGTGAAGGAGGAAATGAATTTGCAAGAATTCTTAATCTTTTATTAGTTGCGGAATCTTCTGTTCAGAAATATGAGATAACTACTTCATCAGATTCTGCCGGAGATTACAAAGGGGTTGATGCAATAATTAAAAGGAAAGGAGAAAACATTGGAGTACAAATTAAGTTTTATCCTTATCCCTTCTCTTCAGCTCACAAAACTTTAATTAAAGAATCTTTAAAAAATGCGACTATAAAATTTCCAGAAATGGAAAGATGGATTGTAATAACACCCGATAATATCGAAAAAAACGGGAAGGAATGGTTTGATCAAATTTCAAAAAGTTCAAAGATCCAAATTGACCAATGGGGTCATACGCACATTTTGGAATTAATGTTGAAACATCCACATATTGGAAATCACTATTATCCTGAATTACGAAATAATCATCTTAAAGAGGAACCTACTGATGGGGTTTCACTAAATTATTTCAACCAAATTCTTAATTCTAATAATGATATAAATGGTTTGTTTTTAAAATCACAACCACATTTACATGATTGTAAGTTGGTTTTTTCTAAAAACTTCTTTTGGGAAATTAGTGAATTATATTATTTCAAATATCGAGATGAAATATCGAAAGATTTTTCAAAGTTTAAAAATGAAAATTTTTCTTATGTCACAGTAAATTCTTATTCATTAACCGATATCAATGAACTGCCGGGTGGAATGAAAATTCTATTTGAACAATTTGAAGCTTTACAACCTGGAATTACTTACTATGTTGTCAAGTTTCTCGATGATAACTCAAAAGTTATTGTTTCATTAAGCGTATGGTGTTACATAAATGGACGTTGGGTATTTTTCTTTAAACCTTGGCAAATTAACCGTGAAATCGAAAGTTTAAAAAATAATAAAAGGCTAAAGCGAATTATTACCTTTTTAAAATTTCTACGTTTTGACAAAAGGACAGGTGAAAACAAAAAATCAAAAGTCTACATTTCAGTAAATTATATAATGCACAAATTATTTTCTAGCAAACAATAATCTGCGGCACTTGATTCTTACTATCTTGAAAAAAACTATCCTTTCACCCACATTTCGTATATTTACACAAATATTATAAACAAGATGAACCAAAATAACAACAACAACGGCAACAATAACAACAATAATAACGGGAATCCAGATAACAGTATCAATATTGAATTGAATGAGGAAACTGCATTGGGAATCTATTCAAACCTTGCAATTATTACGCATTCACAGTCTGAAATTGTTTGTGATTTTGTGCAAATGATGCCGGGAATGCCTAAGGGTAAAGTGAGATCAAGAGTTTTAATGACTCCGCAAAATACTAAAAGATTCATGCACGCATTGATCGATAATGTAAAAAAATACGAACAGCAATTTGGCGTAATTCCAGATGCAGAAAATGGTTCATTGCCTCCAATAAATTTTGGCAACACCACAACTGAAGCTTGATAATGTCAATAAAATCGAAGTTATGAAAAAACTCCTAATTTTTGCGGTACTCATATTTGCAATCGGAATGGGATGCAACAAAAGATCTACGCCCAATAAAGTCAAGAAAATTCTCACTGAAGACTCTTGGAAAATTGAAAGGTTTACTGATGGTGGCGTGAATCTTAAAGATTTATACAACGCCGATTATTTTGTCTTCGAAACAGGAAATGGACTAAAAATACCAAACCGACCAGAGTCTGGATCTTGGTTTTTAACCTCAGAGAAAAATCCGGCGGTTATTGAGATTAATTTGCCAACTACTACTGATTTAAGTGTATTAGCTGATGATTGGAATGTTGTTTATATTAACAAAACAGAATTTCACCTTGAACGAAAAGATGGTAAGAAAGCAGAAAATGATGAATTGTTTTTTGTGAAACAGTTTTAAAAATTTCCTATTCTCTCAATCGTCATTTCTAAAATAAAAGCTTTAAAGTTCTGTCGACTTTATTGCCACAAATATCGCCAATTACGAAATGGAAATTATGCTCCCCTGTTAAATTAATATCAACGGTATAAGTAAAATAACTTCCTTTGTTTTCAAATTCTAAAGGAACCCAAACTCCATCAATATACAAATCGTACTCGCCAATTTCAGTTTGAAATTCTCTAAAAGGAATAATGATTGTCCGACTTTTTTGCTTGGTTGTAAAATCTATTTTACTAAAATTAACGTCGGGAGCAATAGTATCAATAAACAATTGAAAGATTCCAAAATATTTAGATTCGGCAATCATGTGCAAATCGTGGTAACGGGTTTCTAAATATGCATTAGAACCATTTGGGCGTTTAACATTGATATAGTATTTTTCTTCGGGAAAAGATAATTCCGTTTTGCGAATTTTAACTTCAATTGCATTTTGAATAGGTTCTTCATATTTGCCAAGATGCATGTAATCATCTTCAAATTTATATTTTTTCATGGGTTCGTAAACGGTATTATCTTTCAGTATAATTTTTCCTTTGGCGTATTCAAAAAGATAATCTTTATCGGGCATAATGTAATCGCTTTCGGAAATTGCCAATAGTTCACTAAAAATATTTTGATAATCCCAATTCACTTTAAATGTCAAGTTCGAAATATTGTTTTTAACATCCGAAACTTCTATTTCAATATTTTTTGTGCCACTCTGGTCAGGAAAAAGTATTCCGGAATTTTCAGTGGTATAAATCTCCAAGATATTTTCTTTGTTTCGAAACAGTTTATGGTATTTCTTTTTATTGTTGATATACGCAAAGTAATCTGTATGAGAATTTACATAACGAGATTGCTCAAAAAAGACTCCATCTATTTTTTGGCCAAAAACTTCTGCGCCATCAATTTTCAATTTAGTACCAAAAACACCACATTGATTGCTTGCTGCATCAAATCTATCAATTGCATCTATGGCAAAACCTAAACCACCCTCTGGCGGACAAAAGTTTGCAGGAATTTGAATTTGTGGGTTCGGAAGCTTGTAGTTGGTACCGCTCAAAATTATTTTATATTCCAATACTTTACCTGAAATTAGATAACCATCTTTACTTAATCCGTAAACTTTAAGTGTTCTGAGTTCAGGTTTTTTACTATCGGCAATATCAAAACCATAAAGCAATGGATTAAGGGCTTGTTCTGTTTTGGTATCTCGCAGTTCAAAATGCAAATGTGGACCACCACTTCCACCTGTATTACCAGAAAACGCAAAACTTTCACCTTTTGTTAAATTAATTTCTCCTTTTTTGAAGTAAGAATCTATCTAAATATTTTGATCTTTTTGTTGTAATTTTAATATTATTGAATCAAGCTTAGGTTAAAACTGAGATATGTGCGAATAAACACTCGTTTTACCATCCGGATGATCAATGTAAACAACTCTACCGTATCCATAAGGCGAAACCTTAATTCGACTAACAAAACCTTCTTCAATGGCGTAAATGCGATAACCAATTTTCCCGTTTGTTTTAAAATCCAAACCAGTATGGAAATGATTTGGCCTGATTTCACCAAAATTAGAAGACAACACTAAGGGAATTCCAAGAGGAGAATGGTACTTAGTTTGAGATAAAAACGAGTTCGATTTACCGATGGAAATTAAAACGGCAAAAGACAAAAGTATTTTTTGAAAATTATTCATAATCCTAAAAGTATTCAATTTTATAAAATATATAATCTCAAAAGACTTGTTAATATTGTTTTCAATCGTAAATTTGCACAATAGTCTATGAAATGACCGAAAAGATAAAGCAATACATTGGGGATTTAAAATCATTGTTCGAAAAATCGAATGAAAATCTTGTTGCTGAAAGGGAAAAAAACAAATCATTAAACGAACAGGTACATACAAATATCACGAAAACAGAAGCGCAAATAAAAATAATTGCTAATTTAGAATCGGATATTTCCCAACTTAAAACGGAAATTACACAGCTTGAAGATAAATTAACGAATCAGAATATGCAAAATGGAGTCGAAAACAAAGTTGAAAATGTTAGAGACGAGCAGATTGCTGAATTGGTAAAAGAAATTGAAGGATGTATTGCTCAGTTGAAAAACAATCAATAGCACTACACATAAACGGGATTAATAAAAAAATGAATAAGATATCAATAAAAGTAGTTGTAGCGGGGAGACAGTATCCTCTTACTGTTGGGGAAGCCGAACAAGAAAAAGTGCAACAAGCTGCTGATGATATCAACAAAGCGATAAAATTATTGCAAGATAACTATGCAGTAAAAGATATGCAAGATTTACTCGCAATGACGGCTTTGCAATTGGCATCTAAATCAGGATCTTCCGTTCGCACTGTAAAAGGTGAAGCAGATTATTCAGAAATAGAAAATCAGTTGGAAGGTCTCGTGAATGAAATAAAATCCCAATAAAAAAATCTTTTTACCAACTCAAAATTGTAATGCATATTCGCAATAAAATTTTGAAAAAATGGGTATAGAATTATTGACAGGACTACTAATCGGTTTGCTCGGAGGAGCTGTAGTAGCTTTTGTAGTGAGCAATGTCTTACTAAAAAAGCGTAAGGATAAACTACTGAAAGATGCAGAAATACAAGGCGAAACTCTTAAAAAAGAGAAAATGCTGGAATCTAAAGAACGTTTTCTTAAGTTAAAAGAAGAACACGAAATCAGCATCAAAGACAGAGAGAGAAAAATGCAATCTGCAGAAGACAGAATCAAAAGCAAAGAAAAAACACTCTCTCAAAAAATTGAAGAATTTGCTAGAAAAGACAAAGACTACCAAAAGAAACAACAAGAACTTGAAACTAAAATCGGCGTTTTAGATACTAAAACACAAGAGTTAGATAAAATGCACTCAAAACAAGTTGCAGAATTATCTAAAATTAGCGGAATGCAAGTAGAAGATGCCAAGCAAATGATGATGGAAGCGTTGAAAGATGAAGCCAGAACAGGAGCAATGGTGCACATTAAGGAAATTACTGAAGAAGCAAAACTCAACGCAAACAGAGAAGCTAGAAAAGTGGTTATTCAAACTATACAACGTGTAGCAACCGAACAAGCTGTAGAAAATGCGGTTTCAGTTTTCAATATTGAATCTGATGAAGTAAAAGGCAGAATAATCGGTAGAGAAGGTAGAAACATTAGAGCTCTTGAAGCTGCAACTGGAGTTGAAATTATTGTAGACGATACGCCAGAGGCAATTATTCTTTCTTGTTTTGATCCTGTTCGTCGAGAAATTGCAAGACTAGCATTGCACCAATTGGTTTCAGACGGAAGAATACATCCAGCCCGTATTGAAGAAGTGGTAAGCAAAACCCGCAAACAGTTGGATGAAGAAATTGCTGAAACTGGAAGAAGAACATGTATTGATTTAGGTATACATGGTTTGCACCCAGAATTAACGAGAATGGTTGGTAGAATGAAATACCGATCTAGTTACGGTCAAAATTTATTACAACACAGTCGTGAAGTTGCAAATCTTTGTGCAATCATGGCAACTGAGTTAGGTTTAAACGTGAAACTTGCAAAAAGAGCTGGACTTTTACATGATATTGGAAAAGTACCTGACGATGAGCCAGAATTGCCGCATGCTATTTTGGGTATGAAACTCGCAGAAAAATATGGTGAAAAAGAAGAAGTTTGCAATGCCATTGGAGCTCACCATGATGAAGTGGAAATGACAACTTTAATTTCTCCAATTGTTCAGGTTTGTGATGCCATTTCAGGAGCAAGACCAGGAGCAAGAAGAGAAATTGTAGAATCTTACATAAAAAGAATTAAAGAATTAGAATCTTTGGCACTTTCCTATGATGGAGTTTCTAGCGCTTACGCTATTCAGGCAGGTAGAGAACTACGTGTATTGGTTGAAGCAGAAAAAGTAACAGATTTAAAAGCAGATGAATTGTCTTTTGCAATATCTCAAAGAATTCAAACTGAAATGACTTATCCTGGTCAAGTGAAAGTGACAGTGATTCGAGAAAAAAGATCGGTTAATTACGCTAAATAATATTTACATATATTTGTTAAGGATTCCCTCGTTGCAGAATGAGGGAATTTTTTTTGAATATTTGTAAGATATTTGTAAAATTATAGGAAGTTGAAAATTAAGTGAAAAGACTTGTAGAACTATATCGCAATCCGAAAATTATAGGAGCATTGTTCCTAGCTTGGTGGATAACCTTGCCAATGCAATCGGCCATTTTTGCAATATCTTTTGGATTTTTTACGCTTAATCCAAATTTAATTTTCACCTTAATTCTTGCTCCAACTTTATTATTCAATTTAAAGTCCTTGTCAAAAAAAGATTGGCTTTTATTATCTTTTCTTTTTCTCTGGTTTCTATACGCTGTTTTTTATGGAGTTACAAATAAATTCAATGCATTTGTAAAGTTCGATATTCGCAATTTATTAAATCAGTTTTTATTTGCTTGTACTATTTTAGGTGCATTTAAAGTTTTAAACTGGGAAAAATTTAAAGAATTATTGGTTGTCGGACTCAGGCTTTCATTTTTAGTTTTAATAATTTCTGGGCTGTTTGAATTTACAACTGGAATGCACGTGGTAGGAAGTTATACCGCCAAATTTGATGATGCGCGAATCTCAAATATATTTTTTGCACCAACATATATTTATGATAATCCTAATAATTTCGTACTGTATTTCAATTTCTTCTTGATGGCTTTAATAGTTTTCGATGATAAAATTAGGAGAAATATTTTTTTAATAATATTACTGGCGGGACTTTCTTATTTCTTTGCATTTTTGGCAAGTTCCAAGTTTGGAGTTATAGTTTCATTTTGTGTTTTGGCACTTGCAATTATTTTAGCACTCTTAACAAATTATCGCACTATTTTTCGCAAAAAGAATGTCGTTTATCTTGCCCCAATCGTTATAGTTTTATTAGTTGTTTTAAATAATAAACTTTGGCTTGGATCTGTATATTCTCCACCAGATAAGTTTTACTTAAAAGAATTTACGGTTGTTGAGAAAGTAGACAATAAATATCGATCTCTGCAATTGGATGAAAAGTATAACAAAAGTGAATTGGCTCAAATTTCCGATGATTTGGAAGAGGCAAAACTAAATGATCCAAATAATTCAGGTAATATTCGAAAAAATTTAATCTTAAATGGATTTTTCGCCATCAAACAAGCCCCAATTTTAGGTGTTGGTCCGGGTCAGTATGCCGAATTAACAAGCGAAGACAAATTTCCAAATTACGTAAAAACTGTAAATTCTTCTCATAATTTTCCTATAGAAATTGTTAGTCAATATGGCATTTTTGGTTGGATTTATTTTATATTTCTCTTCGGAATTTTTATTTCAATTCTTCTTTTAAAATCAATAGAACGAGAATTAAAAATTTGCGTATTATTATTTATAGCACTCCAAAGTATATTTTGGATGATGCCATCCGCTTATTTGTTGTTAGATATCGAATGGATGTTATTGCCACTTTTGCTTTGTTTTTTAGCCCATTATCAATCTTTAAAACCTGCTAATGGAAAAGGATAAGAGCTATTTCAAAAATTTTGTGACTATGCTCTCGGGCAATACCTTGAGTCAACTGATTCCATTTATAATTGCCCCAATTCTTACGCGTATTTTTAGTGAAGAAGACTTTGCGGTTTTTGCAAATTTTATGGCAATTGTTGGTGTAATTGGTATTGTTTCCACAGGCAGGTTGGAATTGGCCGTACCCATTCCATTTAAGAAAGAAAAAGCGCAAAATATTGTATTTACAGGCTTGTTGTTTACCGCAGCACTAACCTTGTTGAGTATTCTTATCCCTTTAAACAGTTCGGCAGTTGCAAATTTTTATAATGACAATCAGCTCACTCCTTTATTGTATTTAATTCCTTTTGGTGTTGCCAGTTATGGATTCTTAAATCTTGCAAACAGTTGGAATATTCGCAACAAAAAATTCAGTTCAATTTCTGTCGGAAAAGTATCTCAGTCACTAGTGAATAATGGTTTGGGTGCTTTGTTTGGATTTTGGCTTTGGGGAATATACGGTTTGGTCGTTGCCTGGTTAATTTCTCAAGTTGTAAATATTTTAGTTTTGGTATTTAATATCAATCTGCGGATTGAAAGAAAAAGATTTTCAGTTTTAACAGTTAGATCTACTTTAAAAAAATACAGAGATTTTCCCCTTATCAATTCTCTTCACGCTTTCACAGATTTATTTGCTACTCAGTTTCTTCTTTTTTGGTTAATCACTAGTTTTTTTGGCAATGCAGAATTAGGACTTTTTAGCATTATGTTTAAATATGTGCGGGCACCAATTGTTTTAATATCTTCCTCTGTTTCGCAATTATTTTATGTTGAAGCAAGTCAATCAATTAATGCTAAACAATCTGTAAGGCCAATTATGTTTCGAACTTTAAGAACCACCATTTTGTTTGCCATTCCATTTGTGTTGGTTTTGTTTTTCTTTGCACCCGCAATTTTTAATATTTATTTGGGAGCGAAATGGGAAATTGCTGGTGTTTATGCACAATGCATGTTACCGGTTTTATTTCTGACTTTTTTAGTGAGTCCTATTTCTGGTTTGCCAATTTTAATGAATAAACAAAAAACAGCATTTCTGTTAAGTGTCATTGGTTATACTTTAAGTTTGGGAATGTTGTATCTTGCGGTAACTTTAAATTATGATTTTAAGCATGCTTTATATTTCTATGCGGCAGGTTTCACAGTTTATTATCTAATTTTATTAACTTGGTATTATAATTTGGCAAAACAAGAAAATGTACGTTCTTATTAATGGATTGCCGCTTTTTGCCGCAAGATTGTCTGATGATTTATCTAAACTTGAAACCAAAGTCAAGTATATTTACTGCGATACATACAATTCAAAATGGCAATTTTTCCGTTATTTATTTTTACTTCCTTTTGCCAAAGGCGTAATATCGCTTAACGGGGTTTCTGATAAAAGTAAAACATTAAGTGCCGCATTATTTTTCAAAAAGAAAATTATTATGCAATGGCAAGGAACAGATACTACTATTGCTTTGGACAGAAAAAAAGACGGAACAATATTTTCTGATTATTTAGAAAACTCTATCCATTTTTCAGATGCACCTTGGTTGCAAGAAGAAGTAGAATTATTAGGTTATAATTGCGAAAATCTACTTTTTAAACACGTAAAAGTTTCTCGAAATTCAACGAAAAGGAATAAAATTCAATTCATGTCTTATGTTGCCGAAAGCCGACAAGCATTTTACGGAATGAAGGAAATAATAACTATGGCAGAAAATTTTCCTGATATAGTTTTTAAAATTGTAGGTACACAAAAATCAGATTATGATTTGCCTGTCAATGTAAAATGTCTTGGTTGGGTAAAGGAACGAGAGTTTGCGGAAATTTTAAAAGAATCTTCAACATTTTTAAGATTGGTTGAGCACGATGGACTTTCAGCTTCCTGTATAGAAGCTTTAGGTTATGGCTGTGATGTTGTTTGGTCTTTGCCATGGAAATATGCCGAAAAATTTAATTTAGGTGAAGACAACACGCAAATGATTAAAACTTTAATTCAAAAAATTGAAAATAGAAATTTAGAAATCAATCAACAAAACATTGACCGAGCAGCAGAAGATTTTAATTTTCAAAAAATAATTTCAGAATACGATGCTAAAATCTTTGAAGTTTTGACTAAAAATTAGAGTAAAAGTTTAGGAAAAACTATCGAGCATAAATTTTATCTTTGCGTTGAAGAAAGTTAAAGGCAATTTGAACAGGAAAACAAATGAATAAAAATGAAAAGAAATCATTTGAAAATTTAGACAATATCACAATTCTAGAGATTGGATCAGATTCAGTACACTTTATCAATTATTTAAACAGAATTTCAAACTATAATTCAAAAATAAATTACCTCACCATAAGCGAAGTTTCTTTAAAGTCAAAACTAGATTTTGAGAATATAATTGTCCCCCATTTTGGAATAAATCCTTTTGCCTGGCGGAATACTTATCAGCAGCTCACTAAGATAATAAAGGAGAAGAAACCTGAAATAATTCACGCGCATCAAGTAAATCGTTTGGCATTCATTTGTTCGTTGGTGGCGAAAAAATTTAAAATTCCATTTGTTTTAACAGCTTGGGGCAGCGATGTTTTGTTGGTGCCAAAAGTTAGTTTTTTCCATAAATTAATTGTCTCGAAAACTTTAAAAAACGCATTCAAAATCACTGCCGATTCACAAAGTATGATTGATGCCATGTTAGAAATGGAACCAGATAAACAAAAATATGAACTTGCTCAATATGGAATAGAACCAATAGAGTCATTACCAAAGCAAAAGATTATTTATTCCAATCGGCTTCTAAAACCAAATTATCGAATTGATGCTGTGATTAACTATTTTTCAGAATTTCAAAAAAAACATCCTGAATATGAATTATGGATTGCTGCAACTGGTGAGAAGGAAGATGAACTTAAAAAATTAGCTGAATCAATTTGCGCTACAGATAGTTATAAATTTTTAGGTTGGCAAGATCCAGCTGAAAACCGAGCAATTTATGCTCAAGCCGAAATTTATATTTCCATTCCGGAAAGTGACGGTACTTCTGTTAGTTTGTTAGAAGCAATGTCGGCTGACTGTACATGCATCGTTTCAGATATTGCAGTAAGTAAAGAATGGATCCAAGACGGCGAAAATGGAGTAGTGGAGAAGGAGAAACTAAATCCTTTAGAAGAAGCTCTAAAAATAGACATTGAAAAAGTACGGACAACAAATCAAAATATCATTAAAGACAGAGCAACAGTCGATGTGAATTACGAAATTTTTAAACTTATATATATCTTAACTTTACAGAATGAGGGAAAATAAGTTTGGTTTTTATTACAGCATAATTATCGCAGTAATTATTTGTTTTGCTTTGCTTATACCGTATAAATTAATTTGGCCCATTCTTATTGCAGTCGTTTTTGCCATTTACGGTATTTCAAAAAAGCAGCTTACTTTTTCATTTAATATAATTTCGCTAATTTTCATTGCACTTTACATTACTTATGCAATTTATTCCATCTTTACGCGCCATCCAGATTGGGCTTCAAAAAGTGCAGAATACAAACTCAGTTTTATAATTTTTCCACTTTTATTTTCTTTTAAAAGTAGTTATCATCAGTTTAAAAATATTGTATTGTCTGGCTTTATCTTTGGACTTTTAACATTGCTGATATTTTGTTATGTCCAAGCTTTTTCTTGCTTTTCAATTAGCGGAGATCCAGCTTGTATGTATGCCAATAATTTTGTTTACGAGCATCATCCTACTTATGCAAGTGCCTTTTTCTCTTTCGGTATTGCCGTGTTATGGTATTTGTATGCGGTTAAATTTATATTTTTTAAAAATATTTTAATTCCCATTTTAGGAACAATAGCTTTTTCTTCTGCTATATTATTTTGCACCAGTTTATCAGGATTTCTATTCATTCTACTTCTCGCGGGTTCTACCATAATATATTTTCTGTTCAAAAAATTAAAGAAAATTTACGCTTTTGCTATCCTTGCTATATTTCCATTTCTGCTTTGGATGGTTGTAAATTATGTCCCGCAAATTGAAGGAGAATACAACAATGCGAAATTTTATGCCGATCAGTATGTAGAAAATCCTACTGAGTTTGTAAAATCTCGATCAGAATCAATGTCGGGATCAGAAGTACGTTTGGTGATGTGGACAGCAGCATACAATGTAATGATAAAATATCCTTTCGGAGTTGGAACTGGTAATGTAGATGATGTTTTGGCTGTGGAGCTCAGAAATTTAAAACAATCCCACATGATTCCTTATGAATACAATCCACACAATCAATTTTTGCAAACGGCAATTGAAACGGGTATTTTGGGTTTACTTTTTTTAGTTTTTATTGTTTTATATGGTATATATTTAGGCATTAAAAAAAGAAATTTCTTATTGATAATTGTTGTGGCAAGTTTGGGATTTAATATGTTGTTTGAATCAATGTTACAGCGCCAGAGCGGAATTGTATTTTATACATTTATGATTTGTTTTTTAATTGCAACAGACTATTTTACAACCAAAAAAATTAATTCAGCAGGAGAATTATCACCACCTGAACACAAAGTAAGTCTTGAATCATTTTAATTATTTTATCCTCAAAAATGAAAAGAATAGCACTCATTACTACATGGTTTCCACCCAAAACAGGTGTTGCTACAAATAGAATGACAGCATTTGCAAAATATCTTGGAGAAGAATATAAAGTTGATGTTTTTGCATTAGATCAAGATTTACATCATAAACATTGGAGAGAAAATGTGAACGTTTATTATAGTAAATCTTATGCCATACTAGAAAAATTAAAAGACAAGCAGAGTGATTCTAAATTGCTGCATTATTTCAAAACAGGAACAAGAATTATATTTTCAAAATTCATAAAATTTCCGCTTAAAAAGTGGCAAGATTTAACTTTAAAAAAACTCTTATTTAAGCATAAGGAACTTGCCTACGATTTTATAATAAGTTCTTATTCACCAGTTGAAGCTCATTTGGTGGTGTTGGACTTCCTTAAAGTTAATTCAAAAATACCTTGGATTGCAGACATGAGGGATGAAATGTCGACCAATCCTATGATTTCAAATCAAGATAAAATTCTACTGCAAAAGATTGAGAGCTTAGTGAATGAAAAAGCTACTGCAATAACTACCGTTAGTGATCCAATTTTGAACGATTTTAAAAAAATCTGCAAGAATGTGCAATATTTCGAAGAGATAAGAAATGGATTTGATCATGATTTAAAATTCGAAGAAAACGTAATAATTCCTGAAACGAATACCATAAAATTAGGATATTTCGGATCGTTTTCCGGCGAACAAAAACCCGATTTATTTTTTGAATGTCTCATAGAATTACTGAATGAAATCAAGGATTTCGATTTTGAATTTCATTTGTTTGCTGCTTACAATAATTTCAATATCCCAACAGTTATAAAAGATCGTATTTTTATGCATGAAGGTCTGCCATATCTAGAAGCAGTTAAGAAGATGAACAGCATGGATGCTAATTTATTGTTGTATCCTAAAACTGGGAGGGTGGGTATATTTTCAGGTAAATTATTTGATTATTTATCCGTAAGAAAACCAATAATTGCGTTAATAGAAAAGAGCGATGTTGCTAGTAAACTTATCATTGATTTGAATGCGGGTTACGTCGCAGAATTTTCGGAAAAAGAAGAAATAAAATCAGAACTAATTAATTTATATACTGACTGGAAACAGGGTACTGTTAAAGCCGCTAATCCTTCTGATATTTCACAATTGCATAGAAAAGTTCAGGTAAAAAAAATGATAGGTTTAATTAAAAATAATGAATTTTAAGAGAAAAGATTTACATTAAAAACCATAATGCAGAAAAAATATAACCATATCGCAGTTGTAGTCTTGTGTCGCAATGAAAAGTTGCACATCAAACAATGTATTGATAAAATTTATAATTGTACAATTCCAGAGAATTGCGAAATTGTTGTAAAAATTGTTGATGGAATGAGCGATGATGGAACAAGGCAAATAATTGAGAGTTTACAGAACCAATACCCAAGCTTAGAATTAATTGACAATCGAAAACAACTTACACCCTATGCTTTTAATTTGGGAATTCGCGCCTCACAAAATGCAGATTATATTCAGATAGTTGGTGCAAGGCACATGTTGAGTATAAATTACTTGAATGAATGCTATAAAAAATTAAATTCAGACAATGAAATTTGGTGCGTAGGTGGCAAAATAGTTAATGAATACTTAAATAAATCTGGTAGAACAATAGCCAGTGCTATGAGTACAACATTTGGTATGGGCATAGGCAATTTTAGAACTTTAGAGAAATCAGGTTTTACAGATACTGTTACCAGTCCGATGTATCCAAAATTTGTCTTTGAAAAAATTGGTTTATTCGATGAAAATTTGGTGAGAAATCAAGATGATGATTTCAGTTTTAGAGTAATTAAAGCTGGAGGTAAAGTATATTTTGATCATGAAATAACTTTGAAATATTATGTGCGTGGAAGTTTTAAAGGTTTATGGAAACAATTTTTTCAATACGGATATTGGAAAGTCTATGTAAACCGCAAACACAAGACTGTAACCACCGGAAGACAATTAGTTCCACCACTTTTCGCACTATATCTTTTTGTATTGCCTCTAACACTAATTTTTTCTATTCACCTGCTTGGTTTTTCAGCAATACCACTTTTTCTTTACATCCTGTTGGCAATTTATTTTTCCATCAAAACTTCAAAAGCTGATAATGAAGTTAAATTTTTAGAAGTATTAAAGACTTTTCCAATTTTGCATTTGAGTTATGGTTTAGGTTATCTCAAAGGAATTTGGAGCTTTCTCATTTTAAATCAAAAACCATCTGAAAAACAAAAAGAATTATCAAGATAAATTACTTCAATCTCTAATTCTGCTTGGAACTCATTGTAAATAATTACTTTCGTAAATAATTATAAAACGTTTCTCATGATTCCATTTTCTCCCCCGCGCATTGATCAAAAAGTAATTGACGAAGTTGTGGCTGCTCTAAAAAGTGGATGGATAACTACTGGTCCGAAAACCAAACTTTTTGAAAAGAAAATTTCTGAATACTGCGGTTGCAAAACTACAGTGGCTGTAAATTCTTAAAAAAGCTGAAATGAAAAGTTTACTCATTCTTACTCAATATTATCCGCC
>JBBSUQ010000070.1:0-15241 GCA_038234235.1 Flavobacteriales bacterium
GGTTTAATCTCACCCAATCAATTACCAAACAGACTGTATTATCATAATTCAACCTAACTTCTTTATATTTGATAAAAATAAACAAACTACTATGATCGACGATAAATATAAATATTCAGAATTAACTGCCAAAATTATAGGTTGCGCAATGACTGTACATAAGTCATTAAAAAGCGGTTTTCAAGAAGTTATTTACCAACGCGCCTTAGAAATTGAAATGGAGTTAGAAGGAATTAATTTCAGTAGGGAATTCGAAATGCCTATATTTTATCGTTTAAAACAAATTGGTACAAGACGGGTAGATTTTTTAGTAGAAGGTTTAATTTCAGTTGAATTAAAAGCTGTTTCAAAATTAGAAGACGTACATTTCGCCCAAGCCATTAATTATTTAGAAGCTTATAATCTTGAAATTGGTTTACTTATAAACTTTGGAGAGTTGAGTCTAAATTTTAAAAGGTTAAAAAATAAAAAATTCACTTTTGCTGAATGATAAAACTAGTCTTGACTATGATTTTTGTGATTAACATGATTTCTTATGATTGCGTGATTTAATCTCACCCAATCACACCAATCAAAAAAATCAAGTTCAGACAGTTGATTATTGCAAGTAGTCTTGACTATGATTTATTTGATTTTAAAGGGTAATCAGAAATTTTTAAACAAAAAAAATCCCAGTCAAAAATGAATGGGATTTGTCAATCGTCTAATTTATATTCTGCAATTGAAATTAAAATTTGTCTAATCTGTACTGGTTTTAGCACTTTTCAAAATTCCTATACCGGCAATGAAAAATATTACTCCCAAAATAGAAGAAGCCAATGACGCGGAATTAACTTGTCCTTGAAATAATAATATTACTCCGTAAACCATGGCTGCACCACCTGCCAGTATAAAGAGTGCGCTGATTACCTGTTTTAAATCCATGATATTGTTTTTTTAATGTTTGTATAAATTATTTGTGACCAAATTAGAGACCAAAGCCAATTTTCCTTATAATAGTGCTAAAATTGTTTCTGAACTAAAAAAAACTGCGTAATTTTGTCCCATTATGCGCATTTCTTTGCCACATTGGGTATCTCTCTGTAATCGGTTTATTAACTACCGCATAATTTCTGTGTTGCAATATCCCAAAACGCTAGAGACAGATAGATTAATTCTTAGTGCAACGGATTACAATGATACCGATTTCCTAATTGAACTAACAAATACTGAATCTTACAAAAAATTTATAGGTTATCGAAAGTTGCACACTGAACGCGCTGCCAGAAAATACATTCGCGAGAGAGTTTTTCGACAGTTTAGAAGTTATGGTTTCTGCAATTTTACTGTAAGTAGAAAAGAAGACGGCAGAAAGATTGGGACTTGTGGTTTATATCACCGTACCGAACACGAGCTTTTTGATCTTGGTTTTGCGTTTTTGCCAGAGTTTGAAGGTCATGGCTATGCGTATGAAGCAGCAGAAAAGGTGAAACAATTTGGTGTAGATACAGCTAAAATTGAAAATATTCGGGCATTTTGTACTACGGATAATAGTCGATCTCAAAAATTGCTTCAAAAATTGGGTTTTGTTTACAAAGATATGGCTAGTCTTCCAAATGATCCAGAACTATTGATGATGTATGAATTGGCTGTAGATTAAATTCTAACTCGTTTACAAACCTTCTTTTCCCTTTCTTGATTTTAATTCTTTTGGAATTTAAGAATTTCAACTTTTTGATCGGTAATAATTTTCAAAAAATAAATTCCGCTTTGCAAGTTTGAAACATCAAAATTATCAGAATAAGAATTGTTTTTTGATGTATTTACTTTTACTTCCTGCCCTATTTCATTGTATAAAATTGTTTGATATTCTTTGACATTAGAATCATGAGTTAAAGTAAAATAAGAATTCGCGGGATTCGGCATTAAATCAAAATTTGAACTGCCATTAATTACAACTGAAATTGTTCCTTTATCAGTGATTTTACCATCAAAATCTGTTTGAGTAAGTCTGTAATAATTAACTCCTTTTTGAGCATCAATATCTTTAACTGTATATCTTTTTAATCCCTCATGGTTCCCAGCACCATCCATTTGGTAAATAGGCTCAAAATATGCACCGTCTCTACTTCTTAAAAGTGTAAAATAATCATTGTCAATTTCACGAACAGTTTCCCATTCTAAAACGGCATCATCACCATCCGCTTTTCCTGTGTAGGAGATTAGGGTTACGGGGAGAGTGCTTGTACAGTTTGTGCACAATGACCCTGAAGAAGTAACAATATACGTGAGAATTTCATCTTGTCGGTTTGATCTCAGAGTTAATCGAATGGTACCTGGTCCAGTAAGTGTGAAATTATCAGTGATAGATGAGTTACTTCCTCCAGTCACAAATGGTTTTACACCTCCTAAAACATCTACTTTTATACGATCTTCTCCAGCTGTACCAAAACCATCTGCACCAGAAGAAGAACATCCAGGTCTATTTTCCAATCGGATCGTAACAGTGTATGTACATCCATTCGGAACGACAATATCCAATGTTACAGGGGTTTGTCCGTCAACATTACCACTAGTTCCAGCTCCACAATTAGGACCACCAAATGAAGTTAAATCACAGCCTGCAAGACAACCTCCGGCGCTCATTCCAATCGATCCACTAGGACACTGAGCAACTAGTGTTTGAACGAAAATAAAAGAAAGGAAAATGGAGTAAAATATCTTCAAAACTAAAGAGTTTAAATAAATTCTACCTCAAATTTAAGGTTTTTAATCGGGCATAAAGAGTTAAGTACTTTAATAAATTCTTAACAAATCTTTACGCTATGTTAACAATCTCACTTATTCTTCCTCTGAACTTGAGTAGGAGTCTGAATATCCAGCTCTTTTTTCAAACTGAGATTTCTTGCTGCCTTCAAAGATTTTGTATTTTCTAAAACTACATTCTAAATCTCCATTGTAAAGTCTGATTTTTCTATCTGGTCGCAATCCAACGTTTTTTAATGCGTCTTCATTACTGCTGATAATCCAACATTCAGAATTTGGCATTTTGTGTTTCATCCAAGTCCCCAAATCGCCATACATTTCAATTACTTCATCACCCATTCTTTCACCGTAGGGCGGGTTGCTTATAATTGTAAGTGGGTTATCGTCGGTTTTTTCAAGTTCATCAAATGACTTGGTTTGTACGTCAATAAATCTACCAACTGCCACTCCACTTAAGTTTCTTTTTGCCTTTGTAACCATATCCGGCGAAATATCAGAACCACTAATTTTACAAGGCAATGAAGAACATTTTTTATTGGCTTCATCGTATATTTTTTCCCATAAC
This sequence comes from Flavobacteriales bacterium, assembly GCA_038234235.1. GTDB lineage: Bacteria > Bacteroidota > Bacteroidia > Flavobacteriales_D > Crocinitomicaceae > JBBSUQ01. The sequence continues at coordinate 3,311 of JBBSUQ010000070.1, forward strand.
GCACTGTCAAAATTCGCAAAATTCTTAAATGCATAATGTGTTCTTTCAATATTTGAAGGAATTTTTGCAGCATACATTCCAGCTTCTATTAACAATGTTCCCGAACCACAAAAAACATCCATGAAATCTGTTTTGCCGTCCCAGCCCGAAAGTCTTATTAATCCCGCAGCTACAACTTCATTTAACGGTGCTTCACCGGCAACTTGTCGGTAACCTCTTTGGTATAGCGGAACTCCACTAGTGTTTAAAGAAATTACAGCATCGTTTTGCTGAATGTATAAATCGAATAAAACTTGTGGCGTTTTTATATTCACATTAGGTCTTTCGCCGGTTTTATCTCTAAAAGTATCTACAATTGCATCTTTTAAAAGTAAATGTGGATATTGAGTATGTTTAAACAAACTAGAAAATACGGCTCCTTTCACTGCAAATGTTTTATCTACACTGAAATATTGAGTCCAGTCCGTTTTCATACATTTTTTATACAAGTCTTCTTCACTGCTAAATCTAAAACTTTCAATTTCTACTAAAACCGCAATAGCACAGCGTACATGAAGGTTTAAAAAATAAACATCTTTCCAGTTTCCTGTTATTTCCACAGCTCTGTTAAGAATTTTGGTTTCTTTAAAACCTAGTTCTTTCAACTCTTCCGCGAGCACTTGCTCCAAGCCGAATACTGTTTTTAATATTATTTTAAGTTCTTTAGAATCTTTTGTACTATTCATAAAATTATTGCGTTAAGGTAAAAACCTTTATTTTTGTACAAAATAACGAATTTGAAGCCACATTCTTCTTTATTATTAGCATTTACTTTTGTATTGCTCACAAGTTTCTGTTCTTTCGGACAGACTCAGAAAGTGGGTATTGTACTAAGTGGAGGAGGTGCAGCGGGTTTGTGCCACGTTGGAGTTTTGATGGCGCTAGAAGAAAATGGTATACCAATTGATTGTATTACAGGAACTTCCGCAGGGGCATTAATTGGTTCTCTTTATGCAGCAGGTTACAGCCCTTTAGAAATAAAACAACTTATTCTTAGTGAAGAATTCAAATTAATGGCTCAAGGTTTATATAAACAGTCTCAGCGTTTTTTACTTAGAGAAGAAAGTCCAGATGCTTCCACCATTTCTCTAAGTTTTGCGAAAGATAGTATTCTTAATAAATCATTGCCCACAAATTTTATTGAATCTGGTTTTCTGGATTTTGAAATGATGCGAATTTTAGGTGTAGCGAGTTCTGTTACTGGTAATAATTTTGATAATTTATTTGTACCGTTTCGCTGTGTAGCGTCAGACATTGTTGCAAAAGAAAGTGTTGTTTTTAGTAAAGGAAAACTAAATGAGGCCGTAAGAGCTTCAATGACTTTTCCGTTTTATCTTAGACCAATAAAAATAGATGGAAAACTGCTTTTTGATGGAGGACTTTACAACAATTTTCCTTCGAATGTAATGTACCAAGATTTTAATCCAGATTATATTATTGGCAGTAATGTATCTTATAATGCAGATCCACCTTCGGAAGATGACCTTATTTCACAAATTACAAATATGTTGGTTTATTACACCGATTTTTCTTTGCCCTGTGAGCAAGGTGTAATCATCGAACCAAATTCAAGACTTACAACTTTTGATTTTGAATCAGCCGACGTAGCAATTGAGGAAGGTTATAGGGCAACATTAAAATATATTGATAGCATATTGCCTAATATAAAAAATAAGGTTAGCAAGGAAGAATTGAATGCCAAAAGAGCCGATTTTAGAAGAAAAATGAGGCCAATAAGGGTAAGCGAAATTGTGATTGAAAATAACCCTAAGGTAAATCAGTTTATTCAAAAATCTTTTAAATTAAAAAAGAAAGACTCATTAATGAGTTATGAAGTGCTTGAAAAAAGATATTTTCGTACCATAGCCACGCAGCCAATTGAAATGCTTTATCCTTTGTTGGAATTGAAACCTGATAGCACTTACAAACTTAAACTGGTTATGAGTAAGTACAAACCTTTTACCCTAAAAGCTGGCGGTCATTTTTCTTCTCGTCCGGTAAACACAGGATTTTTAGAATTAGATTACCGTTACATCGGTAAAAGAGCTTGGTTATTTTCGGCCAATTCTTACTTCGGTAAATTTTATGGTTCGGTTAAACTTGAAATAAATATTGATTTCCCCGGAAAAATACCCGTTTCCTTGAAAAATTATTTTGTAATGAATCGTTGGGATTACTTCAGAAGTTTTGCCACTTTCTTTGAAGATGTGAGACCCTCCTTTCTAATTCAAAATGAAATGTATATCGGTTCTGAATTTTCTACGCCAATTAATAACAATGCTGAAAGTATAATTTCAGTAAAAGGTTTCAGTACAGAAGACAGATATTATCAAACTGAAAAGTTTACAAACAAAGACACAAGCGATTTAACACAGTTTCAAGGCGTCAATGCTTCATGGGAAATTGTCCATAATTCGTTAAATAGAAAGCAGTTTGCGACATCGGGTTTATATTATTCAATAAAAGCTCTCGGAATAATTGGTGATGAACGCACAACACCAGGTTCTACAGGACTTTCTGATACTACATTCAGTAAAAGGCACAAATTTTTAAATCTGAGTGCTGAATTTAGAACATTCCCGGTAAGTAATCCCTATTTTCATTTGGGTTTTCATGGAAGAATTGTTGTCAACAGTCAGTCATTATTCAGTAATTATACTGCAACTCTGCTTTCATTATATGATTTCGCACCAATTCCAGATATGAGGACTTATTTTCTAAGTGAATTTCGAGGTCCGCAACACATTGGAGCTGGAATGAATATAGTTTTTTCTCCCTATAAAAATATAGATTTCAGAATTGAACCTTACTATTTTCAGCCATTGGTTAATTTAATAATAAAAGAGGATGGAACTTTTGGTTATTCTAAACCATTTAAAGGTGAGAGTTTTCTGTTTTCGACTTCGGTTGTTTATCACACATTTATTGGTCCTTTAAGAGCCACTGTAAATATATTTCCATTACAAAATAATCCAATAAATTTCCAAATTAGTTATGGATATGTACTCTTTAATAAAAGAGCAAACCGATAATATTTTTCTAATATTTTTTTTTCCTAATAAGACCTTCTTAATTTTAAATTTTCTTGCAGTTCAATTCTTATCTTTGCCAAAAAATTTAGAAAGACATGTCAAAAATTATTTGTGGTATTCAACAAATGGGAATTGGAGTTCCTGATGTTCAAGAAATTTGGAAGTGGTACCGTAAATTTTTCGGAATGGATATAAAAGTTTTTGAAGATGCGGCTGAAGCTCCTTTAATGATAGATTATACTGGAGGTAAGGTTCAAAATCGAACAGCATCTCTCGCCATTAGTATGGAAGGTGGAGGCGGATTTGAAATCTGGCAATATAAATCTAGAGGAACAGAAAAAGCAAAATTTGAAATAGAATTAGGTGATTATGGTTTATATATTTGCAAAATAAAATCTAAAAATCCAGAGAAATCCTATCAGTTTTTTAAAGAAAATGACGCCCCATTTCTATCAGATTTATTAGAAAGACCAGATGGAACGAAGCATTTCTACTGCAAAGATCCAAATGATAATATTTTCGAAATAGTGCAAGGTGATGGTTTTTTTAAAGAGACAAACCACCCTTCCTATTGTGGAGGCGTTGCAGGAACGGTAATTGGCGTGAGTGATATTGAAAAATCACTTAAGTTGTACCAAGATATTTTACAATATGACTCTGTAGTATACGATAAGTCAGAAATTTTTGATGATTTAAAAGCTCTACCCAATGGCAAGAGTAAATTCAGAAGGGTATTGTTAAAACATAGCAAACTTAGAAAAGGGCCATTTGCAGAACTACTAGGTCCAACTGAAATTGAATTGGTTCAGGATTTAGATAATTCTTCCAGAAAAAAAATATTTCAAGATAGATTTTGGGGAGATTGGGGTTTTATTCATCTTTGTTTTGATGTTCAGGGAATTGAAGAGTTGAAAATTGAATGCGAAAATAAAGGATTTCCCTTTACTGTTGATAGTTCTCAAACATTTGACATGGGAGAAGCAGGTGGAAGATTTAGCTATATTGAAGATCCAGATGGAACTTTAATTGAGTTAGTTGAAACGCATAAAGTACCGATTGTTAAAAAATTAGGATGGTATATTAACTTAAAAAATCGAAACCCAGAAAAACATTTGCCTCAATGGATGTTGAAAGCAATGGGTCTTAATAGAGTTAAATAAATACATAAAAGGTATATTTCATTTAGTAAAAGGCAATTCATTTTCCAAATAAATGCAGTATCTTTGGAGTTCAAAATAAAATTATGAAATTTCTAGGGTCAATTGTTTTTTTACTTTCTATTTTACTTTCAATTTCATCTTGTAAAGAAGAAGTTTCTTTAGTTGGTGAATTTAAGGAAACACCAGTTTTGGTAGGTTTGCTAGATGCAAATGACAATACACATTACATTAAATTGCAACGTGCATTTATCGGACCTGGAAATGCACTTGAATTTGCAAAAATTCCTGATTCAAATTATTTTGCAAACGTTACAATTAAGGTTGATGAGATTAAAAATAATCTTGTTGTAAGAACATGGGATTTATACGATACGCTTATTGAAAATAAAAATCCAAATGGGGTCTTTTTTGCGCCAGAACAAAAAGTATATGCTTTTAAAACTGGTGGGTCAAATGGTGCTATTTTAGATGTAACGGCAACTTATAAGGTAACAGCGAATATAAACAATGGTCAAATAGTAGTTACTGGAACAACCGAATTGGTTCATGATTTGAAAACATCTTCTAATAATTCAGTACTTAAATTTGCTACGAATCCAGGAGAATATAACATTTCCGGATTGAGCTTAAACTCTGGTACTGCTGTTACTGTAAATGCTAAAGTTGAAATTTTCTACAGTGAAGAAACCGCAACAGACAGTATCGCGAAATCCTACATTCAGAGTTTGAATGAATTAGTAACCGAAAAAAATTCATTATACACTGTTAATTTTAGTGGTCAAACATTTTATGAAATTCTTCTTTCTAAAATCACTACAAATCCAGCTGTTGTCCAAAGAAACATTCTTGGTTTTGAATACATTTTGGTAGGTGGTTCTGATGATCTAATTAAATACATTGCGGCAAACAAACCAAGTTCAAGTTTGGCTCAAACCAAACCTACTTTCACTAACTTAACAGTAACTGATGGTTATGATGTTATTGGTATATTTTCTTCAAGACAAACTTACACTTACTACAAACCTTTCTATCAACCGAGTGCTCCAGCTTTAAGATTGATGGATCAAAAATCGACTATAGAATTGTGTGCTGGGCCTATAACTGGAATGTTAAGTTTTTGCAGTCCTTTTCCGCAAGATCCTGCAAGTATAAAATGTAATTAAGAAAATTATATATTTTAATGGCAGAACGAAAGACATTTTTTGTAGATGTAATTCTGCCAGTTCCAATAAATCAATTGTTTACTTATCGGGTTCCATTTGAATTAAATGATCAATTAAAGTACGGAGTTCGGGCCATAGTTCCTTTTGGAAAATCGAAATTGCACTCTGCAATTATTCTCAAAATTCATGAAAATGCACCCAAAGAATACATAGCAAAGTATGTAGAGCATATTTTGGATGAACAACCAATCATTCAAAGATATCAAGAATATTTCTGGACATGGATTTCTGATTATTACATGGCCCCAATTGGTGATGTAATGAATGCCGCTTTGCCAACGAATCTCAAACTTGCGAGTGAAACTAAAATACAGCTACATCCAGATTTTGACATGCAAACTGCAGAGTTGAGTGACAAAGAATATTTAATCATTGAAGCCCTGCAAATTCAAGATATTTTAAACCTAAGTGAAATATCTCAGATTGTACAGATAAAAACAATTCATCCCATTCTCAAAAAGTTATACGAAAAGCAATACATCATTTCTGTAGAGGATGTTAAAAATAAATATTCTCCTAAAACTGCTGTTTATATTCGTACTTGTGCACTTTTTCATGATAAAGAAAATCTCAATATTGTTTTAGGAGAGCTTGAGGCCAAAAAAAATAGTGTAAATCAATTAGAAGCATTGTTAATTTACATAAAAGAAGTTGAAAAAAATGGAGATTTTATTCTCCGTAAAACTTTAGAAGAAAATGGTGCCAAAGCCAGTGCACTTAGCTCTTTGGAAAAGAAAAATATACTGGAATCAGAAAAGATTGAGCTCAGTCGGTTAACGGATAGTGATGGAAGTATAGGTAATTTTAAAGCCTTATCTGCTTCACAACAAACTGCTCTTGATAGTATTCGTGAAAATTTTAAAGTAAAACCAGTTAATTTACTTTTTGGCGTAACGGGTTCAGGTAAAACTGAAGTGTATGTAGAACTCATAAAAGAACAATTAGACCAAGGTAAACAAGTGTTATTTTTGCTTCCAGAAATAGCACTCACAACTCAACTGATTCAGAGATTACAAGCTTATTTTGGTGATTTAGTCGGAGTTTATCATTCTAAATTTAATCAAAATGAACGGGTTGAAATTTGGAATGCAGTTTTGCAAAATGACGCTTCTAAATATAGAATAGTTTTAGGAGCAAGATCCGCTATTTTTCTTCCATTTGCCAATTTAGGATTAATAATAGTTGATGAAGAGCACGAAACTTCTTTTAAACAATACGATCCTTCTCCCCGCTATAACGCAAGAGATTTGGCAATTGTGCTCGGTCATATTTTAAAAATTAATGTATTACTTGGTTCCGCAACGCCATCTTTTGAAAGTTACTTCAATGCTAAAAACGGTAAATATGGCTATTCTGAATTGAAAGAACGCTTTGGGAATGTGCAACTTCCAGAGATTTTCTGCGCTGATATGAAAAAAGAATTTATCAGTAAAACTTTAAACGGTCACTTTTCTAAATTTCTACTAGAACATATTGAAAATACGATTAACTCAGGCAAACAGGTTATACTTTTTCAAAACAGAAGGGGATACACGCCTTATTGGATTTGCGAATTGTGTAATTGGATTCCTAATTGTAAAAATTGTGATGTAACACTCACTTATCACAAGCAATCCAACACTTTAAAATGTCATTATTGTTCTTACGCAACAGCTCCAATGGGAAGTTGTGCCAATTGCGGGAGTAATAAACTATCAATGATGGGTTTTGGTACAGAGAAAATTGAAGACGATTTAAGTTTTCTTTTTCCGAATATTAAAATAAGCAGAATGGATATGGATTCTGTTAAAGGAAAAAAATCTTATGAGCAAATCTTGCACGACTTCGAAACTAAAATGGTACACGTTCTTATTGGAACACAAATGATAAGCAAAGGCCTCGATTTTGACAATGTAGGATTGGTTGGTATTTTGGATTCAGATATGCTCTTAAAGCGAACCGATTTTCGAGCTGTTGAAAAGGCTTATCAGTTAATGTCGCAGGTAGCGGGTAGAGCAGGGCGAAAAAGAGAAAGAGGCAATGTGGTCATTCAAACGAGTAATCCAGATAATTGGGTGATTCAGAAAGTTATTGCGCATGATTATGAAGGATTTTTTAAAAGTGAAATAATTGAACGTAAAAATTATTTTTATCCTCCTTTTTATAAGATAATTGATATAAGTCTCAAGCACAAAGACATTGATATATTGAATGTTGGGGCACAAACTCTGGCTGATAATTTAAAAGAAGTTTTTAAAGAAAGAGTTTTGGGACCAGAATTTCCAGTTATCCCGAGAATTCAAAACTATTTTATAAAACAAATAAGATTAAAAATAGAGCGAGAAGCTCCAGAGAAAAAAGTAAAGGAACGCCTTAATGAAATTTTAAGCAAATTTCGCAGCGTTCCTCATTATAAATCAATTCGATTGTCTGTTGACGTTGATCCCGCTTAACCTAGGTATGTTTTTAGCATCCGGCTTCGGGAGTTGTGTTTTAACCTTCGAATCGCTTTTTCTTTTATTTGTCTAACTCGTTCTCTTGTAAGATCAAAGCATTCACCTATCTCGTCCAATGTTAAAGGATGTCTTCCATTTAATCCGTAAAATAATCTTACTACATCACCTTCTCTTGGTGTTAAAGTAGCAAGAGATCGTTCTATTTCTTTGGTCATTGATTCTTTTTCTAATCCTTGTTCGGGACTCGGCAAAGAATCATTTGAAATAATATCATATATGCTAGAAGAAGATTCATCTCCATCAATCATTGGCGCATCTAAAGAAACATGTCTGCCATTAAAAGAAATAGATTGTTTAACTTCTTCAATTGAAAGATCCAAAAATTCCGCAAGTTCATCTGCTGTTGGTGGTCTTTCGTATTTTTGTTCTAATTCGCTAAAAGCTTTGTTTATTTTATTTATCGATCCAATTTTATTAAGCGGCAAACGCACAATTCTTGCTTGTTCTGCCAAAGCTTGTAAAATAGATTGTCTAATCCACCAAACGGCATAAGAAATAAACTTAAATCCTCTAGTTTCATCAAATCTTTCTGCTGCTTTTATTAGTCCTAAATTTCCTTCGTTAATTAAATCTGGTAAGGCCAAACCCTGATTTTGGTATTGTTTTGATACGGAAACTACAAATCTTAAATTGGCTTTTGTAAGTTTTTCCAGTGCAACTTTGTCACCAGCTTTAATTCTTCTAGCCAATTCTACTTCTTCTTCTGCGGTCACCAAATCTACTCTTCCAATTTCTTGTAAGTATTTGTCAAGCGATGCAGTTTCGCGGTTTGTAACTTGTTTTACGATTTTTAGTTGTCTCATTTGCCTTCAGTGTTAAGCATCTTCGCTATATAAATAACGTATCAAATTCGGTTTCGTTGGGTTGGATGGTGCATAATTTTGGTTATTTACCATGTAAATGAATAAAGGCGTATTCTCATTGAATATTTATGAGGTTTTAATGAATATTTATTTTGAGAGGAAGATTTGTTGAGGTTTCGTACTTTTGAGGAATGAAAATATTAATGGTTTGTTTGGGAAATATTTGCCGGTCTCCACTTGCAGATGGACTCATGCGAAAAAAAATAGCTGAACTTAATTTAAATTGGGAAGTAGATTCGGCTGGTACTTCAAGTCAACACCAAGGTGAAGCACCAGATTCTCGAATGATTGAAACCGCTGAAGAATATGGTTTGGATATTTCAAATCTTAGGGCACGTGGACTAAAAGCCGAAGATTTAGATAATTTTGATGAAATTTTTGTAATGGATTCAGAGAATTATAAAAACACATTGAATTTGGCAACGGAAAATAATAGACATAAAGTGAAAATGATCTTAAATGAAACCTATCCGAATGAAAACAGAAAAGTTCCTGATCCGTATTTTGGCGGTAAGAAAGGGTTCGTTGAGGTTTATGAATTGCTTAATCAGGCAACGGATGGTATTATTGATAGATTAAAATTATAATCTCAGTAAAAACAGAAGAGTTAAGAATAATTAAGAAGATTAAGGTAAGAAACAAAAATATGAAAGGCAAACTATATTTACTTCCAACAACGCTCGGTGGAGAATCGGTGAATGACATTATCCCTGAGGAAGTACAAAAAATCACCAAAGAAATGAGAATTTTCGCTGTTGAAGATTTAAAAAGTGCCAGAAGGTATTTAAGAAAGTTAGATAGAACTTTTCCAATAGATGATTCCAAATTTTATATTGTAAACAAATCTACAAAGCAAGAAGAATTATTTCCCATTATCTCCAAATTGAAACAAGGAGAAAATGTTGGTATACTTTCCGAAGCAGGTTGTCCTGGAATAGCAGATCCTGGTGCTTCATTGGTTGCCTTGGCACATGAAAACGGAATTCACATTCAACCGCTTGTCGGGCCTTCTAGCATTCTTTTGGCTTTAATTTCTAGTGGTTTTAATGGTCAAAACTTTACTTTCCATGGATATTTACCGAAAGAAAGAAAAGACAGAATTTATAAGTTAAAAACAATTGAAGGTGATGCTAGAAAATCGGGTTCTACACATATATTCATGGATACACCTTTTAGAAATATGAATGTATTAGATGATGTATTAAACGAATTAACTGATGTAACGGAAGTTTGTATTGCATTAAATCTTACACTTTACAATCAAAGAGTGCAAACTATGGCCGTAAAAGATTGGCGTGAAAATGCATTCGATTTGGCCAAAATGCCTTGTATATTTTTAATAGGAAATTCTCAGAAATAATGACAAAATATTTATTGATTTTAATTTTGATTTTCGGCTATTTAAATGCTGACGCAAAATATATAGATGACTTGGTTGCAAACGGAAAAAAACTTAACCGTATTGCTAGAGCAATGGAACGTGCTAGAAATGAGGTCAATGAGAATTATTCTGAAAAATCTTTAATAATTGGTGAATACGTGCCCGTTATTCAAGGGGCGAGTTATATTTCTGTATTGTGTTTCCGTAAAAACAGTGAAATTCCAGTAATGCGAGTTACGGTCGAAGAATTAGATACTGTTTTAAATAGTACAATTGATACAATGTTTTTATCAGCTTCCGAAACAGAATTAAAAATTTTAAGAATAATGAATTCTGCTCGAGCAATTTTTTCTTACAATGCAAATGAATATTTCAAATTTGATAAAGCTTACACCTATAGAATGATACCGCTTTTCATTAATAAATATTTTGAAGTTTTTCTAATACCTTATGATAAAGAGGGGAAAGTTATTATTGGCGCCGATTATTTTGTCCGTTTGGATTTAAAATCACGGTTATTATTAAGAGAAACAGTGCACAAGGGTGTTTGTCCAACCACTATAAATACTAAAATAAATGCCCTAGAACATACGCATGACAAGCATAATAAAAAACTCAGCGTCACAGATATATTTTATGCTTTAAATGCTGAAAAAGGTAAAAATTATGATTTCCAAGTGGTTAAAATTAAAAAGAAGATTTATCTAATTAATGCCCAAACACTTGCAATTAGAAAAATGAAATCTAAGGAATATAATGAACTTTCAAGCGAAAGTGTTAATGTAAAAAACAAAGAGACTGAGAATGTGAAGATTGAGTAAAAAATGCAATATTTTGTTAAAAAAAGTGTGTAATATGTAATTTTATCATTAAATTTGATTAATTCTTTCACGATTTATTAATATATAAATTACTATTACAATGAAAAAAATAATGTATTTATTCTTTTTTGGAACGTCCTATTTTGGATTTTCACAAACTCAAGAACTCTTAAGTCTACAAGAATCAAATCCATCTATAATAATAATTAATGCCGTCGACTTACCAACTTTTTCGCAAGAACAGTTGGATAAAATGTCAAAAGATGTAATTGTTGTAAATAGAGATGGTACATTTTATCCTTTACTAGAATCTTCGGATCCAAGTAAAAAAGAACCTGCAATGACACAATTAGTTAAAGACTGGTTGGGTTTACATCAAGATATATTAATTATTCCGAGGTCAAAATATAATATTGCGACCGACAATGACAAAGAAAATTGGTTATTAGCTAAGGCAATGATATTGATGGCAGAAGAAGTATCAAATCAAGACATTTATAATTATCCTTATTAATTACATTATGAAAAATTTGAAAAAATATTTACTATTCTGTTTAATTAATTTATCGATGGTTGGAGTAGTTAAAGCAACTACATGTGCAGGAGCAATAGTAATACCTGGAGGTACTGCACTGCCATATACATCCGGGCTTAATTGCGGTGCTACAAATAATATGAATAGCTCTACTACGACACCTTGCGGCTCTGGTTCATATCAAGGAGGACTTGAAGCATTATATAGTTGGACTCCTACTACAAGCCAAACTGGTTTAAGTATAAGTTATAATGGTGTAACATGGGTTGGAATATTTTTATATTCGGGATGCCCGATTGGTGGAACGTGTCTAGCCAGTGTAACCTCAAGCACCAGTTCAAAAACATTAACTTATACAGGTCCTATTACGGCGGGAGTAACA
>JBBSUQ010000071.1:0-15236 GCA_038234235.1 Flavobacteriales bacterium
AAATTGTTACATCTATTGCACCATCACAAGCATTTGTGCAAGTTTCATCCGTTACATTAAAAACAATATTTATACCTGCCGACATGCCACACTGCGGATTCATAGAGCCAATAAACGCATCATTTTGAACTGAATTTGCAACTCCAGGAGTTTGGTTGGCAGCAGCAGATGCCGAGGCCCAATTTGCTTGATTGTTCCAATCGTCATTTACTGTATTTACAAAAGAAAAAACCAAACCGCTTGCCGAACCTGCAAAATATATGATGGTTCCGTTATTATTATTCCCCCAACTAACTGAATGATAGGGAGAACCCATCGTGTTAGGAATTTGAAAAGAGTCATTTGAATTATTCATAGCCAAAGATGCCCATGAACCCGTCCCAGCAGACCAAAATGAATTGGCTGGATAATTTGGGTTCGAACTGTTAGGTTCTGCCGAAGTCCCATCCAAAAGTGGGCTATCTGCAGGCAAAATTAGTCGGCAATTATTGTCTAGTAAACTTACATCGTCAGCTGGTATAGCGTTGTTTCTATTTGTTTCATTGTAAATAACAATATAAGTGCCTTGGGGTATACAAGACCAAAATGCATCGTTAGAAAATCTTACTGCTCCAGGTGCGGTTCCTGCTCCACCACCCGATAGAAAAAAACCATTATTATCATCAATAATAACATTTCTAAGATCAATACAAGGCGCAGGAGATGCACAACCAGGCGTTCCAATCACAACAAATTCAACATATTCTGCGGTTCCCGTCCCTTGCGAAACTTCGTTTATAATAAGTTGTTGCGAAAATAAAGTAGAAGCAAAAAGGGAAGTAAACAAAAATGAAAATATAATTTTCATAATTTAAAAATTACAGTAAAAATACCGAATGGTTTCAGCTAAAACAGCTTCTAGGATCTCAATCGTATCTTGCTACAAAATTATGGCTATTATTTCAACCACTAACATAATCCTACGTTAAGAAAACATGAATTTATAAACATGTTAAATTTACTTTGGGGCTTTCCACAAAAATTTTCAGTTAATCTGGGCTTTAAAAACCATAATTCTCAAGAAAATTTTAGAGGGTCGGGTCATCCGCTGTATTCCTCCAATGCTCACAAAAAAGTGAGCAAGTCGGAGATGCCGCTCCTACCCCTAAGCCAAAAAATCTGATATAAATGTAATTTTAGTATTATGAAAAGTTGTTGGCAAAAAAATAGGGATTTTAAGTCCCTAATTTTATATAAAAATCCTTTCTATATCTAAAACGAATAAACATAAGTTAAATTAAAACCTATCAACTCCAATGGCGTTATATACAATTCTGCAATTTTATGCTCATGAGTGTTGTTTGAAGATACATTTACAAACGTTGCGTCAATATCTTCTCTTCCAGAAGTATTAGTTCCGTTGTGTTGCTGCATTTCAATTCCATGGTCTTCATCCATCATGTATTTTATATTCACATATTCAAAATCTTTAAAACCTTTAAGATATGTAAGTGAAAGATTTAATCTGTGCTTGTTCTCGGTTTGCATTCCTTTAAATATTCTATCTAAAGATACATCAATACCAAGCTCACCTCCATAAACAAATCCGTTAAATCTTTGCGTTTTCCTTTTCTCCAAAGCTTTACAATCGTCTTCATCTTGCGGGTCAGCAATATAAATCGCACTGTTCATTGCTGCTAAACCTATTTGTGGCGTTACATAAAATCTATAACTCTTATATTCACTACCAATAACTATTCTTGTACCAAATAAAAATTTATTTAGTCTGCTTTTGTACGTTACATCCAAAGTAGTCTCACTACCACCCGTAAATACGTAATTTTGTTGCAATGTTCGCAAACTATAAATGGACCAAGATGATTTCAAATCTGCATAAACTGGTATTGATCTTACAGGTTTATAAGATACCTGTAAACCCATTCCAAACGTAGGGCTCATAAATGGCATAACGTGTTTGTGCGGAAAATCCATTCCTGTAAAAATTCCGAACTGCGCTCTTTGGGCAAAAGTTCCCATAGAAATAAGTATAAAAAAAGTAAATAGTGTTTTCATAATGTGTGTGTTTATTTTTTTCTGTTATCAAATTTAGTGCCTCAATTTTTAAACTTTTTAACCTTCTATAGTAATTAGAAATCTATAGTTAGAAATAAAATTAAACTAAATTTGCATAATGCAATCAAAAATCAAATATATTTTAACCGATATTGAAGGTACAACTAGCTCTATATCTTTTGTTCATGATATTTTGTTTCCGTATTTTTTAAATAATATTGGAAAACTTTCCACTTTCAAGGAAGAAGAAAGCATGAAAAATATTAAACTCGAAACAGAAAATATAGTTGGAAAAAGTTTAACGTTTGATAATTTAATTGAACAATTAAAAAACTGGGCTCTTGAAGATAAAAAAATAAAACCATTAAAAACTGCTCAAGGAATTGTTTGGAAAACAGCTTATGAAAATGGTGAAATTAAAGGTCATGTTTACAATGATGTTGAAGAAAATTTAAAAAACTGGAATAAAGAAGGAATTCAACTTGGTGTGTTTTCTTCTGGCTCTGTAAACGCACAAAAAATGTTATTCAAAAACAGCATTGCAGGAGATCTCAATCAATATTTCAGTAATAATTTTGACACTTCAATTGGTCAAAAACGAGAAAGCGAAACTTACAAAAATATAGCAAAAGAATTAAACCTTTTACCTTCCGAAATTGTTTTTCTTTCAGATATTAAAGAAGAATTAGAAGCCGCTAAAATTATAGGTTACCACACAATTCAATTATTAAGAGAAAATCAAAAGCATGAATGGGAAAAAGTAGCTAAAGATTTTAACGAAGTAAACCAGTTATTAAAAAGTATTGACAAAAATATTGAAAATGGGAAAATTTAGAACAATCTGGCCGACAGAAGATAGGTATATAGAAGTTATCGACCAAAGGGTATTGCCTCACGAGTTTGTAACCGTTAAATTAATGACCTATAAAGATGCCGAATCAGCAATTAAAGATATGACAGTTCGCGGAGCTCCATTAATTGGTGCAACAGCTGCATACGGTATTTATTTGGCCGTTAGAGAAATGACTGAAAAATCACTTCCTGAAAATTTTCTCAACCAAGCTTTTGAAGATTTAAAAAATTCTCGACCAACTGCCGTAAATTTATTTTGGGCTCTGGGTAAAATGAAAATTGCAATTGATCAAAACGCTGGTGATTTACAAGAAACAACTTGGCAAGCTGCGCAAGCAATTGTTGAAGAAGATGTAGAAACTTGCAGAATGATTGGTGTGCATGGTCTCCCGATCTTAGAAGAAATTTCTAGTAAAAAAAATGGTGAAGCAGTAAACATTTTAACTCATTGCAACTCTGGCATGCTTGGTTGTATAGAATGGGGAACTACAACTTCTGCTATTTATCAAGCGGCAGAAAAAGGTGTTAAAGTTCATGTTTATGTTGATGAAACAAGACCAAGAAACCAAGGTTCAAACCTCACTTGCTATGAACTCACAAAACACAATATTCCCCACACCTTAATAGTTGACAATGCTGGCGGACACCTCATGCAACACGGCATGGTTGATTTGGTAATTGTTGGCACAGATAGAACTACTCGAGATGGCGATGTTGCCAATAAAATTGGGACTTACTTAAAGGCTTTGGCAGCAAAAGACAACAATATTCCATTTTATGTTGCGCTTCCTTCCACAACTATCGATTGGACAATAAAAAATGGACTTAAAGAAATACCAATTGAAGAGCGAAACCAAGATGAAGTACGATATACTATTGGCAAAGCAAAATCTGGCAAGATAGAATCTGTTCTGATTTGTCCTGAAACAACCAAAGCAAGCAACTATGGCTTCGACGTAACTCCCGCAAGATTTGTAACTGGTTTAATAACAGAAAGAGGTGTTTGTGCAGCAAGTGAGACTGGTTTAGTTTCTTTGTTTCCGGAAGAAAAATAATATTTTCTAAAAGGTAAAATTATAATTAGTGCACTTTAGATCCTCGAGATAAAAGAAAAACCCATCGCTTATTAGAGCGAAGGGTTAATCATAGGTGAACAAAAACACAAAAATAATATGACTTAAAGCACATTTTTAAAAAATGTTCTCTACAACTCTATTTACGCAGATCAATTGCTTTCGGATTTTTGTAATACTTTATTAAGAATTAATTAACAATTTCTATTTTTTAGATTTCTCCTTCGATCGGTATTCCGGATTTGGAAAATCCATGTCGCAACCTGTATCCCATTCTTCCAAAATATTTCCATACGACGGAATTCCTTTATTTTTCTTGAGCATTTGTGCAAAATGCATAACATTCCAAGTCAAAAATGTAACATTCCTGTTGGTGAAATCATTATCAAAACCTACTTTACCTTTATCACCATAAGATGGTCCGGGCCCAGCCTCACCAATCCATCCTGCATCTGCTTGAGGCGGAATAGTAAAACCTAAATGTTGCATTGAATATAAAATTTCCATTGCACAATGTTTTATGCCATCTTCATTTCCCGTAATAAGTGTGGCACCAACTTGACCATAAAACTTGTATTGACCTTTGGCATTAGTTTCTCCTGAGTGGGCGTATAGTCTTTCAATAACTAATTTGGCAATTGCCGATATTTGTCCGAGCCAAATTGGAGTGCAAATAAAAACGATATCGGCTTTCATAACCTTTTTAAAAATTTTTGGCCAATCATCTTTCGCCCATCCTTTTTTTGTCATGTCGGGTTGAACTCCAAAAGCAATGTCATAATCCACAGGACGAATTATTTGCGTTTTGATACCATTTTTTTTCAATATTCTTTCTGATAATTTTATGAGTGTTTCGGTATGCGATTTTTCAGGTGTTCTCGTTAAAGTACAGTTTATAAAAATTGCATTTATTCCTTTGTAGGAATTTTCTTTGACAGAACATTTTTTCTCCTTTGCCATAAATTATCTTTATGATTAAACCATTAGTAACCTGATTGGTTTTGAAAAATTATAAAAAAACTTAAATTTTAATATTTACAAAAATTTAATATTCTTATATATAATTGGTTTTAAATTGTTTAAACACAAAATTAAATAATTATGATATTATTAAAAATCCAAAGTATTAAAAATATCGTTTAAATTTAGCGTATGTCATTGTTTCAAAAATATTTAAATCTGCGGCTTAGAACTGTAGAATTATGCAAACACATTAGTCCAGAAGACTGTAATTTGCAGGCTGATGACTTTGTGAGTCCGCCTAAATGGCATCTAGCACATACTACTTGGTTTTTTGAAGAATTTATTTTAAAACCTAAAAAAGGCTACAAAGTTTTTAATGATAATTTCTCCTTTTTATTCAACAGTTATTATAATACAATTGGTGAGCGAGTACCCAGAAACCGCCGTGGAATGATAACTCGTCCGTTTTTTGATGAAATTTTACAATATCGAGCTCATGTGGATGAAGCAATTATCAATTTGGAAGACAAACTGAGCAACGAAGATAAAACTTTGTTAGAGTTAGGATTAAATCATGAAGAGCAACACCAGGAATTGTTGGTTACAGATATGAAATATAATTTTTCATTCAATCCTACTTATCCAAAATTTACTGTCGATTGTAAGGAAAATATAACAGAATCTCACGAAAAAAATTGGATTAAAATAACCAAAGGCATATATAAAATCGGGCATCAAAACGATGGATTTTGTTTTGACAATGAATTGGGTGTTCACTCCGTTTTTGTGCATGATTATGAAATTTCTAATAAACTAATTACAAATAAAGAATACCTTTCATTTATAGAAAATGGAGGTTATGAAAACTTTAATCTTTGGTTAGATGAAGGTTGGGCTTGGGTTAAAGACAGCAACGCAGAAATGCCATTGTATTGGAAAAAGATAGAGGGCGATTATAAATATTTCACAACCAATGGCCTTAAAAATATTGAATGGGATGCACCAGTTTGCCATATTAATTATTATGAAGCTTCGGCATTCGCTGAGTGGAAAAAAATGAGATTGCCTACAGAATTTGAGTGGGAAATCGCTTCTGGAAAACTAAATTTTGGTTTGCGTTGGGAATGGACAAATAGTGCTTACCTAGCCTACCCGAATTTTAATAAAGAACCGGGTGCCGTTGGAGAATACAATGGTAAATTTATGATAAATCAAATGGTTTTGAGAGGTAGCTCAATTGGAACACCAGAAAATCATTCCCGTTCAACTTATAGGAACTTTTTTCATCCGTCTGGTCAGTGGCAATTTTCGGGTTTAAGATTGGTTCAAAAATAATTAGTAACGTCGAAAGAAACTATGTCAAATGTAATTGAGAATTTAAATAAAGAATTTGCACAAGATGTTGTGCAAGGGTTAACTGATAATCCTAAGCACATTAGTTCTAAATACTTTTATGATGACAAAGGCAGCCAAATATTTCAGGAAATTATGCAAATGGAAGAATATTATCCTACCAGGTGTGAGTTTGAAATTTTAGCCCAACAGAGTCATTTAATTTTAGAAGCTCTGTCGTTCAAAGGAAATTTTAGAATTGTAGAATTGGGCGCTGGAGATGGATATAAAACGAGCAAACTTTTAGAAACTTTTCTTGAACACGGAGCTCAATTTACATATTGCCCAATTGATATAAGCCAAGAAGCGATTTTGAGTCTTGAGAAAAACTTATTCGAATCTTTACCCTCTTTAAAAATAGAATCTTGTGTAGGTGATTATCATGTATGTTTAGAGCAACTGCACGAAAACACATTGCCAACCTTGTTTCTTTTTCTTGGGGGAAATATTGGCAATTACTCTAAGGATCAAAGTGTAGAATTGTTGAACTCATTTGGGAAATGGATGAGAAAAGACGACAAAATGCTCATTGGAATGGATTTACAAAAAAATCCGCGTATAATTAGAATGGCTTATGATGATCCTTCAGGAATAACAAAAAGATTTAATCTCAATTTATTGGAAAGAATGAATAGAGAATTGGGCGCAAATTTCAGAATGGATCAATTTGATTTTTATTGTTCATACAATCCAGAAAATGGAGCTTTAAAAAGTTACATCTATCCTACTCAAAACGTAATTGTTCATTTTGACGTTTTGGAGAAAAGTTTTGAAATAAAAGCAAATGAATTGATTTACACAGAACTATCACATAAATTTAGTAACGAACAAATTAATGATTTAGCTAAAAAAACCAATTTCGAAAGGATTTGTAATTTTTATGATTGCAGAAACTATTTCACAGATACACTCTGGTCTTTTAAAGGTCAATAGTTAACGGTCAACAGTCAACAGTCAATAGTCAATAGTCAACAGTCAATAGTCAACAGTTAAAAGTCAACGGTTGGTCTTTATTTTCTCGAGAAATCTAGTTGTGGAATAGCCCTCTACTAAGTTTATTACCTTAACTTCTCCTCCATTTTCTTTAACTAAATCAGAACCTACGATAAAATCTTTATCATTCGCATTTGTCTGCTCTGCATTGTAATCTCCACCTTTTACTAAGACATCAGGCAAAAGAGCTTCGATAATATCTTTAGGAGTTTCAGAATCAAATAAAATTATAGAATCAACATAACCTAATGAAGCCAGCAACATTGCACGGTCTTCTTGTGAGTTAATTGGTCGGTCATCACCTTTTCCCTGCTTTTTAACTGACTCATCGCTATTCAAAGCTAAAACAAGTCTTGAGCCTAAATCTGCGGCCTCCATAAGGTAAGAGATATGACCTCGGTGCAAAATATCGAAGCAGCCATTTGTAAAAACAACTTTTTCTCCTTTTAATTTCCAGAGATTAACTCTTTTAAGTAATTCTGGTAATTCCTGAATTTTACTTTTTACAAAATCACTGCGCATTTGTTTCAGTTTTAGTATAGTTTTTAGGAAGTAACATTAAACTTATTAATCCTAAAATAATCATCATTAAAGTTTGAGACGACCAAATAATCATGCCCAAAGCATTGCCCAGTCCCATTCCATCTTCAGGATATTCTTTCGAAATATAAAAATTGACAACTAAGCCTACCAAAAGTGGATAACTACCAATTCCTCCATTTGTAAAAGTTATCCCTAAAGATCCAGCAATAAAACCAATTAATAAACCTGTAACAGGAAAACTAGAAGTTTCTGGCAAAGATTGGAAAGGAAGTGCGAACATAATTAAATAACAAGACCAAATAAACAAAGTATGCCCAATATATGCAACGGGTTTGTCTGATTTAAAAATTGAAAATATTCCATTTAGTACATCTTTTCCAAACAGCATAAATTTGTTTCTAAATTTCTGTTTGAAAAGAAACAAATAACCCAAAATAAATACAATTAGCAGCAAAACACCATAAAAAACGTATTTCCAAGGAAAGGTACTTTGTTCGGTTGAAACTTTGAAAGCATTTTGAATTTCGTTTTTAATTTGAAAGAAATCATCATAACCTACAAACATTGTTATAAACAAAATGGAAGCGAGCATAATTAAATCAAAAGCTCTTTCGGCGATAATCGTACCAAAAGATCTAGAGAAAGGAACTGCATCAGACCGGTATAACATTGCTGCACGGGAAGCTTCACCAGCACGAGGTATTGTAAGATTTACAATATAACCAATCATTAAAGAATGATATCGGTTCCAAAAAGAAGTTTTATATCCTAAGGGTTCCAGTACATATTTCCAGCGATGTGCCCGACTCACCAGTGAAAGAAAAGCGACAGCTAAAGAAAGAAAAATCCAAAGATAATTAGCTTCGCGAATAGCAGTATAAAAATGATTTTTTGCATCGGCATTCATACTTGAAAAGAAATACCAAATCAAATAAGCACCTATTAATAAAGGAAGAATCGTTTTAAGTATGGTGAGAATGGCTCTTTTAGTCATAAAAAATTTAATCTAAAAGATTGGTTTTTTCATTAGGAAACACAAGACTTGGCTTAAAACTTTTAGCTTCTTCGAATTCCATAAATGCATATCCAATTATTATAATGAGATCATCCATTGCAACCCTTCTTGCTGCAGGCCCATTTAAACAAATAGTTCCAGATTTTCTCGCTCCCTTTATAACGTAAGTTTCAAATCTTTCACCGTTGTTAATGTTAACAATTTGTACGCGTTCGCCTTCCAAAACATTGGCGGCTTCCATCAAATCTTCATCTATTGTAACACTTCCAATATAATTAAGATCAGCTTGAGTAACCCTAACACGGTGTATTTTTGATTTCAATACTTGAATCAACATTTCTATTTATTTTATTTTTAAGAACTGCAAAATTAACAATTATAATTGAGGAGATAAATTTTTAAGACATGATGAAGAAAATTTTCGATGACTTATTTTTCTAGGATTTCTAAATTATCAATCAATCGTACATCGCCAAAATAGGCTGCCACGCAAACGGTAGCACCCTTTTTCCAATTATCAGTTAATTCGCTTAAATTTTCAGGATCAGCAATATACACATATTCCATTTTTACATCATTTTCTTCATAAAAAGCTTGAAGTTTACTTTTTACTATTTTCGGAGATTCGGTTTTTGCCAATTCACGCGCAAATAATAATCCTCTATATAGCATACTTGCTTTTTCATTTTCAATTCCACTCAAGCGCATATTTCTGCTACTTCTTGCCAAACCATTATCTTGTCGGATTGTATCACAACCTACGATAGTAGTTGTCCAATTTAACTTTTTGGCCATGAAACGAAGAATAGATAACTGCTGAAAATCTTTGTTTCCGAAAAACGCGAAATCTGGTTGTATAAACCCAAAAAGTCTATTCACAACCTCCACTACACCTTTAAAATGTCCTTCTCTGAATTCACCTTCCATCATTGTATCTAAGCCTTCTAGGTCAATTACTGGATTTTCAAACCCCGCAGGATAAACTACCTTTTCGTCTGGAATGAAAACAGCGTCACATAAAGAAAAAGTTAATAAATCAATATCGTCATTTACAGTTCTTGGATATTTTTCCAGATCTGATGGATTATTAAACTGAGTGGGATTTACAAAAATGCTCACTACTACTTTGCTACAAGTTGTTTTTGCAAGTTCCAATAAAGAGATATGTCCAGCATGGAGAGCACCCATTGTTGGGACAAATCCAATGGTATGACCAGACATCTTCCATTCATTGATTATTAATTCTAGTTCTTTTTGGGAATATGTTATATGCACAATTACTGTTTTATCAAATCATTAAAAAAGACAAATCTATTAGAAATTGTCTAAGTTTCGTTAATTTTTCTTACTTTTGTACTGTTTTAAACCAATCGAATTTTCATGGAGAAGAAGAAAGTACTATTTATATCGCAAGAAATTGCACCATTTTTAGCCAAATCGGATATCGCAACCGCTACCAGACGACTTTCGCAAGGAGTTCAGGAAACTGGAAAAGAGATCCGGGTATTTATACCCAAGTATGGTTCTATAAATGAGCGACGTCATCAGCTACATGAGGTGCAAAGGTTATCTGGTATGAATATTATCATTGATGACAACGACCATCCGTTAATTATCAAAGTTGCTTCAATCTCGAGTGCAAGAATGCAGGTTTATTTCATAGACAACGACGAATATTTCAGAAGAAAAAATAATTTTATGGAAGATGACGGCGCTGAATTCATTGACAACGATGAAAGAGCAATGTTTTTCTGTCATGGTATTTTGAAGACTGTTAAAAATTTAGGTTGGAAACCAGATGTTATTCATTGCCATGGTTGGTTCACTGCATTAATGCCACTTTACATAAAAAAATTATACAACAATGATCCTCATTTCGCAGATACAAAAGTTGTTTACAGCATGTATAATGATTCATTTTTAAAACAATGGGATTGTCGTTTTGCTGAAAAATTGAAATTTGATGGTTTCTCTGATGAAATCGTTTCAGAATTTAAAAAAACAAACTGCGATGATATTGTTAAACTTATAGTACAATACGCAGACGGAATTAACGTTGGTGTAGAGAATTTAAGACCAGAAATGCAAAAAATATTCGATGACGCAACTTGTTTAAAACAAGAATATGTCGCAGAAGAAAACCAAAACAAAGTATTGTCTGAATTTTTTGATAAAGTAATAGAAGAAGAAGTTTTAATATAGTTTATGACAATAATATACATTAAAAAGTGGCGGCAGGTTTTAGTACTTACCGCTACTTTTTTGATTTTAAGCCTAGCAATTAGTTCTTGTAAAAAAAAGGGTGATTTTTTGGGTGAAACAGCGCTCAATCAAGACGATTTATTGAATTCTGCATCACTTGATACTTTCTCGATTTTCACTAGTGTGTTTACAGATGATTCGGTAATTACCTCCAATCCATCTTACAACGTATTAGGAAAATACAATGATCCAAAATTCGGAACATTTGATGCCGCATTTTATACGCAGTTTAGATTGAGTGGGTTTGATCCTGTTTTCGGTGATGTAAATACTATCGTTATTGATTCGTTTGTGCTTTCAATGCAATATGCAGGTTCTTATGGAACTCCGCAAAATTTAAATGTCGGAGTTTTTGAATTGACTGAAAGTCTAAATTTTGACTCTACCTATTATTCGTTTACTCAAAAGAATAGTAACGGAATTGATTTAGTAGATCATTCAGACGGTCCAATTAAAATTAATTTGACAAGTAACGCCATTATTGGAACCGATACACTTTTACCACAAATTCGTGTTCCTTTAGATACTAACAAAGCCAGACAATTAATTTTAGAAGCCAGTAGCAGTAATGGAACTTTTTCTTCAAATGAGAACTTTTTAAACTATTTCAAAGGAATAAAAGTTCAACTTAATGATCCAACGCCTAGTTCTGGAAATGGTGGAGTTATATATTTAGATAATCTTTCTTCAAATTCGAAGATGACTGTATACTATACTCAAGATGGCGACAATAGAAAATTTGAATTCTTAATAAATGGTTCAGCGGCAGATTTCAACCAAGTAACTATAAATAATTCAGGCACTGAAGTTCAAAATGTAATAGATAATCCTGCAATGGGTCAAAATCAATATTTTTCTCAAGCTTTTAAATCTAGAGCATTTATACAGATTCCAGGTTTGTCCAATTTTCCAGAAAAGGCTATTGTTCACACCGCAATTTTAGTTTTGCCAGTTTCTATAGAACAAAATAGCACTTTTAAATTGCCTGGAAATATTGTAATTCTCACAAAAAATAAAGCAAGCGATGAAGATTTTGTTTTTTCAGAAGTAAGTGCTGTTTACGATCCCTTCAGAAGAGCATATGTTTTAGATATACGAAAGCATGTTCAACGAATAATTAATGGCATTTTGGAAGAAAACGTTGGTTTGTACATCGCTCCACAATTTTTTGTTAGTTCGGCTCAAAGAATAATATTTAATGGGATTAACAGTACAAATAAAGAAAAACCCGAATTAATTATCAAATACACCGAGTTTTAAAAAAATTGTTTTTCAATGTGTGGAATCGTTGCTTATATCGGAAAAAAAGAAGCTTATCCGATAATTATTAAAGGTTTAAAAAGACTGGAATACCGCGGTTATGACAGTGCAGGTGTTGCCTTGCTCAACAACCATCATTTAAGTATTTGTAAAAAACAGGGTAAAGTAGCTAATTTAGAAGCTGCGTGTAAACCAGAGGAGACGAAAGGCTCTATGGGAATTGGCCATACAAGATGGGCCACACATGGCTTACCGAATGATGTCAATGCACACCCTCACTTATCAAAAGATGGTAATATTGCTGTTATTCACAATGGAATAATCGAAAATTATGCACCACTCAAAGAAGAATTAATTTCTAGAGGTTATATTTTTAAAAGTGAAACCGATACTGAAGTATTGGTGCATTTAATTGATGACATCATTAAGAATGAGAATGTTAATTTAACTGAAGCTGTGAGATTGGCTTTGCAACACGTTGTTGGTGCTTATGCCATTGTTGTTATGTCATCAGATTATCCTGATATGCTCGTTGCAGCAAGAAAAAGCAGTCCTTTGGTTATTGGAATTGGAAACGAAGGCGATTTTTATTTGGCTTCTGATGCAACTCCAATTATAGAATATACCAAAAGAGTTGTTTATCTTGAAGACGAAGAAATTGCAATAGCACATCGCAAAGATGGTCTTAAAATAATCAATATCGGTAACCAAGAACAAACACCCTACATTCAACAACTTGAAATGCAACTCGAAGCTTTGGAAAAAGGCGGATACGAACATTTCATGCTTAAAGAAATTCATGAGCAACCGAGATCTATTCAAGATTGTTTCAGAGGAAGGTTAAATGCCAAAGAAAATTGGGTTTCTCTCGGTGGAATTAAAGATTACGAGGATAAACTTATAAATGCCGAACGTATTGTAATGGTGGCGTGTGGCACATCTTGGCATGCTGCGTTGGTGGGTGAATATTTGTTTGAAGATCTGGCAAGAATAAATGTTGAAGTTGAATATGCAAGTGAATTTAGATATCGAAATCCAATAATCAATCAAAATGATATTGTAATAGCTATTTCGCAATCAGGTGAAACTGCAGACACAATGGCCGCATTAGAACTTGCAAAATCAAAAGGAGCAACGATACTTGGAATTTGTAATGTTGTTGGTTCTTCAATTTCTAGAATAACGGATGCTGGTTCTTACACACATGCTGGACCAGAAATTGGAGTTGCTTCAACAAAAGCTTTTACAGCTCAAGTTACTGTACTTACTTTGATGGCACTTTCTTTAGCACATTCAAGAAAAACAATTAGCGAAGAGAAATTCAAACACATGCTACATGAACTCGAAGCTATTCCTGCCAAGGTTGCTAAAGTTTTAAAAAGTAATGATTTGATTGAAGAAATTGCATCAATTTATCAAAATTCAAACAATGCCATTTATCTTGGACGTGGAAATTGTTTCCCGGTTGCGCTGGAAGGCGCATTGAAGCTGAAAGAAATATCCTACATTCACGCAGAAGGCTATCCAGCTGCAGAAATGAAACATGGTCCAATTGCTTTAATCGATGAAGAAATGCCAGTTTTTGTTATTGCTACAAAAGGTCCTTCGTATGAAAAAGTAGTGAGCAATATTCAAGAAGTTAAGGCTCGAAAAGGTAAAATAATTGCAATAGTTACTGAAGGCGATACACAAGTTAAAGGTATTGCTGATCATGTGATAGAAATTCCGGAAACGGATGAAAATTTAGTGCCGCTTTTGGCAACAATTCCTTTTCAATTATTGAGTTATCACATTGCCGTTATGCGAAATTGCAATGTAGATCAACCTCGAAATTTAGCCAAATCGGTTACTGTTGAATAGTAATGAAGTCCAAAGGTTCTGATTTTTTTGACCAAGTTTATCAAGTTGTAAAGCTAATTCCCTCTGGTAGAGTTTGCAGTTATGGCGCTATAGCAAATTATTTAGGTAAAAAAGGATCCGCAAGAATGGTAGGATATGCAATGAACGCTGCACATTCTTTACCAGATGTTCCAGCACACAGAGTTGTAAATAGAATTGGAATGTTGAGTGGTAAAAATCATTTTGGTGGACCAATAGAAATGCAGCTTCTACTCGAAAAAGAAGGAATAAAAATAAATAAAGATCAAATTGTAGATTTTGATATTAAATTTTGGAATCCAGAGATTGAACTGGCTCTTTAAGACTTTTACATTCTTTATAAGACTTAATATCAAACTTGAAAAATATATTTGCCCAAATAATTTTTGACAAGGCATACATTATCGGACTCAAAATTACAACTGTACCAACTATCGAAGTAATTTGAACTGTATTTGAAGCACTCGGGAAAAACAAAGTAAAACCAACCCAAAAAGCAACGAAAAGCGCAACACTAAGAGCATAACTCACATACATTCCGCCGAAGTAAAAACCAGGTTCTCTTTCATATTTTAATCCACAACACGAACAACTTTCATAAATTTCTCCAACATGTTTTAAATTATAAGGATGGTATTTAAAAAATTTGCCATGAAGGCATTTTGGACAAGTAAAATGAAAAATGCTATAAATTTTTTGCTTCATAATGATGCTTCGTCGAATTGAAATTCGAACATTTAATGTAAAGTTAAGATTTAAAGTCTCCTTCATGATAAAGAACTGCAATAAGATCAAAAATTCAAGAGCTCGGTTATCATATAAATCAGTCAATAATTTAGATTATTTTTTAATCTAAAATTAAACTAATTAAATTATATTATTACCTTTACTGAATCATTTACAAATACAACCAATTAATATGTACAGATTATTAGCCAGAGGTCATGCTTGTC
>JBBSUQ010000072.1:0-15168 GCA_038234235.1 Flavobacteriales bacterium
GTATAAAGTTTTTAATATGGGACACAGAATGGAATTGTATGTGCCTGAAAATATAGCTCAAGAAATTATTGCAATAAGCAAATCTTTTAATGTAGATGCTCAAATC
Organism: Flavobacteriales bacterium; assembly: GCA_038234235.1. Classification (GTDB taxonomy): domain Bacteria; phylum Bacteroidota; class Bacteroidia; order Flavobacteriales_D; family Crocinitomicaceae; genus JBBSUQ01. The sequence continues at coordinate 107 of JBBSUQ010000072.1, forward strand.
ATTGGAAGAGTAGAAAAAAGTGACACAAAAAAACTCACGATCCGTTCCCAATTTGGCGAATTTGAATATCATTAAATTATGGAAGATCTATTAAAGAAATTAGAAGCAATTTACTTTCGTTTTATCGAAGTAGGGAAGCTTATTGTGGATCCAGATATTATCTCGGACATGGATCGCTACATCAAACTTAGTAAAGAATACAAAGATTTAGAAGAAATTGTTGAGGCTTACAAAGAATATAAAAATATCATTGATAATCTTAATAGTTCTAAAGCCATGCTCGAATCGGAGCAAGACGCCGAAATGCGCGAAATGGCCAAAATGGAAATTGATGATTTAGAATCTCAAAAACCTGAATTGGAAGAAAAAATTAAATTCTTACTTATTCCTGTTGATCCCGAAGATAATAAGAATGCAATTATGGAAATCCGTGCTGGGACTGGTGGCGACGAAGCATGTATTTTTGTAGAAGATTGTTTTAGAATGTACATCATGTTTTTCAAAGAAATGGGCTGGCAATATGAAATTTTAAATTCATCGGAAGGAACAACCAAAGGTTACAAAGAAATTTCTATGGACATAACTGGTCCCGGACTTTACGGAATGCTTAAGTTTGAATCTGGAGTGCACCGAGTTCAACGTGTTCCCGAAACCGAATCTCAAGGTCGTGTGCATACATCAGCAATAACCGTAGCTGTGCTTCCCGAGGCTGAAGAAGTAGATTTTCAATTGGATATGAACGATGTGCGTAAAGATACTTTCCGTGCATCAGGAGCAGGTGGACAGCACATTAATAAAACAGAATCTGCAATACGATTAACGCATTTACCAACTTTAACAGTGGTAGAATGTCAAGATGGGCGTTCGCAGCATAAAAATTTAGAAAAAGCAATCACCGTTTTACGTTCTCGACTTTATCAAAAAGAGTTAGACAGAGTGCACAACGAAAGAGCTGCAGCAAGAAAAACATTGGTTTCTACAGGTGACAGATCTGCAAAAATTAGAACGTACAATTATCCTCAAGGAAGAATTACCGATCATAGAATAAATAAAACAATGTACAATCTTTCCAATTTTATGAATGGCGATATTCAAGAAATGATTGATTCCTTGAAAATGGCAGAAAATGCGGAGAAATTAAAAGGAGAAACTGAAGCTTAATATAAATGACAAGGCAAGAACTAGTAGCACAAATCCGACAAAAAAAGACTTTCCTTTGCGTAGGTTTAGACACTGATCTGAGTAAAATTCCAGTTCATTTATTAGAATTGGAAGATCCAATTTTTGAGTTCAACAAAGCCATAATTGATGCAACAAAAGATTATTGTGTTGCTTACAAACCCAACATTGCTTTTTATGAATGTTATGGCGAAAAAGGTTGGAAAGCGTTAGAGAAAACACTCAATTATATCCCTAAAACGCATTTCACAATTGCCGATGCCAAACGCGGTGATATTGGTAATACTTCAAGTTATTACGCCAAAACATTTTTTGAAACCTATCCATTTGATTCCGTAACAATAGCGCCATACATGGGTTCTGACAGCGTTACCCCATTTACAAAATTTCCTGGGAAATGGGCAATATTACTTGCTTTAACTTCCAATGAAGGCGCACATGATTTCCAGTTTCAAAAAAACGAAAATGGAGATGAACTTTTCAAAACAGTTTTGAGTAAATCTCAACAATGGGGAACTACAGAAAATTTGATGTACGTAGTTGGTGCAACAAGAGCAGAAGTTATTGGCGAAGTCCGAAAAATAGTTCCCAATCACTTTTTCTTAGTGCCTGGCGTTGGCGCTCAAGGCGGATCTCTGCAAGATGTAGTTAATTATGGCTGGACTCAAGATTGCGGGTTACTCGTGAATAGCTCCCGAGCCATACTTTACGCATCAAAAGACAAAAATTTCGCAGAAGCCGCAAGCAATGAAGCCAAAAATATCCAACAAGAAATGGAAAAAATATTGATTGCAAAAGGATTTTAGAATGGTTCTTTTGAGTTTAAAAATTATGATAAAATTTAACCATTGACCTTTAACCATCAGATAGCCATCGGATGACAATTGACAATAACTTGGAATAAAAATTCTAATCATTACAATAAACAAAACCAGCCCCCGATTTTTATCGGGATCAATTAACAATTAATCATTGACAATTAACAATTAACTCTAATAATTTTCTATTTTTGCTCTCCAATTAAATATGATTACTTAATTTTTTGCAAGGGTATGAAAACGGTACAATACAGAGAAGCGCTAAGAGAAGCCATGAATGAAGAAATGAGAAGAGACAGCAATGTTTTTCTTATGGGCGAAGAAGTGGCAGAATACAACGGTGCTTACAAAGTTTCTCAGGGAATGTTGGATGAATTTGGTCCAGAGCGTGTTATTGATACTCCAATTGCAGAGTTAGGTTTTTCTGGCATAGCCGTTGGAGCTTCTATGAATGGTTTGCGTCCAATTGTTGAATTTATGACATGGAACTTTGCCATACTTGCAGCCGATCAAATTATCAACAGTGCTGCAAAAATGTTGCAAATGTCTGGCGGTCAATACTCTTGTCCAATAGTTTTTAGAGGCGGAAACGGACCTGCAGGTCAGTTAGGTGCAACACACTCCCAAAGTTTCGAGGCTTTTTATGCACACGTACCAGGTTTAAAAGTTATAACACCTTCAACACCTTATGATGCAAAAGGCTTGTTAAAAGCAGCAATCAGAGACAATGATCCAGTTGTGTTTTTAGAATCTGAAAAAATGTATGGCGACAAAGGAGAAATTCCAGAAGGCGAATACATCATTCCTATCGGAGTGGCAGATATCAAAAGAAAAGGAACCGATGTAACAATTGTAACATTCGGAAAAATAATAAAAGTTGCCCAAGAAGCAGCCGACGTATTAGCAAAAGACAACATTTCAGTAGAAATAATTGATTTACGCACCGTAAGACCAATAGATTACGCAGCAGTAGTAGCATCTGTAAAGAAAACCAACCGTTGTGTTTGTGTTGAAGAGAGCTGGCCATTGGCTTCTATTTCTTCAGAAATTGCCTATCACCTACAAAGATACGCCTTCGATTATTTAGATGCACCCGTTATGCGTGTGACACAAACAGACACACCATTTGCATTCTCCCCAACATTAATAGAAGAAGCCTTGCCAAATGTAGAAAGAATAGTGAAAGCGGTTAAGGCGACTTTGTATAGATAAAATTAATCACGGTAGTCAAAAGCCTTATACAGGTTTTATCAATTTTTAGTTGGGTCTGCCCATTAGTTAGTTGGGCGTTTTCCGCCAGCATTTTTAGGTATACAATCAAATAAATAATCCAATTTATGCTGTCGATAACTGGGCTTTCCGTTCCTATCTTTTGTTCGTTCCTCACAAAAGGATAAACACTTCAATCCCTAACGCAGAAGATAGTTGTGAAATACTATTCAAGCATAAAAACCAAATGAATAAAAATGCTAAAATCCCTCATCTGGAAATTACCAATTATTGCAATTGTAATATTCGCAGTAATTTTTGAAATAAAATCTTACACTAACACAAAAGGATCTATAGGTGAGTTGTTTTTGTATCCAAACACTGATAAATCATTAGTAGTGAGTATAACTTTAGTTGGATTAGCAGGTTTGGTATTAATATTCGCTAAGAATCTTAGACTAATAAAAGCATCGGTAATCTTAATTTTACTGACAGTCTTTTTATTCTACCCCATCATGGATATGGAAGGTATCGATAATCCTTTTTGAAAGAATTTTTAAACTAAATTTTAGTTTCGTTTAAAATATTTTATTCATCTTTCAATGTCTTAGACACCAATTTAACATGAAAAAACTAATTATTCTTCTAATGCTTTTTCCATTTTTGGCAACTAGCCAAACAAATGAATTAGAAGGATATTGGTATGCTATAGAAAATAACGATACAGTTCTAATAAGGGTTGTAAAAACACACAATATCACCAAAAAAAGAGATATAAATCAAGCGGACAGTATTTGTTATAAAGTGTTCCAAATAAAAAGAAATTCATCAGAATTACTTTACTTTTATTTAAACATAAATAAATTAACGATTATAGATGTCTATGGAAACAAGCGATGTTATACAGCGATTTACTACTACGATAACTATTGAAAAACTCAAGGTACGAGTGAATTTTCAGGTACAAAGTTTGATTCTCAACAATTCGAAGAAATTAAAACTGGATGGCAAACTAAAAAACGAAGAGTCAACGAAGCTGAATTGGAGAATAAAATAGGTTATTAACTTTAAAAACATGAAAATCCCAAATCTTCTAATATTACTGCTTCTCCTTTCAAGTTGCAATGAATAAATGGAAGACAATTCAATTTATCAAATTGGGAAATACACGGTTTCCCATTACTGTGCCACTGGATTCCCTCAAATATCTTTTGAGTAAAGAATATTTAAAAACTAAAAAGAAAGAAGAATTTGGTTATCAACTCCCAATAGAAATACTTGTAAATTGGCGATCTCAAACTCCAAGAGATAGCATAAAAAAAATAATTTTAGAATGCAAAGAGGCCTACCAATTAATTTATCAAGATTTGGCTGCAAAGTGGTTCAATAAAACCTATTATGAAATAAATACAAAACAGATGGACAGCATTTTTAACCATGCGTCATTTTTAATTGTTTTAGATGTGAACAGAAAGCCTATAGTTACCCGATGATTCTGAGTTAAAACTAAGAAAATAATTTAGGCATACTAATAACTTGCTATACATCAACGTTAACTATTTCCAACACAAACAAAAACAGTTACATGCAAAAGTCAATCTTAATGTTGTGTCTTTTTTCTGCCTTGAATGTTCAAGCTCAAGAAAGTCCAAAAAATTCTTTGAGCACTTCTTTAGTGCGATATGAGCGAAATTCTACTACAATAAACAATTATTTTCAGGTGAAAATTTTTACAGGTTTGGAGTATCAGCGTATTTTTAACAAATGGCAATTGGGCTTGAAATACGAACATGGTTTAAACAAGATTAATGACAGTCCAAAAAATGATTATGGTGATATCTATATCAAGGGTTTTCTCCAAGAAGACAATGTTTACCTTACTAGTAATTATACATTTGCATCTTTATTTTCTTCTAAATTTACTATCAGCACTGGTCTAAGTTTATATTATTCTAAAGCCTATTATTTCGGATTAACGCTAGGCGGAAATATTAATCATACCAAACGCTTCGATGATAATTATAGTTCTTATGGCATTTCAACTCAAATTAATATAAATTACTGTCCCACACAAAAGCTTTTCATATCTCTACAATCTTCTGCAAGATTTGGAAAGGGCCATTTATATAATATCAGTACCTTTAAAAGTCCTCGAGATGAATATGCCTATATTTTACCTGAACTTAAAATTGGAGTGAAGTTTTAAAGTTCATCAAATTCAAATCATAAAATGCAACTTTGACATCGAGAGATATGACATATTTTTAAAAAGAAGGAAATTTAAAACAGAAGTTTGCTATTCTCTCCAGACATGTCCTGAAGCCAAAATACTCTCTTTGCAATTGTCCTTCAGTTCTATTTCAGGAAAAGTGAGCAACCATCTTCTATAAAACATATTTCTAAATTCTACTTCTATCTCATCTTTAGGAACTGCTCCAAACATTCCAGATCTCGTTATTTTTAAAAAACTTCCATCTTCCTCTATTTCAAAATTTAAGAGCTTATAATTTTTCTTTTCTGGATAATTTAACTTGCAATTTTTAGCTGTTTCAGTTTTACAATAATTCAAATTAAATCCCAATGACTCCAATGAAATTTTATGAATCTCCGCTGAAGTAGAATCTTGTCCAACTAGTCCATCCATAATTTTAAGGTTTTTCCGTTGTAAATTAAGTTCTTTCATTTCTGGGGTTCTAAAATGCCATCTTTCTATGGCATGATGTCGGTTTTTGCAAGGAATAGAACAATATTTTTTGTCAGATCTACCTCTAACTTCACCCTTGCACGTAGGGCAAGCATGACTTAACAATGTGTCTTTAATCATTATATTTAGTTTAATTGTTTAAAGGTGTGAAAAGAATATCTTCACTTATTAGGTTACAAAATTAATATAAATTTCTATACTATCTTATATTATAAGAAAATATTTATTTTTTAATTTGGAATTCTATTCAATTAATCGTTGACAACGGTTAATTGAAATCAGATTTTGAGTGTTTTTAAGGTATTTTTTTCAATTGAAATGGTGGCTATTGATTTATGAGAATTTACATTTTTTTGAATTTTTGCTAACCGTTGACAACGACTAACAGAATAAAACACGAAATGTTTTAACCGTTGACAACGGTTAAATGAAATCCATATATGTACATTTTTAACAAGATTTCTATCAACTTGAAATAAATTCACGACCATAAATTCGACTCAATGACAAACTTTTATTAACCGTTTACAACGACTAAATGCTAAATCTAATTAGCCGTTGTCAACGGTTAATCTACAAATCTCCACCAAAATGTTAGCCGTTGAAAACGGTTAACAACCTTAACTACCAAAAAATCAAAACCTCATCCAAACCCTACAAACCAAACAAATCGATCAAAATTCCAATAAAAAACTCGCACCTTTATAGAAATTCACCTCCAAAACTCCTTCCAAAAAAAATTATTCCTAACAAATTATGCACAAGCAAAAGAATTTTCATAACCGGTTCAAAACAAAACCCATAATTTAGTACATTAACTATCAACATTTTTCTTACCTTTTAATCTTCTAATTTATTCAGTCTTAACAAAATGAAAAATACCATTCTTCTTGCTTTTATCTTTTTTATCCAAATTGCAACTTCGCAGGAACTTTCAAAAAATTATTTCAAAAACTCTTTAAGTACATCATTGTTCCGTTATGAGCGCAATGCTCAAGCCGTGAACAGTGTGAAATCTTTTAAGTTTTTTACTGCCTTGCAATATGAACGATATTTAAATAGATTTCGTTTTGGAGTGAAATATGAAAATGGTTTTAATGAAATAATGGACGTATGCGAACATTGTGCAGATGCAACTTTTGGCAAAAGTTATTTGAAAGAAAACAATTTTTATCTTACTAGTAATTATAGATTATTTGATGTTTCTGAAAATTTTACGATCGATGTAGGTATGGCACTTTATTATTCTTTCTCAAATTATCACGGTGACTTTTCGGGTGGATTTTCTGGATCCGGAGAAAGAGTAAATAGAAATTACAATGCAACTGGAATTATGCCATCCGTACAGCTCAATTATTTTCTAACTAAAAATTTATTTATTTCATTACAATCTTATTTGCGCATTGGTAAAATGTATGCTAAGAATAATACGCAGCAAACTTCGGTGAGCTACATGCAATGGGTTGGGACTTACCCTGAACTTAAAATTGGTACGATGTTTTAAAACCAATTATAACAAAATTAATGATGGAATATCGACCTTGTGACAAATTACTATTCCATGCGTTAGGGATTGCAGTGGTTATCCTTTTGTGAGGTACGAACAAAAGATAGGAACGGAAAGCCAGGTTTCGATGGCCTTTTTGAGGCACGAAAAAAGTGCTATCGGAAAACGCCCAAATAAATGAAATATGCCCTTTTAATAATCTTGTAACATAAATCGTGATTCGCAATCGGATAAATTTTTGTAATTTATAACGCGTAGATAATTTACGAAGATGAATGATAATTTAACGATGGTTTTGGACGAGGTCGAAATACAGGATTTAACTGCAATTCGCCATAAACTTCACCAAATTGCAGAGGTTTCTGAAATGGAGATGCATACTGCTGCATATATACGCTCTGAACTTGAAAAGTTGGAGCCAGACGAACTTATTACCGAATTGGGCGGATACGGATTGCTGGCTGTGTACAATGGCAAAGAGGCGGGCAAAACAATTTTATTTAGGGCAGAATTGGATGCGCTGCCGATTTTGGAACTCAATATTTTTGAACATAAATCTAAAAATGACGGTGTGTCTCACAAATGCGGACACGACGGACACATGACTTCGCTATTGGGTATGGCAAAGGTTCTCGATAGAAATCGGCCGGAAAAAGGTAGGGTTTTATTGCTTTTTCAACCAGCGGAAGAGAATGGTATGGGCGCACAAGGGGTTATTAAGGATTCTAGATTTGATGCTTTTGCACCGGATTTTGTTTTTGCGTACCATAATTTACCCGCTTATCCACTAAATAAAATTGTGTATAGAAGAAATTCTTTTACAGCGGCTGTGAAAAGTGTGATTTTTGAATTTCATGGAAAGACGGCACATGCTGCAGAACCTGAAAATGGTGTGAATCCTGCTCTTGCTATTTCGGAAATTGTTCAGAAAATTCAGGAATTTAGCAATAATGATCCGGCGCGTGATGACTTTAAGCTGATAACAACGGTGCACATGGAGTTAGGCGAAAAGGCTTACGGAATTTCAGCTGGTTATGGAGAATTGCATTTAACTATTCGTTCATGGAATCAGAAAAGTATGGGTGAATTGGATGGTGATATTTGCCGAACTGTTGATGCTGTATCTGAAAAATATGGAACTGAAACAACTAAGAAGTATTTGCAGGAATTTGCCTCTAATGAAAATAATGATGTGGCTATAGATTACTTGGAAACTGCTTTAAATAATGGCGGATTTGACAACCATAAATGCGATTATCCTTTTAAATGGGGCGAAGATTTTGGATTGTTTACACAGAAGTTTCCGGGAGCGATGTTTGGGATTGGCTCTGGAATAAATTGTCCGGCCCTGCACAATCCTGATTACGATTTCCCCGATGCAATAACGCCACAAGCAGTAAGTCTGTTTTACGAAATAATGAATACAGTATTGAAATGAATTTGCACACAAGTTACCTGGAAATAAGTAGAAGCGCATTAAAACATAATATCGCGTTTTTAAAGAATATAATCGATCCTGATGTTCAAATATCTTCGGTAGTAAAAGGCAATGCATATGGTCATGGAATTGAAACGTTCATTCCTCTTGCCCAAGAATGTGGTCTCAATCATTTTTCGGTTTTTAGCTCTATTGAAGCCAAACGAGTATTGGATGCACTTACTAAACCAGCTACCATTTTGATAATGGGATGGATTGACAATGCCGATATTGCTTGGGCAATTCACAATGAAATAGAATTTTATGTTTTTGATTTTGATAGACTCGAAAATGCTTTGAAATTTGCCAAGAAAGAAAATAAAGCAGCACGGATTCATTTGGAAGTAGAAACGGGTATGCACCGCACTGGCTTTAGTATGGAAGATTTTAGAAATGCCTTGGAGATTTTAAAAAACAACTACGATCATCTAAATTTTAGTGGACTTTGTACTCATTTTGCTGGCGCAGAAGAACGCGCAAACGACTTTAGAATTCAGGCACAATTAATACAATTTAAAGAGGCCATTGAAGTCGCTAAAAGCATGGACTGTATTCCGCAAAAAATACACGCAGCTTGTTCTGCCGCTGCTCTGAGATATCCAGAAACGCAATATGATTTGGTGAGATTGGGAATAGTTCAATATGGCTTTTTTCCAAATAAAGAAGTACTTGTTGAATTTTTGACTAAGAAAAAAATGGAACAAGATCCTTTGGAACGTTTGGTGAGTTGGAAAAGTAAGGTGATGGATGTAAAAAATGTAAAAGCAGGAGAATATGTTGGTTATGGGACTACGTTTCTAGCCGAGCAAGACATGAAAGTTGCTACCGTGCCTGTTGGTTATAGCAATGGTTTCAGTCGTGCATTGAGTAATAAAGGGCGTGTACTAATTGCCGGAAAAAGACTAAATGTTATTGGAATTGTGAACATGAACATGATTATGGTAGATATTTCATCGGTTCCTCAGGTAAAAAAAGAAGAAGAAGTTGTATTGATTGGCAGGCAAGGAGAAAATGAGATTACTGTATCTTCTTTCAGTGAATTTAGCCATTTGGTTGATTATGAATTGTTGACTCGGATTCCTGAGAATATTCCAAGATATATTACGGATTGAGAAATGAGCAGAAATATGGAATTTAAATCTGTAATCATCTTCTGTAATATCATCAGCATTTAAATTATGAATATACTCTTAAGAATTCCTAGTAATTGTCAAAAAAATATAACCATGAAATACACCGAAGCATTATTACCAATTATAGAGGAAACCAATCAAAAAGCTTTTCAGAAAGCAAGTCTGCTTATGCTCTTAGGACTGATTTTATTTGGTTGTACCGTTGGATTTTTAGAACCTGGTTGCTTAGAACAATCGTTGTATGTGTTAGTTTTTTGTTCATAGGTGTAAAAAGGATAACTTTACTTATTAAGTTACAAAATTAATATAATTTTTACAAATATCTTATATTTTAAGAAAGTATTTATTTTTTGATTCTGAATTCAATTTCAATTAACCGTTGACAACGGTTAATTGAAATTGAATTTTGAGTGTTTTATGGTATTTTTTTTTCAATTGAAATTTGGATTTTGATTTATGAGATTTTACATTTTTTTGAATTTTTGCTAACCGTTGACAACGGCTAACAGAATAAAACACCAAATATTTTAACCGTTGACAACGGTTAAATGAAATCAGATTTTGAGTGTTTTATGCTATTTTTTTCAATTGAAATATCGAGAATTGATTATGAGATCTACATTTTTTTTAAAGAAAATATTCCAAGATATATTACGGATTGAGAATTGAGTAGAACATTTTATTTGTAGAATTATACATTGAATAATTACTCACTTTAATAATCTTTTTATAAAATATACTATTAAAATACCGTCATTATAAATTATTTGTTATCTTTACAGCCTAAACTTACAACAACAATGTCACTTACCGCAAATTCTATAGAAACTTACATCTTAAACCATGCTTCTGATCAAACTATCTCTATATACAAAGATTCTGAAATAATTACTTACAGTGTATCTAACAACTTAATTACTTCATTGGTCCGCGGAACAACTAACTATTTGGTGATGATTAATTTTCGTAAAGACCAAATTAAAAGTTGCAACTGCACCTGCCCCGTAAAATCCAATATTGTTTGCAAGCACATAGTTAACGTATTAAAAAAAACTATTTCAAATAATTCGAAAATATTACCTGCAAAAAAAATTGCCCATATTGAAGTATCGAAAAACTTCGTTCCTACTTGGAATGCAACAAGTCCGAATTTTAAAGAGCCACATTTAGATACTTTTATTTTTCAAAACTTTAGCTGGGAAGAAGTCGATGAAGCATTTATCAAACATTTTGCAACATTGGCCTTTAGTGGTCAAAGTAGGACAAGTTATTTGGAAATCAAATCATTAACCGTAAATCGGGGAGTTTTTAACAGAACAACAAGTTATTACGAATACAATCAAGTCGAATGTAATTTTAATCCTGTCGAAAAAGAATTGACTTTAAAATGTGGCTGTAAGGATGTAAAAGCGGTAATGTGCATACACCAAGCAATGATAATGAGATTGATTGGCAAAAGTCCGATGTATAAAATGTTCTTCGATGCCGAAAGAAGGTTGGAAATTTTCAGAAATGTTGCACAAGAATATGGTCTGGAAAATGAAAGCAATTTAGAAGAATATTTCGACCTTAAATTAACGCATTATGATCATTATGAAGTGGTTTTAAAAAACAAGCAAGTTTTTAATTTCAATAAGAATATCTACTCAAATAATTCCATCCATTTACCCGAAAAAAAGAAGTTTGATGAAAAATCGCTACTTGTAAAAAACTATGAAAAGAAAAACGGGTTGGTTCTCGCCGAAGACAAATATACTTCTGGACTGCGCTTGGTTTATTTTGAAGCAAATACCACAAAATCTGGAAATCTTAAAAATCCATTAACTCCCATAAATGCTTTGCGTGAAATGGAAGCTTCAGAAGATCTCTCAACTATCAGGTTTCTTTCCGGAATTTTAGCGTTTAATGGAACCAATTCTGAATCTTTGAGAAACGATGGCTTGAGAGAAATTTTACGTCCGGTTCTAAAAAATCCAATGCAACTCCCTATTTACCTACACGAAAGCTATATTTCTCAGAATATTACTGTAAATTCCATTGAACCAATTGAGATTTTGATGTCGAGTTCAAGCTTTTTATCTTTTGATGTTAAGGTTAAAAATAATTTTTATGAACTCACTTCATTCTTAAACATTGATGGAAAAGTGATAAATTTAAAGGAGTTTACAAAGAAATTCGGCGTTTTCTTTAGATATGAAAATCAATTAATATATGCCGACAATAAGCTGTACACCAAGTTGTTTGACTTTTTTAAAGAGCACGAATTTAAGTTGTTAATTCACGAATCAAAATTTGAAGAATTTAATAAAAAATACCTCGAGCCATTAGCTGGAAACGTTCAAATAAATTACGAGTTTATAAAAAATGCTTCTGCAAAACAGCTTAAAAAAAGTGGATTTGCAAAATCTCCAAACAAATTAATTTATCTTACTGAATCAGAGAATTTTATATTACTAACTCCAGCCATTCGATATGGAAAAGTTGAAATTCCAATTAGAAGTCAACAGCAAATCAATGCACAAGATGAGCATGGTAATTGGTTTCAATTCGACAGAGATTTAGATCTGGAAAATGAATTTAAAAGGTTAATATTAAATCAAGATAAAGATTTTGAAAAACAAGATAAAGAGTTAGAAAATTACTACATTAAAAAATCAATTTTTTACGACACAGGTTGGTTTATTGACGCATTTGATCTTTGGAAAAAAAATGATATTGAAGTATTGGGTTTTAGCAACCTGAAAAAACGAAATATCAGTACAATCAAACCTGATATTGTCGTTGAATTAAGCAGTGGATTAGATTGGTTTGACACCAAAATATCTTTAAAATTTGGGGAAGAGAATATAAGTTTAAGATCGGTTCAAAAAGCATTGAAAAAGAAAGAAAACTTTGTGCCTTTAGGTGATGGCTCTTTCGGAATGTTGCCAAATGAATGGATTAGTCGCTTCGAAAAATATTTTCGTTCTGGTAATATTACTAAAGATGGTATTGAATTTTCCAAAATAAATTTCACTGTTGTTGAAGAATTATTTAAGGAACTTGAAACGGGTGGTGAAGTGATGCAAGAAATTCAACTCATGAAGCAAAAAATGACTGAGTTTCAATCTATACAAGACTGTCAAGTTCCAAAAAATTTAAAAGCTACTTTGCGCGATTATCAAAAACAAGGTTTAAACTGGCTTAATTTTCTCGACGAATTTAATTTTGGAGGTTGTTTGGCAGACGATATGGGACTTGGTAAAACGGTGCAAATTATTGCATTCATTTTGGCTCAAAAAGAAAAAAATAAAGGAGCAACAAACTTAATAGTCATTCCTACAAGTCTTATTGGTAATTGGCAAAGCGAACTCAATAAATTTGCTCCATCGTTAAAGTTGCACATCAATTATGGTTTCAATCGCTTAAAAGAAATAAATGATTTCTCTAAATTCGATGTGATTATTACTACTTATGGTACTCTAATATCTGATGTTAAATTAATGAATACATTCGTTTTTAACTATGTCTTTCTGGATGAATCTCAAGCAATAAAAAATCCGAGATCCCAACGATATAAAGCTGTAAGACTATTGAAAGCTCGAAACAGAATTGTATTGACTGGTACACCAATAGAAAATTACACAACAGATTTGTACGCGCAAATGTCTTTTGTAAACCCAAGTATTTTTGGCAGTTATGACAAATTTATTGCTGAATTTTCAACTCCAATTGATAAGCATAAAGATGCCCAAAGAGCAAAAGAATTGGCAAAAAGAATAAATCCATTTATGCTGAGAAGAACCAAAAAGCAGGTTGCAACAGAATTACCAGATAAAACGGAAGTTGTTTTGCATTGTGAAATGGGAGCTGAACAACGAAAAATATACGACGCTTATAAATTAAAAATTCGCGCGCAACTAGTAGAAGAAACACAAGGTGGTCAAAAACCAAAAAAAATAAATGGCCTGCAAAAGCGAATGATTATAATACAAGGATTAACCAAGCTGCGACAAATTTGCAATTCGCCCATTTTATTGTCAGACGAAGAAGATTACGGCAACAATTCTGCAAAGATAGAAGTGCTGATGGAAGAAATTGAAACAAAGCACAAGCACCATAAGATATTGGTTTTTTCTCAGTTTGTCGGCATGCTCAACTTGATACGAAAGCAATTGGATGACCGGGAGATCTCGCACGAATATTTAACTGGCCAAACAAAAGACAGAGCAGAGCGCGTCCACAATTTCCAAAACGATGATGAAATTCGTGTTTTCCTCATAAGTTTAAAAGCTGGCGGAACTGGTTTAAATCTCACAGAAGCCGATTACGTTTATCTGGTCGATCCGTGGTGGAATCCAGCAGCAGAAAACCAAGCGATAGATAGATGTTATAGAATCGGACAGAAAAAAAACGTGGTTGCAGTTAGACTCATAACTCCAAACAGCATTGAAGAAAAAATACTAAAATTGCAAGAAGGCAAGAAAATCATGGCCGACGACATCATCCAAACCGACGCCAGCGCAATGAAGTCTTTAAGCCAAACAGATTTGGTAAGTTTGTTTGATTAGGAAATATTTATATTTGATTCGGTCGATGAACAAGCGATGATTTTGGAAAAAGATTCTATATTCTACAATGGAATAAAAAAATAAAGAATGTAAAATATTGATTGACATGAAATATGGAATAAAATATCGAATACTGTCTATCTCCCTCCTAGAGGAGGGATCAAGGGAGGTGGCAAACGATGAATTGTTCTTGAATCTAAGAATTCAATTTTTGCCAAAATAAAAAAATAGTAACTTTCAGCATCACCAATCTGTTCTAAAGTGAGATGAAACAAATGCTCAGCTTTTTATTTTTATTGTTTTTTTCTTTTTCTTATACCCAAGAAAATTGTGAAAGAGATACTAGTTCGATAAAAGATACTGCAAATCAATTTTAGCAAAGTCCAATGTTGATTTTATAATAATGAATAGATTCAATGGTTCTCAACTTAATCCATTAGATTCAATTTCCAAATGGGGTTATGAAACAAAAATCTTAAACACTA
>JBBSUQ010000073.1:0-15124 GCA_038234235.1 Flavobacteriales bacterium
CAGTAGATAATTCAAATGTCGGTTTCTCAATATTCCCAAATCCTGCAACAACAGAAATTAAAATTGTTCATGCCTCCCTCTCCAATTATAAAACAGAGATATTCAATGCGATAGGCGAAAATATATTAAGAACCGAAAATGAACATATTATAGATATTTCGATTTTAAGTCCGGGAGTTTATTTTATAAAAGTTGACAACGAAATAAGAAAATTTATAAAAAAATAGAGAAGGAAAATTGATTTAGAATTTTATTAATAATTAAAAGATATAAGTTAGAAATTTCTCAAAACTTATAAATTTAAGATATTAATCAGGTTTAACTTTTCTTTAATTCTCACCGATTTTTTTAAATAAAAGGAAGTTCGTATCTTTGCACTCACAATATTTGGGTTCAAGATGATATCTGAGTAAGATATGCAATTCAAAGTATGTGAAAAATTAACGATTTTATTAGTAATAGATTAAGAATATGAATACAGCCGAAAAAGTAGAATACAAAGTAAAAGATATCAGTTTAGCTGATTATGGAAGAAAAGAAATAAGATTGGCAGAATCTGAAATGCCTGGTCTTATGGCTTTGAGAGAAGAATACGGAAGTGCTAAGCCATTAGCTGGTGCAAGAATCGCAGGATGTTTGCACATGACTATCCAAACTGCAGTTTTAATTGAAACTTTAGTTGATTTGGGAGCAGAAGTTTCTTGGTCTTCTTGTAATATATTCTCAACACAAGATCATGCCGCTGCTGCTATTGCTGCATCTGGAGTTCCTGTTTATGCATGGAAAGGTATGAACGAACAAGAATTTGAATGGTGTATTGAGCAAACAATTTTTGCGTTTGAAGGTGGAAAACCATTAAACATGATTTTGGATGATGGTGGTGACCTTACAAATATGGTTTTTGATAAATATCCTGAACTTACAAAAGACATCAAAGGACTTTCTGAAGAAACTACAACAGGAGTTCACAGATTATATGAGCGTATGAAAAACGGAACTTTGGTTATGCCGGCTATCAACGTAAATGATTCAGTTACTAAATCTAAATTTGACAACAAATACGGCTGTAAAGAATCTCTGGTAGATGCTATTAGACGTGCTACTGATACAATGATGGCTGGAAAAGTTGCTGTTGTTTGTGGATACGGTGATGTTGGTAAAGGTTCTGCAGCTTCATTGAAGGGTGCAGGTGCTAGAGTTATAGTTACTGAAATTGACCCTATTTGTGCTTTACAAGCTGCAATGGATGGTTTTGAAGTTAAGAAATTTGATTCTGTTGTTGGAAAAGGTGACATCATCGTTACAACTACTGGAAATAAAGACATCGTTGTTGGTCGTCATTTCGAAGCTATGAAAGACAAAGCAATTGTTTGTAACATCGGTCATTTTGACAATGAAATTGACGTTGCTTGGTTGAACAAAAATCACGGTTCTTCTAAAGTAGAGATTAAACCACAAGTTGACATGTATACAATCGCTGGAAAAGATATCATTTTACTTGCAGAAGGAAGATTGGTAAATTTAGGTTGTGCCACAGGTCATCCATCTTTTGTTATGTCAAACTCATTTACGAACCAAACTTTGGCTCAATTAGAGTTGTGGAACAATGCAGATGCTTATGAAAACAAAGTTTACATGTTGCCTAAGCATTTGGATGAGAAAGTTGCACGTTTGCATTTAGAAAAAATAGGTGTTGAATTAGAAGAATTGTCTCAAGATCAAGCAAATTATATTGGTGTTGAAGTTCAAGGTCCATTTAAACCAGAGCATTACAGATATTAATTAGTGCTATTTTTAGCTAAAAATATTATAAAAAAGGATTTCATTAATTTGAAATCCTTTTTTTTTGCTTCCAATGGTACCTAAACTAAAATTTTGAATTCTAAGCTAATTTCTATATTTGCATAATGACGATTAAAGAAAAGTTGAACGAAGTTGTCTTTGGAACCACTACAAGAGCTGGAAGAAATTTCGATATAATATTGCTTATATTCATATTCGTTTCTGTGGTAGTTGCCATGTACGAAAGTATACCTGAATACAGAATAAAATATGGCGAGATTCTATACATTATAGAATTAATTTTTACTGTAATTTTCACCATTGAATATTTGATAAGAATTTACATCTCCCCTAAACCTTTGAGGTATATAGTAAGTTTTTGGGGAATAATAGATTTACTTTCAATATTACCTTCTTATATCATGCCTTTCACAAGCGGTTACCAAAGTTTAAGAACGGTGAGGTCTTTAAGATTGTTGAGACTTTTCAGGATTCTTAAGCTAAGTAGATTTACATCTGAAACTCAAATCTTATACCATTCACTTAAAGCAAGTTCGTATAAAATAATAGTTTTTTTGTTTTCTGTAATTATGATAATGATGCTTACTGGCACTTTAATGTTTGTAATTGAAGGCGGAAAAAACGGTTTCGACAGCATTCCAGCAAGTATTTATTGGGCAATTGTTACTTTGTCTACAGTAGGCTTCGGAGATATTACTCCACACACAGATTTAGGCAAATTTTTAGCAAGTACCATGATGATTTTGGGATATGCAATTATTGCCGTCCCAACTGGAATTATATCAGTAGAAATGTCTAAATATAAAAATGACAAAAATGAAAACAACAATTGTCAAAACTGCAATAACGACAATCCTTTTGGATCAACTTTTTGTAATCAATGCGGTAAAGAATTGTTGCATTGAGCTAGATACTTACGATTTTATTTATTATTCTTTTATGCATTTTGTTAAAAACTGAACTCCTTGAGTTTTTTGTTCTATCTTTAACTCCTTATAAAACCATATTTTAATGAAAAAAATTATTACCTCAATTTCGTTTGCTATCATTTCAGTGATGGCATTCGCCCAACCGACACTAATTGTAAATGTTCCAAGTACGGCACCAACAACTACACAAGTTAGAGCCCCGAATGGTTCAACTTCCCACACAACCTTAAGGGCACATTTCATATTACCCGCCAGTGAATTCACAGGAAATATTGCAAATGGAACGAGCATTACAAGCCTAGGCTTTAATCTTCAAGATGGTGTAGCAATTGGCGCCAACGGAAACTTTATATTGCATATTGAAAATACTAGTGATGCTCTAAATAACAAATCGGCAACTTGGGCAACTGCAATTTCAACCATGACAGAAGTTTACAATTCAAACTATACCATCCCGGCATCAGCGACTGCCACAACTGTAGATTTTACGCTTAGCTCGGCTTTTACTTACACAGGTGGTGGAATTTACATAGCTTATGAATACATAGGAACTGTTTTCGATACTGATGTTGCAACATATTATGCAAACAATTCAATTGCAAGTGCCGTAAAAATGGATGCTACCACTGCTGGTATTACAACTCCTCCTGCAACGCTTACTCAAATATCTTCATTCAGACCTCAAATGCGATTTGGTTTCGCTAATCCTAATACCAACAATTTACAAATTATAGATCTTGTTTTTGATAAAGGTTATCCAAACCCATTGCTTGAAACAAGTCAGACAATCACTGGAACAGTTGTGAATGCATCACAGGGTGCGCTAACAAATGTTACAGTTTCATTAGATGTTACGGGTGCAAATGCCTCTAGTGACGTGCAAATCATACCAAATTTGGCTGCAGGTGCAAGTACTACAGTAAGTTTTACAGGTTTAAGTCTTGCAAATCTTGGATTACAGACATTGACTTTATCAGTTCCCAATGATGATGTAAACACAGACAATAGCATTACCAGACAACAAACAATTAGTTGTGATACCACAGCCTACATCGGTGCTGAAGCGCCCTATACAAATATAGGCTTCAACACAGGAACAGGAATTTTAGCCACAAAAATGACAACAGCTTTAGGAATTCAAACAAGAATGCGTGGAGTAAAGGCATATATTTCTGATGGAATTGGAAAAACAGTAAAAGGTGTAATATTAAACAGTGCAGGCGTTATAATTGATAGTTCTGCTGCGGTTGTTCTTACTGCCGGCCAAATTAACACCCAAGTTTATTTTCCATTTTTAAATATTACATATTTACCTGGAAATTCAGACTATTATATTGGAATAAAACAATTAGCTAACGCCGTTGGTTATTTCCCAGTTGGCACTCAACAGCCAGAAAACACGGCTTCTGATAAATATTTTGGTTTCGGACCAACTGGAGGAGCTGGAACAGAAATCACAAATCTCGGAAACTTTATAATTAAATCTGTAATTCAAGCACGTTTTCAATTGGGTCAAATTCCTGCTTCAGGTCAATTGTGCTCTGGTAACAATGCCACAATAAACACAAGCACAGGTTTCCCCGATTATCAATTTTTTGTGGATGGAATGAACGTTCAAGGAGGAACAGCAAGTAGTTTCACGTATATGCCCTCTAGTAATTCATATTTTTATGTTATTGCAACTTACAATGGATGTATCTTTACTTCGCCAACTGATAGTTTTGAAGTAGGAAGCAATGTAACAGGAACCCTTAGCGACAGTTTCTGCGAAAATGGAACTTATAATTTCAACTCTACAATACTTTCCGCTCCAGGAACTTATTTTGATACACTAACTTCATCAGGTGGTTGTGATAGTTTGATAACCTTAACTCTTTCTCAAACTCTTGTTGATGAAAATGTGACTGTTAACAGCAACACAATAACATCAACACAAACTGGTGGAACTTACCTCTGGATAGATTGTAGCACAAACAATTCGATAGCAGGCGCAACTAGTCAGTCATACACAGCAACGGTAACAGGAAATTATGCGGTAGTAGTTACCAATAATGGTTGTTCAGATACGTCTGTGTGTACAATGCTAAGCATATCAACTGCCGGATTAGATGACTTGGGCACACTTAATAATTTGCGACTATATCCTAACCCAACAAACAATGTTGTTAATGTGGTAATGGATGGTTTAAAAATAGAAAGTTTGAGTTTAATGGAACTGAATGGCAAATTAATTGCCGACTACACAAATTCTAATTCAGTAAACTTAGAAACTTTGGTACCAGGTGTATATTTATTAAAAATTAAAACTACACAAGGTGAAATCACAAGACGAGTGATTAAACAATAAAGAGAAAATAATATAACTATAAAGGCTGTCCGTTTTAAATGGACAGCCTTTTTTGTTTTGGAAAACATTTGCAATTGACTAATAAAGAAGATATGATAGAAGCTGATATTAAAAGAAATTACTTCGATAAATTTATCTAATATTTAATTTTAACTTATTTCCTTTTTGGAACGCTTGCTTTTAATTTACAATACATTTCTTTGTCAAATTTTGGATCATCACCTGAAATACAAATTGGCTCACCATAACTAATTTCGGACTGCACCATTGCATTTAAAATTATTTCATCTCCATACATCAACACGATAAACTGAGACGATTTTGACATCGCATTAAATTTATCTAGCCCTATATCGGTTAATATTAAATATAGTCGGTTTGTAATTAAAAAATCATCATCTTTTTCAACTGGCAAGCCCTTATCTTTTAAATATTCATCGTGCTTTTTTACATATTCAATGTCATATTCAGTAATTCTAGGCATGTTTTTATTTGGTACTTTCAAGAAAACTAAAGTTGGAAATTTATTCGAATTGTCTGCTGGTTGCAATATTATTTTTAAATCTCCCGGAAAATATTCCTTGCATTCTGGTCTGTTTAAAAATATCAATAAATCACTAGTAACTTCAACATCTCCATGTATCTTGCCTAAAATATTACCATCTTCAGAGTTTAAAATTTTTATTGTCTCCTCAGAATTAAAGCCCATAGGATTTGTAGAAAGATCAATTGTATCTAAATTCTTGGCGATTTTCGCAATAATTGGATGAATTTCATCATAATCATATACATTATAAGAGGAAATATGCTTTCGTTCACATTTTTTTTCAGCTTTTTTTGGCAATAATTCGCAGGAATATGTCAAAAAGAACAAAATTGATATTAGGCAAAATAAAGATTTTATTTTCTAATAAATATTAATGCGCTACCTTAATTTCCTTTTTCTCATAGCCAAACAATTCAAAATATTTAATTGCTTTTG
Source organism: Flavobacteriales bacterium (assembly GCA_038234235.1). Classification (GTDB taxonomy): domain Bacteria; phylum Bacteroidota; class Bacteroidia; order Flavobacteriales_D; family Crocinitomicaceae; genus JBBSUQ01. Next base: position 6,062 of record JBBSUQ010000073.1, read on the forward strand.
CTACTTCATAAGGCACATCATCTTCCCAAATGGTAGAGCCCGATTTAATTTTCATTAATACATCATCAGACATTATGCCTAACAATCTTTGGTCAAAATTTTCTATTGCTTCAAGTTTGTTGTTGTCTCTTAAATAAATCAATAAACCCGAAAGTTTGGCGGGCAATGCAATATTTTCTAAAGCATATATTTCTCCCGTTTCTACATTGTAGGCTGGATAAACTAACAATTTCACATTGTGTCCAAAACCTTTTCCAAATGCCTCCAATAATCCACCTCTCAAATTATCATAATAGCGCTCGTCGAAAATTGTATGCAAATTATAAACTCCTACAATTACACCCATTTTTTTACCGCGGGTAATAGATGCAAGATAATCTATCATCTTATAATGTTTCAAATAGTTAGATATCATTACAGTATAACCCAAAGACCCCAACAATTCAGCACGATCCACAAAATCTTTATCAGATATTTTACCGTCGGCAGTAAGATCTTTTAGTGTCAATTCAAAAATAACATCCAAATTTTCTTCAATAACATCAGTTTCTTCTAAAAATTGAGTTTTACCTTTCTCAATCATGTCAATGTGCACTTTTGTAACGGGTCTAAATCGCCCACGCATCAACAAAATATTTCTTTTATAAAGCGCAGTTACAGGTTGCAAAACATTGCCACAAAGATCAAACATCGTGGCGTCAGTAATTCCTCTTTTCACAAGATTCAGAGCAATTATTCTGTTGTCAACTCTTTCAAAAGCTTCACCAGATACACGCAACATATCAATTTCCATGCGTTCACGCGGCAATCTGTGTACAATATTATTTAAAAACTGGTTTAAATCATCCAAATGGAAATAGCAAGCATGAATAAGATTTACACCTAAAATTCCGAGCGCTTCTTGTTGTGCTTTGTGGCTATTATCGTGCATTTTTATGTGCAAAATAACATCGCTGGGTTCGGCATTTAAACTTTGTTGAAACCGCAGCCCAACCCAACCTTGTCCTTGGTTAGTTTTGTGATAGTTAAGAGATTCTACAGTGTTGCAAAATGCAAAAAATCGAGACTCTTTAAACTTCTGTGGCAATCGAAACTTCATTGTTTCAAATTCGGTGTCAAGCATCGTAATAAGCCGTTCCTCGCAAACATAGCGCAAAGCTTCGCCATACATGCTGTCAGACACTTTCATGTCATAGGCAGATTGTGTGTAAGCTATTGTGCCAGAACTTCCACCGGCTTTAAAAAAATTAGCAGCTACTTCTTGTCCCGCACCAATTTCGGCAAAACAACCGTATATATCAGGAGTAAGATTTATTTTCAGAGCTTTTTCCTCGGTTGTTAATCTTCTTTCGTCAATCATTTTCTAGTTTCTAATAACAAATATAACGAAATTATTGCGCTTAAGTAAATCTTTTCGGTATCGGATCTTTAAACTAACTCACAATAAAAATAAGCAAACAGCAAATTTAAAGTCAAAATTAAGTGTCACAATGTGCCAACTAGAATCATCATTTATTCAAATTTATTTTTTTGGAGCTATATCCGGCTGTCCATTATAGTCCCCACATCACGCCAAAAAGCGGTATATGGGGAGCTGTCATTTCCATCCGGGCTATTTTTAGAACTTATTTAAAAATGACGAATAATTAGAGCAAAAAAAGTATATTCGTAAACCATTCTGCCATGAGGCTGATTTCAAATTAAAAAATGGAAATAATTAAAGAAAATTTTAAAATTTATAATGCTTCGGCAGGTAGCGGAAAAACCTTCAACCTTGTGCGTAACTACTTGCAAATCTTAATGCAAAAAGATGCACCTTATGATAAGTTTTCGCAAATTGCCGCAATGACCTTTACCAACAAAGCTGCTAACGAAATGAAATCCAGAGTTGTGGAAGCACTTTACAGTTTAGGCAAATTCGAAAAATCTGCAAAAGACCAAAATTATTTAGAACAACTTGCAAGTGAAACAGGATTTTCAGAAGAATATCTAGAAAATAAAGCACGTAAAATACTCAATACCATTTTGCATCAATATGAAAATTTCCATATTCTTACAATAGATAAATTTAGCCTCAAACTCATCCGTTCTTTCGCCAGAGATTTAGACATTCCCAATGATTTTGAAATTATTTTAAACGAAGATAATTTTATAGAAAAAACCGTGAGCGCGTTATTGGCAAATCTTGAGGCTGGCAAAGACAATCAACTCACAAAATTATTGATACATTATGGTTACAGTAATATAGATTCTGAAGAAAAATGGGATTATAAAGACGCGTTAGTCGAGTTTTCAAAAGTGTTGCAAGATGAGTCAAACATAGAGATTATCAAAAAAATTAAGAAAATAGAATTTGATGAAGTTTTACTCAAAAAAACAAAAAATGAAGTTCAAAAAATTGGAGAAGAATTTCATGATAAATTTTTGGTCTTCAATGATGCAGTTCAAGAAATTTATAATATCAATCCAAAAACCACAAATCTTGCTTTTATAATTTCTTCAATTAAAAAATACGAGGGCAATAAAAAACTACCTTCCAAAGACAAATTTATGACCCTTAAAGTGCGAAATAATTTCATCGAAAATAAATTCAATCAAGACTTTACAGAAAAATTTTTCAATCTAACAAATTTTTATGATCAAAATATTAGTGTGTATCTAGCAAAAGAAAAATTTATACGCTCATTTTACAAATTGGCATTGCTCCAACATCTTTCCGAAGCATTTGAAAAAGCCAGAACTGATGAAAACATAATTCGAATTTCAGAGTTTAACGCACTCATTTCAGAATTAATTGAAAAAGAAGAAGCTCCATTTATTTATGAAAAACTAGGCAATAGGTTCAAACATTTTATGCTAGATGAATTTCAAGATACATCACGCATGCAGTTCATGAATCTTGTTCCGCTAATTCATGAATCTATCAGTAACGGAAATGTATCTTTAATTGTGGGAGATCCTAAACAATCTATCTATCGTTTCAAAAACGGTTTGGCCGAGCAGTTTGTAGCCTTGCCTAATATTTACAATCCTGAAAACGATAAAAAAACACAAGAAAAATCGAATTTCTTTTATAATCAAGGCATTAAAATTCCATTATTAGACAATTGGAGATCGGGCAAAAATATTGTAGAATTCAACAGCGCATTTTTTGAGTTTCTTAGAGCAAGTTTATCTGATAATCAAAAAGATTTTTATGAAAGTATTGTTCAAAATCCAAAGGCAGAAAAAGAAGGTTATGTATATATAGAATCTTTACCCGCCAAAAGCAAAAGCGATGAAGATGAGGACGAAGAAGGGAGCAATGAAAAATTACAAAATGCTGTTAATCAGTGCCTGGAAGACGGCTTTTTGCCCGGAGATATTTGCATTCTCGGAAATGTAAAGAAAGAATGTTCCGCTTGGGCTGATCATCTTTTAGAAAATGCGCAAAATCGTTATACAGTAGTTTCTTCAGATTCAATGCTTATTTCGCAAAACAAATATGTAAAATTGTGCATTGCTTATTTTAAAATTATTTTAAATCCGACAGATCTCACTGAAATAAAGAAGTTTGCATATCTTTATTTTAATTGCGAAAATCAGTTTGAGCTTAGTGAATATCAATCTTATTTCACGCCAATAAAAGACAAACCTAAATACAATTATTTTGACCGAGAGAGATTTATTATTGATAAATTTGGAAGTACAGAAAGCTTCTACCAAAATTATGAAAGCTTATTTGGATTGTTGCAAGGCTTTCTAAAAGCCATGAAATTAAATGAACTGAGTTTACCCCATGTTCACTATTTGTCAGACATCGTACATAATTTTGAAATTAAACGAGGATCTGATTTAGATATGTTTCTTCAAGAATACGAAGCAAACAAAGATAAATATAGCTTACAAATGCCTGAAAATGAAATGGCAATTAAAATAATGACCATTCACAAATCAAAAGGTTTAGAGTTTCCAGTTGTTATTATGCCTAACCTTAATTTTAAATTAAATGTAAAAGGCAAAAAATTAATTGAGTTAGAAGATGTTTTTTGCCATACCGACTACACAAAATCGTCTTTAAACTCAACAATTAAAGAACTTTACGATTTAGAATACAATCAAGTTTATACAGACAGTGTAAATAAAATTTACGTTGGTTTTACCCGTCCTGTAGAAAGACTTTATGTTTTTAATTGGTACAAAGACGCCAAAGGAATTGGGCTTCAGTTAAATAAAATTTTTAACAATTATCCTACTGAAAATAGTGCTGTACATAAAACAGAAACGAAAGAAAAATTAATTTTAGAAATTGGAGAAAGAACTAAAAAACTACAAGATGGTAGCAGGCAAAAAGATCAGACTTTTAAACCTAAAAATTTAAACGACCGACTTTGGTTTCCAGATATTTCTTTAATTGAAAAAGATGAATTAGATTCAGTAATAGATTTAAGTGACGAGCGCAGATACGGAAATCAGTTTCATTTGCTACTTTCTAAAATAGAAGGTTCAAATTTCGAAAATCAGGAAGGATCTAATAAATATGACAAACAAATAGTACTAAATGAATTGATAATTTCAGGAAAAATTGAAGACGCATTTAAAGATAAAATGTTAGAACAAGTGAAGATTCTATATAATAATCCAGATTTCAACAATCTATTTGTAAATGCTAAAAGAGTTTTAAATGAGCAAAATATTATTGCGGGAGAAAATGATGCTTTCCGTCCAGATAAAATTATTCTTAAAAAAGATGAAACAATTATTTTAGATTACAAAACTGGCGCAATGAATTCTAAATACAATAAGCAGCTGAGTACTTATGTAAATTTATTAAAGCAAATGGAACTGCCAAATGTTAAGGCATTTATTTATCTTACAACTACAAATGAATTAATTCAAGTTTGATGTTTTAGTGGAAAAAAACTATAATTCTAACAATTTATCATCTACTAAATTTGGCAATGTTACTTTTAATTTTGGTTCCATTTCCATAGCTCGTTTAATCGCGAAAATTGCACCTTCATTTCTTGCCCAACTTCTTCTTGAAATACCATTATTTACATCCCAATGCAACATTCTTTTTAACTTTTCATCGGTTTCTGCTGTTCCATCTAGCAACATGCCAAATCCGCCATTAATAACTTCGCCCCAGCCTACGCCACCGCCATTGTGGATAGAAACCCATGTTGCACCTCTAAAAGAATCACCAATAACATTTTGAATTGCCATATCAGCCGTAAATTTTGATCCATCATAAATATTCGATGTTTCACGGTAAGGTGAATCAGTGCCCGAAACATCATGATGGTCTCTACCAAGTACAATTGGACCTATTTCTCCATTAGATATGGCATTGTTAAAAGCTTCAGCAATTTTCATCCTTCCTTCTGCATCAGCATAGAGTATTCGAGCTTGAGAACCGACAACTAATTTATTTTTTCCAGCTTCTTCAATCCATTTAATATTATCTTCCAGTTGTTGTAAAATTTCTTTTGGAGCAGATTCCGCAATTTTTTTCAAAACTTCGGTGGCTATTTTGTCCGTTCTATCTAAATCATCACTTTTTCCACTTGCACAAACCCATCTAAATGGACCAAAACCATAATCAAAACACATAGGCCCCATAATATCTTGCACGTAACTCGGATATTTAAAATCAATACCATTTTCTGCCATAACATCCCCACCTGCTCGAGATGCTTCCAATAAAAATGCGTTTCCATAATCAAAAAAGTAAGTTCCTTTTGCGGCATGTTTATTTACATATTCAGCGTGAAGCTTTAATGTTTTTTGAACTTCAATTTTAAAATCATCAGGCTTTTCCGCCATCATTGTATTTGATTCTTTGAATGACAAACCAAGTGGATAATAACCTCCAGCCCAAGGATTGTGCAAAGATGTTTGGTCAGATCCCAAATCGACATAAATATCATTTTCATAAAACGCTTTCCAAACCTCTACTACGTTTCCAAAATAAGCAATTGAAACAACTTCTTTATTTTGCTTTGCAGTTTTAACCCTTTCGCATAAATTATCAAGATCTTTAATTACTTCATCCACCCAACCTTGTTCATGTCGAATATTAACTGCTTTTTCATTTACTTCAGCCGTAACCGAAATACAGCCAGCAATATTTGCAGCCTTTGGTTGTGCGCCTGACATTCCACCCAATCCGGCTGTTAAAAATAGTTTTCCTTCAAGACCTTCGCCGTTTTTAGAAATCATTCTTCCGGCATTTAAAACGGTAATTGTTGTTCCGTGCACAATTCCCTGCGGACCAATGTACATGTAAGAGCCTGCTGTCATTTGTCCATATTGCGAAACTCCCAATGCATTCATTTTCTCCCAATCATCGGGTTTCGAATAATTTGGAATTACCATACCATTTGTAACTACCACACGAGGCGCCGCTGCATGACTCGGAAAAAGTCCCATCGGATGGCCTGAATACATTACCAAAGTTTGATCATCAGTCATTTCTGAAAGATATTGCATTGTTAAAAGATATTGCGCCCAATTTTGGAAAACTGCACCATTGCCTCCATAAGTAATTAATTCATGAGGATGTTGGGCCACGGCGTAATCCAAATTATTTTGAATCATCAACATTATTGACTTTGCTTGCAATGAATTACCTGGATAATCTTGAATTGGTCTTGCATACATTTTGTAGGTTGGTCTAAATCTATACATATAAATTCGACCAAATTTTTCAAGTTCTTTTTTGAATTCGGGTATTAATTTTTCATGTAATTCAGGCAGGAAGTAACGTAAAGCATTTTTAAGAGCCAATACTTTTTCTTCTTTAGATAAAATTGCCTTTCTTTTTGGTGCATGATTTATATTATCCTCTAAATTAGGAATTGATGGAATTTCAGTTGGAATGCCTTGTCTTATTTCTTTTTTAAAATCTTCTGAACTCATGGTAATAAAATATGGCACAAAGATAAAATTTCAAGTCATCAAAATAAAATTACATTTAAAATAGAAAACAATACCTTTTAATCAATAGTCACTCAAAAGTTATTAAGAAATTGTGAATTCTAGAATAGTTTGCGTAAATTTGAATCTGGTTTTTAGAAGTTAAAGTAAAACTGTGGCAAAAAACAATGAAAAAGGTTGTATATTTGCGCACTTTATTTCAAAGTCGGATTTCGAAATCGGACTTCGAAATTGGACTTCGAAAATTGATTTTTAATTACAAATGAATTTAATATTAACTTGAAAATAAATTAAACTATGAAAAGAATCTATACTATTCTGTTCTTGTCGATGTTTGCCAATGTAACAATTGCTCAAGACTTTAAATGTGGCACTCAAGCAAGAATGAATGAAGTTTACAAAACCAATCCAGAAGCACTAAAACAACACGAAGATTTAATTCGTAATTCTGCTCATTTTAAATCAGGCGAAAAAGCTTTGGTTGTAACAATTCCTATAGTTTTTCATATTATACATCAATATGGAACTGAAAACATTAGTGATGCGCAAGTTTTCGACCAAATGTCAATTTTGAACCGCGATTATAGAAAACTGAATGCCGATACTGCTCTTGTTATTCCACAGTTTAAAGATTTGATTGCAGATATTTTTATTGAATTTAAATTGGCGGCTATTGATCCAAAAGGAAATTGTACAAATGGAATTGACAGAATTTATAACCATGAAGCTAAAGGTGGAGATGATAATTCAAAATTAAACCAATGGCCTCCGAATAAATATTTAAATGTTTGGGTTGTGAAAACTATTGGTGAAGCAGGAGTTGCAGGTTATGCATATTATCCTTCTGCCGTAGACGGTACTTCTTTTTCAAGATTCGATGGTATTATTATATTAAATCAATATATTGGTTCAACTGGTACTTCTATCCCTTATAATTCTAGAGCATTGACGCATGAGGTTGGGCATTACTTAAACTTACCACACGTTTGGGGTAGCACAAACGATCCAGGTGTTGCATGTGGCGATGATGGTTTTGATGATACACCCATAACTAAAGGTTATGATTATTGTCCATCAGATACTAACTCCGCCAAAATTTGCGACACGGTTGTAGAAAACTATCAAAACTACATGGAATATTCATATTGTTCATATATGTTTACTTCAGATCAAGGTGCAATGATGTATAGTATTATTAATGGACCAATTGGTAACAGAATGAATCTTGTAGATTCTGCAAATGCAGTTGCAACTGGAATTAATTTATTAACAGTTCCAACATGTTCACCTATTGCAGATTTTAGTGTGAATAAAAAATATGTCTGTCAAGGCACAACAGTAAATTTTTCAGATGAGAGCCGAAATGCAGTGGTCACTTCAAGATCGTGGACTTTCCAAGATGGAAGTATTGCGACATCTACGAGTGCAAATCCAGTTGTTTCTTTTACATCACCAGGTTGGAAAAAAGTAACGTTATCGGTTACTAATTCTGCTGGGACTAGTTTGAGAGAAGAAGATTCTTACATCTTTGTTTCTGCTCCATGGCCAGATTATGTAGGTCCGAGAGACGGAACTTTGGATAACAATGATAAATATTATTTTATTTCAGATAATCCAGAGCCAAATACATCTGAATTTGTTTTTAGTGGTAATAAAGGTTACAATAACACTAACGGTTTCTTATTACAGAATTATAAAAATACAAATGGAGCAGTATTACATTCAGATGATTATTTCTATTACAGAAGATTAGGAAATACTGTTGACAATATCATTACACCTTCTTACGATTTATCTAATACATCAAATTTAACTTTCTCTTTTAAATATGCTTATGCTACTGATGCTTCAGATTTAGCTGATATTACCGAAGAAATAAGAGTATATAGATCAAATGATTGTGGTGGTTCTTGGACTTTAATGCCTACAGGTACTACAACCGGTGCAAATATCGTTACTGCTGGTTTTTCAGGAGGAATAAATTTTGTGCCTCAAAACACTACCCAATGGAAAACTAAAACGATGACCTTAATAGCTCCTCAAGTAAGCAATAAAACAAGATTTAAAATTGAATTTACAGCATCTGATAAATCAAACAATTTATATATTGATGATATCAATGTTCAAGGTGTATTAGGTTTA
>JBBSUQ010000074.1:0-15031 GCA_038234235.1 Flavobacteriales bacterium
GTTTTAATGGCATTGGATCACGTGCGAGATTATACACATTATGGTTACATGTATAGCAGTCCCACGGATTTAGATACAACCTCTCCATGGCTATTTTTTACACGCTGGATAACTCATTTTTGTGCTCCTATTTTTGTTTTTTCGGTATAAATTTTTAGCTTTTCAATAAAATATTATTTATGCCAAAAAAGAAAAAAAGCTAAATTAATTAAATTTAACGGGTTGGTTGTTAGGTGCGCAATGCATTGCGCACCTAACAACAACAAACATTGCGAACAAACAAACATTCAACGATCAAATCCATCTCTTTGTACGCTTTGCATTGCGCACCAACTAACAACAACCATTACCCAGAAAAAAAACCATTTGAACCAAAAAAAATCCGTCCCCAAAGAATTTGGGGACGGATTTTAAAATTATTTATTTAAAACTATTTCTAAAATAGATTCTTAGAATTTCACATCAAACTCAACTCTTCTGTTTTCTGCTCTACCTTCTTCAGTTGTGTTTGTAGCTTCTGGAACATCTTCTCCAAAACCTCTTGTGATGATTTTTTCTGCTGGAACTCCTTTGGCAACTAAATATGCTCTTACAGATTCAGCTCTTTCCTTTGAAAGTTTAGCATTGTATTCATCTGTTCCAATTGCATCAGCATGACCTTTAACAATTATATAGTAAAACTCATTGCTATTCAACTCTGCAGCTACTTTATCTAATGCTGAATAAGATTCTGGTTTGATAGTCGACTTATCGAAATCAAATTGAATTTCGTCTAACAATGCGTGGAAATCAAAATGTTCTTGTGTTCTTACTGGACAACCTTTGTTTTCAACTGGACCATATAAGTACGGACAATCATCATCAATATCAGCTAAACCATCATAATCACTATCAGGACATCCTTTTAAAGCCATAGATCCTTTTCTTTGGGGACATCTGTCTTCTGAATCTTTGATACCATCGTTATCTGTATCTGGGCAACCATTAAATTTAGCAAGACCAGCAACCAAAGGACAATCATCTAATCTGTCAATAATTCCATCTCCATCTGTATCTTTTTCTTCAATAACTACAACAACTTGTGCTGGTGGAACTTCTTTTTTACCTAATAAAAATACGATACCTGCTGAATGAATCATAAATTGATCATTGTAACCAATCTCGATACCATCGCGATTATCGTGATTTGTTAAGGCATAATTAAGATTGTAAGTAAAACCAAAACATTCGGTAGCCATAATTGCAAAACCTGCACCGGCGTTTAATGTTCCATCTGTACCTGGTACATATAAGTTTTCAGGCTTACGACCATAAGTTGCAAAACCTGCACCCACATAAATGTAAGGTTGAAACACTGAATTTTCTTGTAACCAAGCTCCGTTATTAAACTTCAACCTGATTTGTCCGTTTACCTGTGTCATATTGGTACGAATACCTCCGCCTTCAGGAACGTGATGACCTAAACGGCCATAAGAACCATCTAAACCTACGTTAAACCAAGGTGAAAGAGAATACATAGTTGTTAAACCAATTGAACCTCTCCAAGCGTGACCTGTATTAAACCAATGTTGATCTAACTCACCTCTGTAGTCAGATATTCCTGTGTTTATACCAATAGCGAATCTTCTGTCGCTAGTTTGTGCATTTGATGTTGTTCCATAAAGGACGCAAAAGGCTATTAGTGTTAATGTTTTTTTCATACTGTAAATTTTTAAATCTGAGATCACTTAATTAAAAATCGTTCCACAGTCAAAAATCTGAGATCAAAAAACTAAAACAACATTGAAATACAAGTTAAGAAATTCAATGAAATAAAGGGATTGATCAGCTTTCGAAAGTTTCTAGTATTTATTTTCTAGTGGATAAATGGCTGTTAACTGAAAATAATTATGAGCTATTAATTTTACACTTTGAGTAAAATATTTCACAATATCTAAAAAAACGTTACTTTTTAAATGGATTTAATCTTTCGGATTCACAAAGACTTTGAATCTTACTTTAATTTTCTTTTTGGTATTGGCTTGAAATTCCACAATTCGATCTTGTTGGTAAAATACTTCTTTGGTATCAAAAGTAATGGTTAGTTCTGCTTTTTCACCAGGCAAAATAGGTTTAGTTGGAAACGTAGCTTTGGTGCAAGAGCAAACAACTTTATAATCTGTAATAATGATTGGCACATTACCAGTATTTTCAATTATATATACATGAGTTAAAATTGCACCCGCATTTGTATCTTCAAATTTATAGTTGTCTTCTTTCAATTCGAAATCGGCTTTTTGCGCTTGGGCAAAAAAAGTAAAACCGAGAAGAGTTAGAATTAAAATATGTTTAATCACGATGTTAAAAATTTAATACTCAAAAATTTAATAATGTGGTACAAAAAAGCCGCTTCGTTTAAAGAAGCGGCCATATATAATTTTTATGTTTTAATTATTTGCAGGAGCGCCTGAGTTGTTAACTGGCATTCCACCTTCAGGTTTTGGCATAACCTCACCTTTAATATAGATAACTTTTTCTGGAGCATTAACTGCATTAGAATAGATTGTTACGTTTTTAGAGAAATTACCAGTACGATTTGTATCGTATTTAACCGTAATTACTGCTGTTGCACCTGGAGCAATTGGCTCTTTCGGATATTCAGGTACAGTACAACCACAAGATCCTTGAGCACGAGAAATAATAAGAGGTGCATTTCCAGTGTTTTTAAATTCGAAAGTACATGTACCATCAGAACCATTTTTTACGGTACCGTAGTCGTGTGTTTCTTTTTTAAATTCTAATTTTGCACCGTCAGTAGTTTGTGCATTTGATGTAAATACAGTCCCAGCTGAAACCAATAGAGTTAAGAATAATGCTTTCATAATAATTTTTTTAATTTTCAATAAAGTTATATATTTTAATGTAGCCTTTTGCAACATTAACAAGACAATAACAAAAACGATTCCAAACTTTATGTGCTCTTCTAATTGTTTGTGTGGTAGGGATTACAGTTATAAATGAATCTAGGATATTGAATTATTAGATAATTCAGTTCATTGTTAAACTTTGCTTTTTTAATGTTCTCAATTCACCTATATAAGTAATTTCTAAAAAAATGCCTTCGTTCTATTAAGTCAATACTCCACCTCAACTTTCCTAAATATATAAACCATAGATTCTGCAATGGTTGTTAATACAATGTCGCCACCAGTACCTCTTTGATAATAAAAATCTAATAGTGATCTTGGATCGTTGTCTTTTTTGAAATTTAAAACCTGAAGTTCGCCCGCATTGATTCCTGATTTAAAAAAGTTTTGACTGTCGTGAAATTTTTTAAACCAAGCAGCAATTTCTGAATCTAAAAGTCTAGCATTAATTAAAAAAAAATGGTTTTTATCTTCTATCACTAAAATCCAATCTTTGGCAGCCGGATTTTGACAACGATAAAACTCAATTTTTCGCTTGTCTATTTTAATGTGTTCAATAGTATCTTGTGCTAACATTATATTAGACACAAATAAAATAAACAATACTGTCAAAAATTTATTCATCGTCTTCCGCAATATAAAAATTCAATGAAGGTAGCAAATATGTATCTCCTGTGCTGGATTCCGCCAAAATATCTGTAATAAAAATGGGTGTGTTAATTCCAAACATTCCTAATGTAACACAAATGCTATCTGGAATATTATTACCTAAAACCATTGTCAGTGTTTCTCCTTTTTCAGAAATGTATTGTAATTTAAAAGAGGTTATTTGAAGTGAATCTAGAGTTACGAGACCCAAACTGTCACAAATTTCATAATAAGTTATATTACCATATTGCTTATCTGCAAGTTTCGGAAATATACTTAGGTTTTTTCTTACAGCAACGTGTTCAACTTGAGCATGCGAGTTGGAAAAAATAAAAAATAAAATAATACTAAGCAGGTAATTCTTCACCATTCAAAAAAGATGCTAGTTGGACACTTGTAATTTTCTTTTGATCAATTTTCTTAAAAATGAGTTTATCAAATTCATCATCTTGATTAAAAACTGCAATTCCAATATTTCTTAAATGGTCAATTACCAAAACATAATTTTCACTTTTATTTCTAAAACCTAAATCCTCAATTCTTCTTTCTCTAGAGATTCCATAATTAAAACGAAGGTTTTTATGTTTGTCAAAAACATATACTATATCTGATTGAATTGCATCTCCACCTTCCCAAACCAACGGCATTTCTCGAGTAAATGGTGGTGGATAGTTCACTTTTTTATCACAATTAAAATATCCAAAGGCTGAAACATTAAATTGAACGATACCAGAAGTCTGATTTTTCATCATTTCATTTTGCTGATTTTCTACATCCAATGCTCTTATTTTATTGTCAATATTTGCTTTTAAACTACCCAACTCTTTTTCTAAAGAATTACGTTTAACTGTTATTTCATTTTTTTGAGTTTGATAGTTGTCAAAAGTCTCATCGAACTTTATTTTAGCATTTTTAGCTTCATTTCCTTTTAAAACCGGATTTACTTTAATGGAAAATTTCTCATTAGAATTTGAAAATATTGCCAAATAATCATTTTTGCCAGATTTTTTTAATTCAACCGCCGACCATGATTTTTTTGTAAAACTTTTGTCATAGTTTCCTGTTTCAGCCACTTCAAATTCTACATCTTTCAATTTGCTTAATTCGGGATATGCTTTCACGTCGAAATCAAGATCAAATTTTTGAACACCAGTCGTGGGTAAATTAAACTCTTTTGGAGCTGGAGCAATCATAGTAGCAAGCTGTTGGTCGCAAATCTTAATTTCTTTTTCAGCTAGTAAAATTCTGCGTTCTATGTTTTTAGGCGATTCTAATACATTCACTTCATTTTTTAAATCACTAAAAACACTTGGATATTCTTCCCAATTTGCTTTTTCCTTATTAAGGTACCAAAATTTAAAATCTTTATCTTTTTGATCCAAAACCAAAGTTACCTTCATTTCTTGGTTATTCTGAAAAGCTAATTCTTTACCATCCGCATCTTCAACTATGATTTCTATCATACCTGCAGATTCAAATGCTGAATTTTCGCAATCCATTTTTACACCAGAAATAAATGCCGAAGTTTTATCATGAAATTCTCTCGTTTTTAAAGTCGCTGTATTATCAGAAGATTCAAAAGTTTTAGCGGGAATTTGGATACTTGTTCCACTATTTAAATTTATCTGAAAATCTTGTCTCACATCAAATTTTTGAGCATCATAAGGTACATCAAGATTCGTAGGTTTTAAAACACATGGCGTATCTTCGGGCAAAGCTGCGGCTAAAAGTTGCTTATTTGGCTCGCCAGGTGGCGAATTAATAAAGGCTGATAGACTAAGAGTAATGACTAAAGCAATACTCGATAAACCTATCGGTCCATAAAACCAAGGATTCTTCCACATACTCGTGGGATTTGTTGCTGCATTCTCGACCACCGATGCATAATTCTCGTGAGCAGTTACCTGTTCAGAATTAAGTTGTGGTCGATCAAGATTAAATTTAACATTTTTCATATTAAAGTTTACCGTTTATTAAATAGATTTTTTAATTTCTCCAAAGCTCTAAAAGTCTTCACTTTGGCGTTATTTTCCGTAATTTCAAGTATCTCTCCTATTTCTCTGTAAGATCGATGTTCAAAAAATCTCATTTCAATGAGCTGCAAGTCTTTTTCTTTCAATTTAGACAAGCTACCGAAGAGATTTTTATGATTTAATGTATTCTCTTCTTCGTCTAATTCGCAAGCCATTTCTGTAAGATGAACTGATTCAACATTTACCGTTCTTTGAAATTTATTATCTCTAAAAGATTGGTACAGTTCACTTTTTGCAATTCTGTAAAGCCAAGATCCAAATGGCACACCTCTAAACTCATATTTATGTAGGTTTTTTATCGCCTTCATAAATACCTGAGATGTCACATCTGCAGCTTGTTCTTCGTCATCCATCCGTTGATAGATATAACGAAAAATTTGCTCATGGTACTTTTTGTACAAGAACCCGAATGCTCCGGGATCCTGTTTTGCTCTCATTATCCACTCCAACTCTTCCTCAAGGAGTTGCGGTGAATGGTGATACATTGGGTTCAACGCCATAGTTTTATAGTTTTTTCTAGTTTGTTTTACATGAAGCTTGCAGACTTCATTACGGAAATAACCTATTCTATTAAATTGGTTACACTTTTTTTGAATAACGATTTTAACTTTAGTTTATTATGCAAGCACATATTATACATTTAAAAAGTATTAATATTTCATAAAAATTAAAGCAAAAAATAACATCACACATAATTATACAATATTTTTATCCTATGATTAGAAAAATTACTTTATTTCAAATTGTTGGGGCATTGATGCTTGGACTAACTTCTTGCGCCACTTCTACTAAAATGAAAAACATTGAGACTGCAGAAGTACATGTGGAAGGAAATTGTGGTCAATGCGAAGATGTCATTGAAGAAACGGGCTCTAAAAAAGGTATCTCAGACGTAGAATGGAACCAGAAGACCAACGTTGCTATTGTTAAATTTGATCGTGATAAAACCACGTTAAATAATGTTATGAAAGATATTGCAATGGCTGGTTACAAAAATGATTTATATCCTGCAGATGAAGAGGCCTACAAAAAATTGCCAGCTTGTTGCAAATACTCAAAAAAGTCAGAAGACGTTACGAAAGCTGAGGAAATAGACAATGATGATGTTGCAAAATTATCAGAAAAAGAAAAACTTAGAGCATCTTTTTTAAGTGCTGCAATGAGTGCCTATTTTGAACTTAAAGCAGGTTTAACAGTTGAAAACTTTAAAGAAATAAATGAAGCTGCGAGTAAATTATCAGCAGAACTTAAGAAAATTGACATTACTTTAATGGAAAAAGATGAAGTTGAATATTTTAAAAGTAAACAAAATACTTTGGACATTCTTGTAGGCAAAGTTTTAGAAACCAAAGATTTTAAAGTACAACGAACACAATTTGCGAAAATATCCGAAATAATGAGAGATTTAGTACGCAAACACCCTACTGAAAATGTTGTATATGTGAAACAATGCATTGAAAAATCTGAAAGAATATGGCTGAGTGAAGAGGAAGAAACAAAAAATCCTTATGAAGGTTATGAGCTTTTAGAATGCGGAAAGGTTCTAGAAACAATTATTTACAAGAAAAAATAATTACATTTTCAATAAGATTCTTATTCTCTAAAACTCTTATTCTACAACTTTACCGTACAAATCGTAATGATCTGCAGATTCAATTAGAACGTCTGCAAAATCGCCGATTCTAACGTAACAATTTTCTTTTTTCACCAATACTTCATTGTCCACTTCTGGAGAATCAAACTCTGTTCTTCCGATAAAATATAGACCTTCTGCCCTATCGAATAAAACTTTAAAGGTTTTTCCAATTTTCGCTTGGTTTAATTCATAACTTATTCCAGATTGCAATTCCATTATGGTTTCTGCCCTTTCCTCTTTAATTTCTTGAGGAACATCATCTTCTAGATTAGAAGCATGGGTATTTTCTTCATGAGAATAAGTAAAAATTCCCAACCTGTCAAAACGCATTTCCTTTACAAACTCATACATTTCTTGAAAATCTGCTTCTGTTTCACCCGGATAACCAGCAATAAGTGTTGTGCGAATTGTAATGCCTGGAACTTTGGCTCTTATTTCTTTAACAAGCTCTTCGGTTTTTTCTCTGGTTATACCACGTCGCATGGATTTAAGAATACTCGTGGAACCATGTTGAAGAGGCATATCCAAATATTTACAAATGTTACTTTTAGCATTCATCACATCTAAAACATCCATTGGGAATCCACTCGGAAAAGCATAGTGCAATCTAATCCATTCAATTCCCTCAACTTCAGATAATTTTTCTAGCAATTCTGCTAAAGCACGTTTTTTATATAAATCTAAACCATAGTATGTCAAATCTTGTGCAATGAGCATTAATTCTTTTACACCTTTTGCAGCCAAACTTTTTGCTTGAGTAATCAAATCTTCAATTGGTGTACTCAAATGTTTACCTCTCATTATCGGGATGGCACAAAAAGAACAAGGCCTGTCACAACCTTCGGCAATTTTAAAATATGCAAAATGATTGGGTGTTGTCAATAATCTTTCCCCCACTAATTCAGCTTTGTAATCGGCTTTTAAAGTTTTAAGTAAACGGGGCAAATCTCGGGTACCAAAAAATGCATCTACTTGAGGTATTTCAATTTCTAGTTCGTCTTTGTATCTTTGAGATAGGCATCCTGTAACGTACACTTTATCAACTAATCCTTCCATTTTAGCATCAGCGTAGCGCAAAATTGTATCTATAGATTCTTGTTTGGCATTGTCAATAAATCCGCAGGTATTTATTATTACGATTTCTGCATCATCAATTTTCGACTCATGTTCAACTTCAAAATTATTGGCTTTTAATTGAGCCATCATTACTTCAGAATCAAAAATATTTTTGGAGCAACCTAAAGTGACAACATTCACTTTGTTTTTGCGCAGCGTGCGAACTTTCATGTTGCAAAGTTAATGATTAAATCTATAGCTAAAATATGTTCAAAATAAGTTTTTGATGACTGCGACTGAATGTCCCTCTTAAAACTCAATCAAAAAAACCTACATTTTCTTCTAAGTTTGGAACCCATAAAATTCAAAAAAAAGGCTATCTTTGCACCCGCAATGTCAAAAACCAATTTTTCGGAAAGCATAAAACACCCTGTTTTTAAAGTTGTCTCTGGACTCTGCAGTTCTTTGGGAATTGAGGCGTATGTAATTGGTGGTTTTGTGCGCGACTTATTACTAGAAAGACCATCTAAAGATATTGACATTGTAGTTATTGGCAATGGATTAGATTTGGCCAATGAAGCAGCTCGAATACTAAGAGTTAAGAAAGTTTCGGTTTTTGAAAATTTCGGCACAGCTCATTTCAACTACAAAGATTTGGATGTAGAGTTTGTGGGAGCAAGAAAAGAATCTTACAACAGAGGATCTAGAAAACCAGTTGTAGAAAATGGAACTTTGGAAGACGACCAGTTAAGAAGAGATTTTACTATTAATGCTTTAGCCATAAGTTTAACAAGCGAAAATTTCGGAGAATTAATTGATCCATTTAATGGTTTACAAGATTTAGACAGTCAAATTCTTAGAACACCACAAAATCCAGATAAAACATATTCTGATGATCCTTTGAGAATGATGAGGGCAATTAGATTTGCAAGTCAATTGGATTTTAAAATTGAAAAAGAAAGTTTAGAGGCTATAAAAAGAAATGCCGACAGACTTGAAATTATTTCTGCCGAAAGAATAATGGATGAATTCAATAAAATCATATTGAGTTCAAAACCATCAAGAGGATTTAAACTACTCGATTCTACAGGATTATTGCAAAAATTCTTTCCAGAGTTTACTCAACTGCACGGCATAGATACCATTGATGGAAAAACACACAAAGATAATTTTTACCATACACTGGAAGTGTTGGATAACATTTCTGAAAACACCGATAATTTATGGTTAAGATGGGCAGCAATTTTGCACGATATTGCAAAACCACCCACAAAGAAATTTGATCCAGAAATAGGTTGGACTTTTCACGGCCACGAAGAAATGGGCTCGAGAATGGTGCCGAAAATTTTTAAAAGATTGAAATTGCCATTGGATCAAAAAATGAAATATGTCCAAAAACTTGTTAAACTTCATTTGAGACCAATTGCACTTGTGAAAGGAATAGTATCTGACAGTGCTGTGCGCCGTTTGCTATTTGAAGCAAGTGACGATATTGAAGATTTAATGTTGCTTTGTAATGCAGATATAACAAGTAAAAATGAGTTCAAGATAAAAAAATATAAACAGAATTTTGAAATTGTTGAAGCGAAATTAAAGTTGGTTGAGGCCAAAGATAAAATTAGAAATTTTCAGCCGCCTATAAAAGGTGAAGAAATAATGGAAATCTTTAATTTGAAACCTTGTAACGAAGTAGGAGTAATAAAGAACAAGATAAAAGAAGCAATTTTAGAAGGTCAAATTCAAAACAATTATGAAGAAGCACTTGTTTTTATGTACAAAGTGGCGAAAGATTTAAATTTGACGTCCGTTCAAAATTAATAGAAAAGAAGAAATTATCTACGAAAATACTATGGCAGGATTAAAATTTAGAATATTATTAGACTCCCCAAGTAAGAAGGAAGTATTTCGAGATATCGTAATTGACGACGAGTCTAGTTTTGAAGAATTTTATAAAGTTATACATACATCATTTGGTTTCACAGGAGATCAAATGGCATCATTTTATGTTTCTGATGCAGAATGGAATAAAGGCCATGAAATTACTTTGATGGACGTTACTTATGACGAAGATGACAATTTAGCTGACCAACCTGACTTAATGAGAAATGTAAAACTCCGCAATTTTGTCAGTCCCGATAATGTTGATGGCGAACAGAAATTTATATTGGTTTATGACTTCCTTTTGCTGTGGATTTTTTTAATAGAACTAATTGGTTATGAAAAAGATACGCCTACTGAACCAAAAGTAATTCTCGAGGTAGGAATTGCCCCTGAAGAGTCTTCCAGAAACACCGATGAGATAACCATGGAAACCTATGGCATGGAATTAGAAGACGAGGAAATGGACGAATATGATGACGAAGAACATGGAGGATACGAAGAAGACTACGACTACTACTAAAGAAATGTCGAATGCAATGAATTCTGGTGATCCCATCGGATTTGCAATTCAAACTTATGCGAAAGATAAAAAACCAGCAGATATTGTTGTAAAAAGCGATATATGTGACGATGATATCATTCCTGTTGAAGTATTGTTCAGATCTTTTGAAGAAATGCCCGAATTAGAAAAAGTCGCAATTTCTGCCTGTAAAGGAAAGGTTTTAGATGTAGGGGCAGGAACCGGTATTCATGCCCAAGTATTATCAGATAACGGACACAAAGTAAAATGCATTGATCTTTCGCCTGGAGCAGTTAATTATATGAAAAGCGTGGGTTTAAATGCTGAACAATGTAATTTTTTTAACCTGAAGGATGAGAAGTATGATACACTTTTGTTTTTAATGAATGGTTTGGGAATTGCTGGCAGATTAAATAAATTAGAAATGACATTACTCCATGCCAAAGGATTATTGGAAAATGGTGGTAAAATGCTTTGTGACAGTAGCGATATTAGATTTATTTATGAAGAGGAAGATGGTTCGTTGTGGACAGATTTAAACTCTGACTATTATGGCAATTTTCGTTTTCAAATGAAATATAAAAAAGAAACATCGCCTTGGTTTGACTGGTTGTATGTAGATTTTGACAGTTTGCACCAAGCAGCAGAAAATGTTGGGATGAAAGCAAAAAGAATTTATGAGCACGATGACCATTATTTAGCCGAAATCACGGTAAATTAATTTATATACAATGCACAACAAATTAAAAATTACTGGATTATTGAGTACCTTACTTTTGGTACTTTTTGGTTTTCAGAAAAATAAAACTACAGATGTAAGTCCATATCCAATGAGCGAAAGCTCGCTTCTTTGGAAAATTGAAGGAAATGGAATTAAAAAAGGATCTTATCTTTTTGGAACAATGCATTTAATTGAGAAAGACAAATTTCTTTTTCCAAAATCGCTCGAAAAAATTATAAAATCTTCAGATCAAATTGTAATGGAAATTGCAGGTTTGCCATCGCCAATGGAAGCTATGAAATACATTATGTTGAAAGATGGAAATTTTACTGATTTTTTTACGGATGCCCAGTTAGACTCTATTTACACCTGGAGTCAGGAAAAAATGGGAATGGACAAAGAGAAATTTTTAGCCACATTTAATGGAATGAAACCGTTTGTAGTAGTGCAAATGGGAACGCAAATGGAATTTGTTGGTAATACAGAATCTTATGAAAAAACAATTGAAGCCTTGGCCAAAGAAAACGAAATTACAATGCTGGGTCTTGAAACAATTGAACAGCAAATGTCTTTATTTGACAACATGACCAAAACGCAACAAGCAGAAATGGTAATGGAAATTGTGAGAGGCGACGAAACAAAAAATGACTTGACTGAAAAAATGCAAAATATGTATGTTCGCCAGCAAATTGATTCTCTTTACATGATGATAAATGAGGAAGGTGGAATTGTTAAATCTGAACAAAAAGTTTTGCTTGACGATAGAAATACTGCTTGGATTCCGTTGATAAAAAACTTTGTACAAGATAAGAAGACATTTATAGCCGTTGGCGCTGGTCATTTGGGTGGACCTGATGGAGTTATTCGTCAGTTAGAAAAACAAGGATATAAACTTACACCCGTTAAACTTAATTAATGCTTAAAATAACGTTACTTTTTATTTTGTCGCTTTGTATGTTTTCTTGCAAAACTTATAATGAAGATGACAAATTAACCTTCGATGAAAAAATTGAGAAATATATAAAAACTGAACATTTAGATTTAGAGAAAACCAGTTCAGGATTATATTTAAAGACACTAAAAGAAGGAGATTCTGATGGCGAAGAAATAAAATACCAAAGTCTGGTAAGTTTTAAATACAAAGGAAGTTTGCTGAATGGCGAAGTTTTCGATGAGCAAGAAAATGCAGTAACTTTTAAAATTTCGCAACTTATTGGTGCTTGGAAAGAAGCATTGATTGGAAAAACTGCTGGCACAAAATTATATTTGATTGCACCGCCACAATTGGGTTATGGAGATAGAGACCTTGATGATATACCACCAAATTCCATCTTGGTTTTTGAGTTGGAAGTCATTTCTGTTGAATAAATATGAAAACTTAGTAAATAAAAAACCCAAAATCATTGGGAAAGCTAATTCAAAGCGTTATTTTTGATCTCAGAAAATTAAATTTTACTAAATAAAAAGGACAATGAGTGTACTTGTAAATAAAGATTCAAAGGTTATCGTACAAGGTTTTACCGGAAGTGAAGGAACTTTTCACGCTGGACAAATGATAGAATACGGCACAAATGTAGTTGGTGGAGTTACTCCAGGAAAAGGAGGTTCTACGCATTTAGACAGACCAGTTTTCAATACAGTACAAGAGGCCGTTGAAAAAGCAGGCGCTGATGTTTCCATAATATTTGTACCCCCAGCATTTGCTGCAGATGCAATAATGGAAGCTGCGAATGGCGGAATTAAAGTTATTGTTTGTATCACAGAAGGTATTCCGGTTAGTGATATGGTGAAAGTAAAAGAATACTTAAAAAATTCGGGTTCAAGATTAATTGGTCCAAATTGTCCGGGTGTTATTTCTGCTGACCAAGCGAAAGTTGGGATTATGCCAGGATTTGTTTTCAAAAAAGGAAAAATAGGAATTGTTTCAAAATCTGGAACATTGACATACGAAGCTGCAGATCAAGTTGTGAAAGCAGGACTAGGTATTTCTACTGCGATAGGAATTGGTGGTGACCCAATTATCGGGACAACAACTAAGGAAGCGGTTGAATTATTAATGAACGATCCAGATACTGAAGGAATTGTAATGATTGGTGAAATAGGTGGAAACTTAGAAGCCAATGCTGCAAGATGGATTAAAGAACACGGAACAAAACCAGTTGTTGGATTTATAGCAGGTGAAACAGCTCCAAAAGGAAGAACAATGGGCCATGCAGGTGCAATTGTTGGTGGAGCAGATGACACAGCAGAAGCTAAGAAAAGAATTTTAAAAGAATGTGGAGTACACGTTGTAGATTCACCAGCTCAAATTGGCGCCAAAATGGCAGAAATAATGGGCGTTACAGCATAAGATTATTTTCGATTATAAAATATTTTAAAAAGGATGCATTTGTTTGTATCCTTTTTTTTGTGAATTGTTTTTGTGAGTATTGTTTTTATGAGAGAATAATGATAATACTTTAAATCTAAATTTTAGTCTTGTAGATATACGGAAATAGAATCTTCTAAAATTCCAAATATATTTAAGTTAGAACTACCAAATTCTCTTTCAATTTTTATAAATTCAGGATTAATACCTTCAACTTCTATTATTTTGAATTCATTATCTATCAATTCGGCTCTTATGACAATAGTTTTAATCCCAGATTGGAGGGTTCTATCAAATGTAATGTCAAATAAATAATTTATATTGTCATCGCTTTCAATTATACAAGTTCCACCACTTTCCATCTCTTCGAAACTAAAATTACCTGAAGTTAAAAGTTGCTTTTCCAACTCTACTTCAGTAATCTTATCTGAAAACTTATAAATTCCAGATTGTCCAAAATAATCTACAGAATAAGAATCACGCTCCGCTATGTAAATCATTTCAAAAAGCTCTTCTCCAAATAGTGTTTGCATTATAAATTTATTTGGTTGCTTACTAGCATAACCTAAACCGGTAATTTCCTCATGATTATAGTCAAATGAAAATTTAAAAATTGCATCCATCTCATAACATGTTTTACATTCGTAACTCATATCTGAATCATAAAATATAACTATTGGAGACTCTTTAATTTCATTAACAAAAACTCCAGTCTTATAAGAAAGTTTTTGGTTTGTTTTAAACAGACTAAAGTTAAATGAGTTACTCGTTATTTGTAATTCATCAAATTCTAAATTTGGAATATATTTTAAATTAAAAGTAATACCATCGTTCACAAAACTTGCGGATAATTTATCTTTAGCATATTTTAGAATTCCGCCTATATGCTGTTTACCCATAAAAATACTACAGTAATCTGGAGATTTTGGTGAGATTTCTTTTGGTTCGATACTAACTAATAGTAGTTTACCTTCATACTCGCCTATATATCTTTCATGTCCAATTACTTTTTTTTCTGTCTGTGAAATAATGTTGAATTGGACAAACAATATATTGAGGGCTAAAATTAAAGCGATTCGCATATTTTTTTTGATAAAAATAAGAATAAATTGCACTATCGGCTTAAATCTGGTAAACAACCCAGGACAAACGCATTTAAATGCCTAAAATTTCAAGTAAATAGTTCTCATTCTAGCCTGCTTTCTTTCGTTTTGACTTTATATCTAGCTTACAAGTGGTCTCATTTTTAGCTAGATTGAGTA
>JBBSUQ010000075.1:0-15012 GCA_038234235.1 Flavobacteriales bacterium
ATAGCAATCATGTATTTAGCCGGTGCCAAATCACTACCATCACTTCATTTGTTGTTGCTTCGAAATTTAAGTTGATTTTTCTACCAGTCATGTCTAAAGCTTAAACATTTTGGATTGTTCCAGCATATTTAACTGTGAATTTGCCACTTGTACTTGTATATAAAATTATGTCTTCCAAAGATCTTTACTAGCTTGCATTTTTGGTTTTTTCGTAAGGTATTTTCTTATAATTGCTACTTGATGAAAATTGCACATTTGAATCGGTATATTCGGCAGCAAGGTTAATAAGCCCCTTCTGCCATCACAGACGATTGCCTGTATTTTTATACCCCTTCTTGTTATTTCCATTAATCCCGAAAGATATCATTGATTTGTTTCTGTTTTAACATATTGTTTAATTAAAATGGTTCTTGTAATACTATCTTTAAATACCATTACGCCAAAAGAGTGACCAAAATAAGTTGTATCCATTAAAACATTTACCAAACTTGGAAAATCCGTTTTTTGATTTGGTTCTATGGAATCAATTTTTCGTTGAATGGTTTTAATACTACAATTATATTTTACAGCAAGCTGCAAATAAGTTTGTTTACCATCTACATATTCATGCCAAATTTGCTCTGGCTTAAGCTTTAGACCACCAACAAATTGTTTTCCACAGGCATACCATTTGTAAAGTTGCTTGCTCCCTTTTTTACCGTTTTTTTTGATAATTGTTGAGTTGCAATAAAAGCAGTTTTTTTATTCATAGTATTTGATTTGCTTCAAACTTAGACATAATAAGGATTACAAAGGTTCATAGCCTACTTTTTGACCATTAACCCTAAAGACACCATTTCCATTATTAGTATATAGATTAGATATAATTGATCCAGTCAACGGTTCTCCTGTAATTAGCACATCTTCATCTCCATCGTTGTCCACGTCTGAAAATGCAATTGCGCTTGAGCGCACACCAGGAAATGGTGTGCCTAACACAAGTGTAAATATCCCAGTACCATTATTCTTATATAAATTTGATACGCGTACGTTAGCAGCATTCTCTCCTGTAATGAGCACATCTTTATCTCCATCATTATCTATATCTGAAAAAGCAATAGAACTGAAACGAACTCCCTCGAAAGGAGTACTTGGGACAAGGCTGAAAGATCCATCGCCATTACTTAAATAAAGATTTGCCGTGGATTGATAAGTAGTGTTGTAACCGGTTATCAGAACATCTTCATCCCCATCTCCATCGATATCTGCAAAAGCGAGAGAACCCCATCTTACATCATCAAATTGTTGTGGGACGGAATAAAGTTGTGGTTTTAATTTGAAGTCTAATTGCTGCGCACTTGTGTAATTAATTACACCCATGCAAGCGCAAATTACCATACCAATTAATTGTCTATTTTTTTTCATATTTTGTAGTGTTCACTTATTATTAATTCAAGATTAGTCCACAAAAGTAAAGCAAGCATCTGAGCTTTCTCAAAAAATGTTACCAACGACACTTTTTTGTTCTGAACGACATTTTTTTGTTGAATTTGAGGTATTTTTTAGGAAGTTTCAAGCACTTTTTTATGGATTGGCTTACGCGGTAAAGATTTCTGAAATTTCTAAAACCAAAAAAAGCTACCGAAAATATTCCGATAGCTTCCTTTAAAAACTCTATAATTTATTAATCCTTAACTCTCACTAACCATCATATAACTCTCCACACTTGGGCAAGAACAAATTAAATTTCTATCGCCAAAGGCATTGTCTACTCTGCGCACTGGTACCCAATATTTCCATTCTTTTAAATAAGGCAACGGATATGTTGCTTCTTTTGGAGAATAGGGGTAAGTCCATTCTTTGTTTATGACGCAATCTGCATTGTGCGGTGCGTTTTTCAAAAGGTTGTTTACTCTGTCTGCAATTCCAGTTTCAATGTCTTTAATTTCACTTCTGATTTGAATCATTGCTAAAATGAAACGGTCCAACTCTTCTTTGTCTTCAGATTCTGTTGGTTCTACCATCAAAGTTCCAGTAACAGGGAAAGAAACTGTTGGCGCATGGAAATTATAATCAATCAATCTTTTTGCAATATCTGCAACTTCTACATCGGCTGTTTTCTTAAAATCTCTGCAATCTAAAATCATTTCATGTGCTACTGTTCCGTTTTTACCAGAATACAATACGTCGTAATGTCCTTTTAATTTTGCAGCAATGTAGTTGGCATTTAAAATTGCTATTTCTGTAGAATGTCTCAAACCTCTTTGACCCAACATTTTTATGTATCCGTAAGAAATCAATAAAATTAATGCCGAACCAAATGGCGCTGCAGAAACGGCATTTATCGCTTTAACACCGCCAGATTTAATTAATCTACTACCCGGCAAAAATGGAGCTAAATGTGCTGCCACACCAATAGGACCCATACCCGGACCGCCACCGCCATGTGGTATTGCAAATGTTTTGTGTAAATTTAAGTGACAAACATCTGCCCCGATATTTCCAGGATTGGTCAACCCAACTTGAGCATTCATATTGGCACCATCCATGTAAACTTGTCCGCCGTTGTCGTGAATAATTGAGGTAATTTCTCTAATTCCTTCTTCGTAAACTCCGTGTGTAGAAGGATAAGTAACCATTAATCCGCCTAAAGTATCTTTGTATTGAGTAGCAACGTTTCTTAATTCATCAATATTGATGTTTCCATTTTCATCGCAACCTGTTACCACAACCTGAAACCCAGCCATAACAGCAGATGCAGGATTTGTTCCGTGAGCAGATGAAGGAATAATCATTGTTGTTCTTTGCACATCTCCTCTTGATTCGTGGTAAGCTTTTATAACCATCAATCCTGCATATTCTCCTTGTGCTCCTGAATTTGGTTGTAAAGACATGGCTGCAAATCCAGTACAAGCGCATAAATCTGCCTCCAATTCTGCAAACATTTGCCAATATCCTTTGGCTTGTTCAACTGGTGCAAAAGGATGCATGTTAGACCACTGAGGATTTGTAATAGGAATTAATTCTGAAGCTGCGTTGAGTTTCATAGTACAAGATCCCAATGGAATCATGCTGTGAACCAATGACAAGTCTTTATTTTCTAAGCGCTTTAAATAGCGCATCATTTTCGATTCTGAATGATAAGAATTAAAAACAGGATGTGTGAAAACTTCATCGGATCTTAATTTTCCAGAATCTATACTGCTGTAAATTGCTTCTTGAATTGTAGGTTCTTCTTTGGCAAGAATTCTAGAGAAAAATAAGATTATTATTCGAACGTCTTCTAAAGTATGCGGTTCACCAAATGAAATTGTAATTTCAGAATCATTTAAATATCTAAAATTCATTCTATTATCTTCAGCAAATTTGCGAATTACCGACGCGTTCACGTTTTTAATCCAAACGGTATCGAATATATTTTTACTTCCAATTTCTACTCCTAGCATTTCAAGTGCTTGTGCAGTTTTAGAAGCAAGGTCGTGAACGTGTGTAGCAATATTCCGCATTCCAACAGGACCATGATAAACTGCATACATGCTAGCCATAACAGCTAAAAGTGCTTGTGCAGTACAAATATTTGAAGTTGCCTTGTCTCTTTTTATATGTTGCTCTCTTGTTTGCAATGCCATGCGCAATGCCATGTTTCCGTCGGCATCTTTTGAAACCCCGATAATTCTACCTGGCATTATGCGTTTGTAGTCATCCGTGGCTGAGAAAAATGCTGCATGTGGTCCGCCATAACCCATTGGTACACCAAATCTCTGGGATGAACCAAATACCACATCGGCACCCATTGAACCTGGAGATTTCAGTAAAACTAGAGAAAGTAAATCTGCACCAACCGCTACTCGAATATTTTGTTTTTTAAGACCAGAAATAAATGTTTCAAGGTCATTTACTCTTCCAAAAGTGTCTGGATATTGGATAATTGCGCCAAAATAACTTGCGTCGAATTCAAAAGTTTCAGGATCGCCTACAACCAAATCAATATTTAAATTTTTTGCATGTCCTTCTACAACATCAATAGTTTGAGGAAAAGCATTTTGAGATATGAAAAATTTGTGACAGTTATTTTTAAGTTCTTCACGACTTCTAGAATTATAAAACATAATCATAGCTTCAGAAGCAGCTGTGGCTTCGTCCAGCAAAGAAGCATTGGCAATCGTCATCCCAGTAAGTTCCAGAACCATTGTCTGGAAATTCAATAAAGCTTCCAAACGTCCTTGTGAAATTTCGGCTTGATAAGGTGTGTAGGCTGTGTACCATCCTGGATTTTCAAGTACATTTCTTAAAATTACAGAAGGTGTTATGGTTTCATTGTAACCCAATCCCATAAATGATTTAAAGACCTCATTTAAGTTTCCTAATTTAGTAACATGACTTAAATATTCTTGCTCCGTCATTGCCCTAGCAATATCTAGTTCATCTTTCAAGCGAATGTGCTCCGGGATGGTTTTAGAAATCAAATCTTCAATACTCGTTACACCAACTGCAGCAAGCATTTCGTTTTTTTCGGATTCTGATGGACCGATATGTCTTTGTGAAAAAGCACTCATAAGATATTTGAACTAAAAATTGAGAGTACAAATATAGATAGAAACCTTTGTTTGATTATGGTTTTTTAATAAAAAGTAAAGCAGTTGAAAATAACTATAAATTTTACTCTATTAATTGTGGTTTTTGAGAAGTTTTATTTGAAGCATAAGACAAGAAAAAATGTAGCAAAATCAATGCTGTAGTAATTAATATATACCCATTGAAAAAATCACCAGAAGAATAAATAGTCCTTTTATAAATTTTTATTAGAAAAATATTTGTGAAAAAAACCGAGAGTATAAAAAAGCTGAGCATTTTCCAATTGGTAAAGAGCGTTATGTAAGACTTCCATTCTAAAAATTTCATTAATTCTTGTTTGAATAGTGTTGTGAATAAGGGCCAAATAAAAAATAAAGGAATTGCCAACAACCTCGCTTCTCGAACCTTTGCAAAAAAGATTACCACTAAGGTGTTCAATAAGAAAGTTAAAAGAAATGCTTGAAGGAAATTGTAATTTTGTACTGTCGATTTGGAGTTTTTCAAGGTGCAATAAGTGAAATAAAGTGCAAAGCCACACACAGCATAAATTGATATAAAATTTTCAATTCCATTTGCAGGAGTTTCAAAATTAATGTCGAAAAGTGTAAATCTTATTAACATAGTATCTTCTATTCCCACACCTACTCCCATAATCATGGCGTAATAATGTGAAAAGGAAACATATAAAATTACTGGGATAACTAAAAGAAATAGTTTTAAAAGAGATTTTGGTTGAAATATGGTTTTAAAAGTGCTTCCTTTTTTAAATTGAAAAAATAAAATGAGACCTGGAAGTAAAAGTATAGTGGTCTCTCGAGAAATAAGCGCAATAGTAAAAAACAGAATGTATGCCAACATTTGTTCTTTAAAGTAAAAATACAAAGCTGCAAAAACGCATAAATATTGCAATGGATCGTCATAAGAATAAACAGGGACGAAAAACGCAAAAATATTAGAAAAACACAGGTAAAATACAACAACATTTATTAAAGCATAATTTGTTTTTGAACCTAATGATTTACTCAAGAAATACAAGACTATTCCGCTCAATGCAAAGAAAAAATAATTGACGAATATGAACGAAGTGCCAATAGAAACATTGGTTATTTCTGAAGTCTTTTCAACGGCCCACGTGGTGAATGGCCTGCATCTAAATGTTTGTTCTGTTTTATGGTAATCGACCACTTCCTGTAAATAAACATCAGAGATTTGATGGTTGCTATCATTTAGCATGCTGTCTACCCTTGAGGAAAAATGAGCACACAATGAAATTGCAATCATACCGCAAATTACCAGGAGTAAATTGATTATTTGCAAAAATTTTGACTTGTTCATGAATTAAACTATTAGGCTGACTTTAGAGAATTTACTAAATCCAAAAGTTGTATTATCCAGCGTTCTGGGTAAAGATAGGATAAATTTGAATTTTGCAATTGTAAAATTTTGTCATTTACGCATATCCTTAGGAAACCATTTGTGTTATATTTAGACCCTATAATTTATATTTCATAAAAACTGAGAATTCAAATATAGGCCTTATTTAAACGATATATTTATTTGATAATTGGTGTAACTGAATTTGAATAAAAACAGGACATTTAAAGAACCCCCGCACGTTTCTGCTTGTCTTGGCCGTAGGTTATAAAAAAGTGAATTAAAATAATTAAAGTATAAAGGAATAAGTACAAAGGAAAAAAGTCACCCTCTGACCATAGCGTTTTTTTGTATGCTTTTATCCAAATTAAATTGGAGAAAAAGAGACATAGTAAAAAATATAAAGTCCTTTTCCAGTTTAAAAATATTAACTTATAATTTTTTAATTCTGTAAGTTTCCGCAACTCTTCTCTGAATAAAGAGACAAACACTGGCCAAATAAAAAACAGAGGTATAGCAAATAAACGTGCTTCTCGGGCTTTAGCTAAAATAATTACAACCAATGTGTTAAGTAGAAAAGTTAAAAGAAAAGCATGTAGAAAGTTGTATTGTTGAGGAGATAATATTTTATTCTTTAATGTGTAATAAGTGAAATAAAGAACCAAACCACATACCACATAAATAGACACAAAAGTTTCTACTGCACCCGCTTGTGTTTCAAAGTTGAGACTGAAATGCGAAAATCTTTCTGCAACTGCTGCTTCACTGCTGATACTAAAGCCAGTAAGTTTAACATAAATAAAAGTAAATAGGAAATAAAGTACAACGGGTAAAGCCAATAACATTATTCTTATGATTGATTTAATGGCGAACAAATCTTTGAAAGCATAACCTTTTTTAAGATGTAAATATAAAACGAGTCCCGGTAAAAGCAACATGGTACTTTCGCGAGTAATAAGTGCCAAGGTAAAAAATAAAATAAAAAGTAAAAGTTGGTCTTTAAAATAAAAATACAAAGCGGCAAACACGCATACAAATTGTAAAGGATCGTCATAGGAATAAATAGGAATAAAAAAGGCGAAAATATTTGAAAAACACAAAAAATAAATTCCCACATTGACCAATGCAGCGTTCGGACCGGAACCTAGTTTCTTGCTGAGAAGATATAATAATATTCCACTTATAGCAAACAATAAAAAATTAATAACTACAAATGAAGTCCCAGTGGATATATTGGTAATATTTGCCACATTTTCTACTAAAAAGGTTGTTAACGGTCTCAATTTAAATGTTTCGTGCGTTTTGTGCACCACAATCATATCTTGTAGGTAAGTTTCGGATATGATATTATTTTTATCATTTAACATACTATCATTCCGCGATGTAAAATGACAGTATAATGAAATCATGATTAAAAGACCAATGAGTGTCAGTAATTTAACGCTTTCAATTAATTTCGTTTGTTTCATGTTTAGGATTCATGGGATGAAAAGAGTTCTTACACAAAATCAAAACTCGGCGTTGTCAGGTGTTCTCGGGAATGGAATTACATCTCTAATATTTGTCATACCAGTTGCAAACATTACCATTCTTTCAAAACCCAATCCGAAACCTGCATGTGGAACGGTTCCAAATTTTCGAGTATCTAAATACCACCAAAGTTCTTTTTCTTCAATATGGAAATCGGCACATTTCTTTTTAAGAATATCTAATCTTTCTTCTCTTTGTGATCCTCCAACAATTTCGCCTATTCCTGGAAATAAAACATCCATTGCGGCCACCGTTTTGCCATCTTCATTTTGGCGCATGTAAAATGCCTTGAAACTTGCAGGATAGTCTGTAATTATTACTGGACAATTAAATTCTTTTTCAACCAAAAAGCGTTCGTGTTCTGATTGCAAATCAGTGCCCCAGTCAACATCGTATTTAAATTTTTTCTTTTTATACGGAGTAGAATTTTTGAGAATTTCTATAGCTTTTGTATATGTAATTCTTTGAAACGGATTGTTAGCAACAAATTGCAAACGTTCTTTCAAGCTTAATTCATTTCTTTCTGCTTGAGGTTTGGTTTGTTGTTCTTGAAGGTCTCTTTCGTTAAGGAAATCCAAATCGTCTTTGCAATTTTCCAACACATAGTTGCAAAGGTATTTAAGGAAATCTTCAGTAAGATCCATGTTGTCATTCAAATCATTAAATGCAACTTCGGGTTCTATCATCCAAAATTCTGCTAAATGTCGGCTCGTATTAGAATTTTCTGCTCTAAAAGTTGGACCAAAAGTATAAACCTGACCCAATGCCAATGCTGCCAATTCAGCTTCTAATTGACCCGAAACGGTGAGGTTTACTTGTTTACCAAAAAAATCTTGTTTAAAGTCAATTTTTCCATCTTCATCTTTGGGTAATTTTTCCAAATCAAAATTGGTAACTCTAAACATTTCTCCAGCTCCTTCGGCATCCGAACCAGTGATAATTGGTGTGTGCAAATGGTAAAAACCTTTATCGTTGAAATATTTATGAATAGCAAAAGACAAGGCGTGGCGAATTCTAAAAACAGCGCCGAAGGTATTGGTTCTGAAACGCAAATGTGCTTGCTCTCTCAGAAATTCTAGAGAATGCTTTTTGGGTTGCATCACTGTTTTCTGCACATCATCCGGATTGGCTTCTCCTAAAATTTCTAGTGAAGTAACTTTTAATTCAACATCTTGACCAGCACCTTGAGATTCCGTTATTATCCCATTTATGGACAATGAAGCCGCTGTATTGATTTTTTTAAGCGTGTCTTCATCAAAATTTTCAAAGTCAACAACACACTGTAAATTTTTAATTGTAGAACCATCGTTGAGTTGTACAAAACGATTGCTTCTAAAAGCGCGAACCCAACCTTTTACATTGATTTCTTCGTTAATAGATTTTTGAGTAAGAACATCGGCAATTTTAGTACGTTTCATTCGAGGGAATAATATTGAGGCGCAAAAGTAAGAAGATTTAGAGAACTTTTTACTAATCTATTTTAGGAATATTTTTGTGTAGTTAAAAAACACTAATCTATATAAATTCTAATTTGATTTTTCAACAGAATGATTTGTTTTTCTTGCTTTTTAATTCTCTTTAAAAGGTTCTGTATTACATCAATACCCTCTGGATTGATTCCCAAATCCTGATACAAACGAATTACTTGCTTTGCCCTGCGGTATTCTTTTTCATTTAAATATTCTTCCTTTTCAACAATATCTACTTGAATTAATTCATAGGATCGAAAAGTATCAAAAATACTGCGCTGTAAACTGTAGAGTATGCAAAACTGTTCTACTTTAATAAAAGCCGGATTTAATATTGTTTTGGACATATTAATTTCGTTTAGCGAGTTTTTTAAATAATTCTTTTTCTTCTTCGGTAATATTTTTTGGTATTTGAATATCGTAAGTTACATATAAATCTCCAAATTCGTTGTCTTTTTTATATTTAGGAAATCCTTTGCCTTTTAGTTTTACTTTGGAGTTATTCTGGGTACCTGGTGCAATTTTTAATTTCACTTTTCCACTCATTGTCTCAATTGTGAAATCGCCTCCCAACACGGCATCGTATAAATCTAAGCTTTCGGTGACATACAAATTGGCACCGTCTCTTTTATATCTTGTGTGGTTTGCTATTTCAAATGTTATATACAAATCTCCTTTTGGACCACCATTTGGACCTGAAGAACCTTGGTTTTTAATTTTAATTGTTTGTCCGTTTTCTACACCAGCCGGAATTGTAAGCCTTAAAGCTTTTCCATTAATTTCTAATGTTCTCTTTTGAGAAGTAAAAACATCTTCTAAATTTAATTGTAAAGTAGCGTTCAAATCCTGTCCTTGATATTGATTTCTATTGGTTCCTCCTCCGCCATAATTTCCGCTTCTACCAAACATAGAATCGAAGAAATCTGAAAAATCTCCACCGCCTTGGCCTCCAAAATCTTGATAGTTGGCTTGTCTTTGCTGCCCACCTGGATTTCTGCTTCTGTTACTGCCATCGTATCCAGCTTTTTCATATTGCTCTGCGTGTTTCCAATCTTCACCGTATTTATCGTATTTTTTTCTTTTATCGGCATCAGAAAGCACTTCGTTGGCTTCGTTTATATCTTGAAATTTTTTTTTGGCTGCTTCATCGTTGGCATTTAAATCGGGGTGGTATTTTCTTGCTAATTTACGGTAAGCTTTTTTTATATCATCTACTGATGCAGACTTTGACAAACCCAACACGCTATAATAATCAATATATGCCATAGAAACTTTTGATCTTATTTTAATCTTAACTTTAAAACAAATGAAATATGTTATTGTTTTGAAAACAGTGAATTACAATTGCCAAAATTCGGATAATTAAACGGTATCATTTAAAAATTTGTATTTTCGACTCATGAAAACCAACATTTTAGTTGTTTGTATTTTGTTTCTATGCTGTAAATCTGCTATTTCTCAAATTGTGGATTACAATTATTTGCCTTTGCCACATAAAATGGAAACCAACGAATCGAAAATTACGGCTGTGGAAAATGCAGCAAATAAAAAACTTAAAATTTCACCTAAATCAAAGGAACAAATTACAATTTGGAAATTTATAGTGTATGATTCTTTAGAATTATATGTAGAAAGAGATATTTTAATAAACAGTATTGATTTCGAATCAAAATATATTTCGAAAAAAATCAAAATGATTTTATTCTATAATAAAGGAGCAATTTTAATTAATGATCTTACTCAAATTAAAGAAGCTATTGAAAACCTAATGGTGGCAAGAGATCTTTCTAAGTTAGTAGATTCAAAAATCTATTTAACAAAATCGTCTCGAATGATTGGATTAGGATATAAAAGATTGCTTGAATTTGAAAAAGCTGTAAAATTTCTTGAAGAAGGTTACAGAATGGCAGTGGTTATTCAAGACAATAAGGAAATTCTTAACGGAGCAAATACCCTTGCAAATTGTTATAAAAGCTTAAGACAGTTTGAAAAAGCTCAAGAATATTATGATATCGCTTTAGATATGGGAATCAAAATTGATTATAAAAGAATGATTGCAGGTACTTATAACAACATAGGAAATCTTAAAAAAGAATTACAAAAACCTCAAGAAGCACTTAATTATTATTTGAAGGCAGTAGAGATGAATATTGAACTTAAAAATAAACAGTGGTTAGGAATAAATTATGATAACATTGGTATGATATATTCCGAGCTGGGATTGATGGACAAGGCTATAGACTATTTTTTACTGGCGCAGAACATTGCTAAAGAACTTAAAGACATAGGGGGATTTAATAATTCTACTTCAAATCTTTCGGCTACTTATGCCAAAATAAAAAATTATAAAAAAGCATACGAATATTTACTGCTTTCAAATAAAATAAAAGATTCTCTACAACTCGATGAACAGAAAAATGCACTTCATGAGTTTGAAGCAAAATACGAATCAGAAAAGAAACAACTTGAAATTGAACGCCTTGAAATAACTGGAAAATACCAAAAAGAAAAAAATAAAACATTGGAAATGAAAGCTGAACGCGCCTTTAACTTAGGACTGGTTTTCATATTTGCTGGTATTATTTTAATAGGCTCTGTTTTGCTACTTATTAGAAGAAATCGACAGAGAATGGCAACCAACAATATTTTGAATGAAAAAAATGTTCAAATTCAAAATACAAATGTTACCCTCCAAGATACCCTCTCTGAACTTTCAGTAAAAAATAAAGAAATTATAGACAGTATTAATTATGCAACGTATATTCAACGTGCTAGTTTGCCAAACTTAAGTCAACAAAGTTCCGATCTATTAAAATTTGAATTATTTTTTGCACCCAAAGATATAGTAAGCGGCGATTTTTATTTCTCATATCAAATGCAAAACAAATCAATTTTTGGAGTTGCAGATTGCACAGGTCACGGTGTGCCAGGAGCAATGGTTGCCCTAATAGGCATGAATTCTATTGATAAAGTTATACGAGAAGAAAATCACTTCAACACCGGTAAGATGGTAGAGTCATTAAACAAACACGTTTTAGAAAACCTACAACGAGGCAAAGAAATGATTAATGACGGTATGGATTTAAGTTTCTGCGTATTGGATCATGAAATCAAAACCCTAAAGTTTTCAGGTGCCCATCATGATGCATATATCCTCCGAAAATCAAATGAAAATAACGAAACTGTTGAGGAAACAGAGGAAGTTAAAATAAAAATTCAAAATACGAATCACGTCTTGTATGCACTAAAAGGAGCAAGAAGACCAATAGGAAACTGGCATGCCAACACCGGATTTTTTGAAGTTCAGTTTAACGTAAAACAAGGAGATAGAATAGTATTATTCTCAGATGGATATGCAGATCAACTCGGAGGAGTTAACGACAAGAAAATGAAAATGAAAAAAGGCAAAATGCTCGAATTAATTTTAGAATCTGGAAATTTAGATTCCACAAGACAAATGGAAATGCTAAAAGATGAATTTACATCTTGGCAAGGAACAAGTGACCAGGTAGATGATGTTTGTCTTTTAATTACTGAAATATTTTAATTATTTACAGACTAAAATAATTATGTACATTTCTAATTTTGAGTAACTTCGTTTCATGAAGAGTACTCGTTTTCTAGCTTTATTATTGTGCTTGTGCAGCACGTATAGTTTTTCTCAAAAAGTTAATTATAATTATTTGACATTTCCCCAAAAAATGGATAATGATTCGATTACTATAAATTTGATTGAAAATCAGGCCAATAAAAAATTCAAAACTTCCCCGATGGCGAAGGACCAAATTCTTATTTGGAAGTTTATAGTTTTCGATTCTTTGAAATTAGCTGAAAAAAGAACAGATATTTTAGATAGTATTAATTTAAATTCTAAATCATTATCTCGACTTACCAAAGCAAAAATTCTTTATTATAAAGGTTCAAATCTTGCGGAAGAAACACAAACCATAGAGAGTGGTATTGAATTATTATTAAAAGCGCGTGATTTGGCCATTACAGAAAATGATAAAAATCTTCTTTTAAGAATATATTATGTAACTGGAAAGGCTTATGCAGGTTTATCAGCTTACGAAAAGTCTATTGCAGTTTTAAACAAAGGATATAATTTGGCAGTTTCCATTAATGATAGTGCATTGATGTTAACCTGTGCTACAACATTAGCAAATAGTTATAAAAACAGCAAGAATTTTGAAAACGCGCAAAAATATTATGATATTGCTTTAGATCTGGCTATCAAAACAAAAAATGATAGAATGGTTGCGGGCAATTACAACAATATTGGTAGTTTAGAAAAGCAACAGGGAAATAATGCCGAAGCGATTAAGTATTTTCTAAAGGCAATTGAAATGAATAAAAAGCTAGAAAACAATCTCTGGCTTTCTTTCAATTATCATAACATTGGAGGAGCATATGCCAATTTGGGAAAACATGACTTGGCGATTAAATATTTATTGATGTCACTTAAAATAAAAAACGATTTGGGCATACCTAGTAACTCCATTGAATCCTACAAAAATCTCTCAGAAAGTTATGCTAAGAATGGAGATTACAAAAATGCTTATGAAAATCTTTCGAGGTTTAATGTTTTAAAAGATTCTTTTCAAATTGATGAGCAGAAACAAGCACTGAATGAATTTGAAGCAAAATATGAATCTGAAAAGAAAGAACTCGAAATTGACCGACTTGAAATAACAGGAAAATACCAAAAAGAAAGAAATAAAACTTTGGAAATGAAAGCTCAGCGTTCATTTAACTTGGCACTCATTTTTATCTTTGCCGGAATTATTTTAATTGGTTCGGTTTTGCTACTCGTTAAACGAAACAGACAAAGAATGAATACCAACACCATTTTGAGCGACAAAAACATTGAAATTCAAAGCACCAATTTGGCACTTCAAGAAACTTTAAATGAGCTCTCAGTTAAAAATAAAGAAATAATAGACAGCATTAATTACGCAACCTATATTCAGCGAGCAAGTTTGCCAAATATTGCACAGCAAAGTACAGATGCACTCAAGTTTGAATTGTTTTTCTCTCCTAAAGATATAGTCTCCGGAGATTTTTATTTTTCATATCAAATGTATAATAAATCTGTTTTTGGCGTAGCAGATTGCACGGGTCATGGTGTTCCAGGAGCTATGGTTTCCCTTATTGGAATGAATTCTATTGACAAAGTTGTGCGTGAAGAAGTGCATTTAGATACGGGTGAAATGGTTAGTTCATTGAACAAACATGTGTTGGAAAACCTACAACGCGGAAAAGAAATGATAAATGACGGGATGGACATGAGTTTTTGTGTATTTGATCACATTACTCATATCCTAAAATTTTCAGGTGCGCAACACGATGCTTACATTCTCCGAAAATCAAATGAAAATAACGAAATTGTTGAAGAAACTGATGAGGTTGAAATGAAAATTAAAAATGAAACGCACATTTTATATGCTTTAAAAGGAGCCAGAAGACCTATAGGAAACTGGCATGGTAACATTAATTTTTTCGAAGTTCAATTTGACGTGAAACAAGGAGACAGAATTGTATTATTTTCTGACGGTTATGCCGACCAAATAGGAGGAGACAGTGATAAAAAAATGAAGAAGGGCAAAATGCTTGAATTAATTTTAGAATCCGGAAATTTAGATTCCACAAGACAAATGGAAATGCTAAAGGACGAATTTATATCTTGGCAAGGAAACAGCGAACAGGTGGATGACGTTTGTCTTTTGATTACAGAAATTGTTAAATAAAATAGTGTTTAAAAAATAGCTCATTCAAATCATATCTGTTTTGATCCATTTTCTGTTTTTCAGAATCTATTAATTTTATACCGCCTTCCGATTTTTTCTTATAGTTCAAATATCATTTCGACTTAAAAAAGATTTAAATTCGCGGCATGAAAACACTGAAAATTTTTAGCTTTTGCTTAACGTTAGTTACATTAACTGGGTAGTGTTCGAAAAAGTGTGTAATTTCATTTTACTATAGTTCAAATTTAATTATTTATTTTTTGCATTTTCCCAAAAACGGGAAATAACTTTTCGACCTCCATTCAAAGAGGTCAGAAAAAGTTATTCTCGTTTTGTTG
>JBBSUQ010000076.1:0-14963 GCA_038234235.1 Flavobacteriales bacterium
ATCTTCATTTGCGCCATCATGGCTGTGGAAGTAAAGACTACTATAATTGCTAATACTAATTTTTTCATTTTTCTTTATTTGTTAACTTATTTAATTTTAAATTTTATTTGACATTGATTCCCATCTCTCTCAGCACTTCATCGCTTATATTGCTTTTTTCATCGGCATAAACTAAATTGCTTTGGTTTGCCTTATCGAATACAAAAATATAATTTCTTCTTGAAGCAACGGCAGCCATGGCATCATAAATTCTATCTTGAATTGGTTTTATTAACTCTTGACGTTTTTGAAAATAATCTCCTTTAACTCCAAACCTCAACTTTTGCATTTCCATTGCTTCAGTTTCTAGTTTTTGAATATCTGCGGATCGTTTTTCTTTTTCTTCAGCAGGTAACAATACTTCTTCTCGGGCAAAATTTTCTTTTTTCATTTTCAGCACGTTGTAGCGGTCTTCTATTTCCTGCGTCCAACGTTCTGCCAATTTATCTAACTTTTCTTTAGATTCTTTATATTCCGGAACGTTTTCTAAAATATAATCTGAATCTATGTATGCATACTTTTGACCAAAGGCAAACGCTGTGCCAAAAACTAAAACCAATACAGTAAATAATGCTTTCATAATAAATTTTTTACGCGGAAAGAACGGCGAAATTACTAAAATTATTGTTTATAAATCTCCAAGATTGGCACCAATGGTAAAAGTAAGCTTTGGAAAGTAGCCTTTTTCTTTAATACTTGCGTCACTGATTCTATTACCCGACCACGAATTCATATAATCATAACCCCAACCGTAATCAATGCCCAGCATGCCAAACATAGGTAAGAAAACTCTTATACCAACTCCAGCACTTCGCATAACATTGAAAGGATTAAATTCTTTAATTGTAGGAAAAGTGTTACCAGCCTCTGCAAAACCAAGCACATAAAAAGTAGCTTGTGGGTTTAAAGATATAGGATAGCGCATTTCCAATGAATATTTTGTGATTAGAGGATCACCTCCAGTACTAGATATAGAATTATCGTTGTAACCACGTAACGCAATAATTTCTCTACCACCAACTTGGCCAACTCCAGATAAACCTGAACCACCTAAACTAAATCGTCCAAAGGGAGATATTCCTTTTTCTTGAGTAAACACTCCTAAGAAACCGAAACCAACTTTCGTTGCCAAAACCAATTTTTTATCTCTTGTTAAAGGCAAATACCAAGTACCTGTTAATTTTAATTTGTAATACTCCAAATATTTGAATCGCTCTTGCTGCGTAAGTCCAGAATAATCATCACGATCATCTAATAATGAATAAGGTAAAGTTGAAGTACCAGTAAATGTAATTGTTGAACCTTCTTGCGGATAAATTGGAGAACTTACACTTGAACGGCTCAATACATATTTCAAACTTATATCATTTGCATAACCTTCGCTAAATCCAGGTATGATCGCATAATTATTAATATCATAATATTGATATGCTACTTCATAATAAGCAGAGAAATAATCATCTGGGAATTTTTTTCTTCGTCCGAGACCTAATCCCATTCCTGTAATTTGCAATCCGTTATACAAGGTATTTTTTGGCGCGTAACCATTGCCAATTTGTGTATGACTGAAATAATAAGTGAGTGAATTGGGTCTTTTACCTCCCAACCACGGCTCGGTGAAAGAGAAATTGTAACTCTGATAATTACGACCAGTTGCTTGTGCTCTAATTGATAATCTTTGACCGTCACCAGAAGGAAGTGGAGTCCAAGAACCTTTTTTGAATACGTTTTTAGTAGAAAAATTATTAAAAGTAAGACCTAAAGTACCGATGATACCTGCACTTTGTGTAAGTTGGTTTCTTCCGCTGTAACCACCTGAAAGTTCTATTTGGTCAGAAGATTTTTCTTCAACGATGTATTCAATATCAACCGTTCCATCTTGTGGGTTTGGAATAGGATTTACTTGGAAAGCTTGTTCATTGAAATAACCCAATTGAGCAAGCTCTCGCTGGGTACGAATAATATCATTTCTATTAAACAAATCTCCAGGTTTGGTTCTAATTTCTCGGCGAATAACCTGCTCGTTTGTTTTGGTGTTTCCTTTTATGATAATTTTTCTAACTCTGGCTTCCTTTCCTTCAATGATACGCATTTGATAATTAATCAAAGTATCGTTGATAGAAGTTTCTATAGGAATAATTTGAAAGAACAAGTAACCACGATCCATATAAAGTGAAGATATATCTCTACCATCTTGACTCATGTAAACTCTAGTTTCTAGTAAAGCTTTATTATAAACATCACCTTTTTTAATACCGAGAACGGTGTCTAAAAAGGTAGATGTGAATTTTGTGTTTCCAATCCATTCAATATCTCCAAAATAATATTTTTTACCTTCAGCAATCTCCTGAGTTATTTTGAGATTTTTTTCATCCATGAGATAAACAGTATCATATTCAATTATGGCGTCTCTTAAACCAATGGCGTTATATTTATCTATTTCTGCTTTTTTATCTTTCGCATAAGCAGATTCTGTAAACTTTGATCTTTTAAAAACACGATAAAAAGCACGTTCTTTAGTATCTTTCATTGATCTTTTTAATTTACGATCACTTAGAGTTTCGTTGCCGTTTATTTCAATATCACCAATTTTAACCTTTTCACCTTTATCAATATTGATAACGAAAACCTCTGAATTATTCATGATTGTGTCTGTTTCTCTATTAATATTTACCTTAATAGAATAGAAACCTTTTTCACGGTAATAACCTTTAATCTTAGCTTCAGTTGCGAAAACAAGATTTTCTGTAATTGTTTTACCACTGTATAAAGTAATTTCTTCTCTTAGTTTATCTGCATCGTGTTTTTTAACACCAACAAATTTAAATTTCGAAAGCTTTGGTCTTGGCGCAACAACAATCACCAAATAAAGTATGTCATTAATAATTTTTTCAACCTGAATATCAATACTAGAAAAAATTTCTTCTTTGTAAAGATTGTGAATGGCGGTAGTTATTGCATCACCGGGAACGGTTATCGTTTGTCCGGGACGCAAGCCAGCGATTAACTTTATTGCTTGATGGTCAAAATTATCTGCCCCTTCTACTCTGATTGGACCTAATTCGTATGATTTCGGATTAAGATAATCTACATCTTGAGCATTTATTAAAAATGTAAAAGATCCAAAGATTAAGGTTAAAAGAATTATTAATTTAAATTTCATAAAATATTTGAGATTTGTTCGGACAATTTACCAAATCTTCTTTCTCGATTTTGATAATCCAACACTGCTTTATATAAATCTTCTTTTTTAAAATCAGGCCATAGTATTTCTGTGAAATACAATTCGGTATAAGCAATTTGCCAAAGTAAGAAATTACTGATTCTACATTCTCCACTAGTTCTTATTAACAATTCAGGGTCTGGAAAAGTTACAGTTTGCAAGTTTTTAGAGAAAATTTCTTCATTGATATCTTCAATTTTAAGATTCCCCTCTTTCACCTCCAATGCTATATTTTTCACTGCACTTATTATTTCATTTTTCGCACCATAATTTAGCGCAAGAATAAGGTGAATATCTGTATTGTGAGCTGTGTTTTTTTCTGCAATTCGCAATTCTTTTTGGCAAGATTCTGGCAGACCTGCAATATCGCCGATACTTTGAAGTCGCACTCCGCCTTCGTTTAATTCTTTTACTTCCGCTGAAATGGTTCTAACTAATAAATCCATTAAGCCATCTACTTCTTCCTTTGGTCGATTCCAATTTTCAGCAGAAAAAGCATAAAGTGTAAGGTACTTAATTCCTAATTCTTTAGCCCCTTTTAAAACTTCTCTAACAGATTCCACACCATAATTGTGGCCGTATAGTCGCATGTGACCTTGCTTCATAGCCCATCTGCCATTGCCATCCATTATAATGGCGACATGTACGGGAGTTTTAGCTAAATCT
Source organism: Flavobacteriales bacterium (assembly GCA_038234235.1). Classification (GTDB taxonomy): domain Bacteria; phylum Bacteroidota; class Bacteroidia; order Flavobacteriales_D; family Crocinitomicaceae; genus JBBSUQ01. The sequence goes on from JBBSUQ010000076.1 coordinate 3,929, forward strand.
ATTTCTGTTAGTAAATTCATTTTAGTAGTTACTTTAAAGACAGTCCCAAAACGCAAAACAATGAGAGTTCGTATAAAATGGCATAATTTCTATAAAATTTATTCTTTAAACCGAATTCTTATAAAAAACAAAGAGGGAAATGGAAAACCACATCCCTCCTCTGAATATAATTTTTGCCAATTATTCGGCAAGAACGATTATTTTATTGTTTTGCATTTCCATCACTCCGCCTTTAATATTTACGTAGATAATACGATTATTGGATTCTTCGATAACAATATGATTTGAAGCATCTTCGTCTATATCCATTGCATTTATCAAATCAACTTTGATTCTGCCTTCTTTAAGTGCGGAAATTATTGGTGCGTGATTTTTTAATACTTGAAACAAACCATCCAATCCGGGGAACTGTACAGCTCTTGCTTCGCCTGAAAATATTTTCACTTCTGGAGTTATTATCTCAAGTTGCATATTGCTTGTAATTATTCTTTAAATTAAACGTTTGTTTCTGCCAACATTTTTTCACCAGCCTCAACAACATCTTGAATACCACCTTTTAAATTGAAAGCTGCTTCTGGATATTTATCATATTCACCATCTAGAATTGCATTAAAAGCCTTGATAGTATCTAAAATATCAACCAAAACACCTTTTAATCCTGTAAACTGTTCGGCAACATGGAAAGGTTGAGAAAGAAAACGTTGAACTCTTCTTGCACGGTGAACAATCATTTTATCTTCTTCTGATAATTCATCCATACCAAGAATAGCAATAATATCTTGCAATTCTTTGTAACGTTGAAGTGTCATTTTCACTCTTTGAGCGCAATTATAATGCTCTTCACCAACGATATCTTTTGTCAAAATTCTAGAACTTGATTCCAATGGATCAACCGCTGGATAAATACCAAGTTCAGCAATTTTTCTAGACAATACTGTAGTTGCATCTAAGTGGGCAAAAGTATTGGCCGGAGCTGGATCAGTAAGGTCATCTGCAGGTACATAAACTGCTTGTACAGATGTAATTGATCCATTTTTTGTTGAAGATATACGCTCTTGCATGGCACCCATTTCAGTTGCCAATGTTGGTTGGTAACCTACTGCAGAAGGCATACGACCTAAAAGTGCAGAAACTTCTGAACCGGCTTGCGTAAATCTAAATATATTGTCAACGAAGAAAAGAATATCTTTTCCTTGTCCGTCGCCTTCACCATCTCTAAAATATTCAGCCATTGTAAGTCCAGAAAGTGCAACTCTTGCTCTTGCTCCTGGAGGCTCATTCATTTGACCGAAAACGAAAGTAGCTTTAGATTCTTTTAATTCATTCAAATCGATTTTAGACAAATCCCAACCTCCATTTTCCATGGAATGCATAAATTCATCACCGTATTTTATAATACCAGATTCTAACATCTCACGAAGTAAATCATTACCTTCTCTTGTACGCTCACCAACGCCAGCAAAAACTGATAAACCAGAATAAGCTTTGGCTATATTGTTGATTAGCTCTTGAATAAGTACTGTTTTACCAACACCTGCTCCACCAAAAAGACCAATCTTACCACCTTTTGCATAAGGCTCAATAAGATCAATAACTTTTATACCAGTAAATAATATTTCAGTAGCCGTTGTTAAATCTTCAAATCTTGGAGCATTTCTGTGAATAGGTAATCCGTTAGAATTATCTATTTCGTTGATACCGTCAATTGTTTCACCAATAACATTAAACAAACGACCTTTAATTTGGTCACCTATTGGCATTTTGATAGCACTTCCAGTGCTTGTAACTTCCATACCTCTAGTGAATCCATCAGTTGAATCCATTGAAATTGTACGAACAGAATGCTCACCAACGTGAGATTGTACTTCCAAAACCACTTTTGTACCATCTGGCTTTGTTACTTCTAAAGCATCGTAAATATTAGGCATGTTAGCACCTTTTTTGAAACTAACATCCACTACTGGACCAATTACTTGAGAAACCTTACCTTTTGAATCTGACATTTTAACGCCTATTTTTATTTTTAAAACTCTTATTTTCGGGTGCAAAGATACAGTTTTTATTTTAAGATAAATAGGCAGAAACGAAAAATATCGAAGAAAAAAACAGGTTAAAATATCATTAAATATCTCCCTACTCGTAAAAAGTCATATCAATAAAATTTAAATTTATTTTAATTTAGTAAAATTGCTACATTATTAAATTATTGATTTTCATAATTTTAAAACAGATAATTAAGCAATTTTAATACGGATGTAAAGACACTGCGAATTGGAATGGTATTCTGATTTCAGAGAAAAAACCAAGAGCTGATTTTACATGGGCTCCAAATGACATATATCAATTCAACACAACTGTACAATTGAACAATGCGAGTATTAATGCAGTAAGTTATTCTTGGAACATTGAAAATGGTTCACCTGCGAACAGTAATTTATCAAATCCTCAGATAATATTGCCTGATGGTGAAGTTGGATCGTACCAAGTACAATTGATTGCAACAAGTGATGCAGGATGTAAAGACACAATCGTAAAAGAAATACAAGTTTTACAAGAAGTTCTTATATATGCGCCAAATTCATTTACACCTCATGGCGATGAAGTTAATCAAAGCTGGAAGGTGGTACTGAATGGCATTGATGTTTATAATTTCAATTTGATGATTTTTGATAGATGGGGCGAAGTAATTTGGGAATCAAACGATCCTAAAATTGGTTGGGATGGTACTTATAAAGGAACTGTTGTGAAACAAGGAACTTACACTTGGGTACTTAAATATAAAATACCAAACAATGATCAAAAAAGAGAACACAAAGGAACAGTTAACGTGATAAGATAAAACAGCTAACTGAAAAACAAAAAACCGTTTCTATTAATTTAGAAACGGTTTTTTGTTTTCTGCGAATTTATTAAAGCTGACCTCTTTAGAACTTCCTTTTTTTTTGCTAATTTATTTCTTCAAAGTAATCAGTCTTATTTCTTGTCTTAAATTATTTTTAGCATCGAGAAGTTTAAAAATAGGAATGTATCTTCCTTTGCCTAAGGTTGCCACATTTCTCATTTCTTCTTCATCACGATCAGCGTTTTTAATCCCAACGACTGACATTGTGATGCCTTTTTTTGCATACTTTTTTATCTGTTTTTTATAATCTTCAGAGTTTCTGTTAAAAGCACCATCGGTAATGATAATTACATGATTTGGTCCATTAGAGATTCGAGATTGATATGCTTCTTTAAAGCCAAGCTTAATTCCTGTCCCTCCGGCTGTCATTCCGCCACCTTTTATATCTTGTACAGTTTTTTTAATCAATTCTTTATCTGCTGCAGATGTAGAATTTAGAATAACTTTTGCATCGTTAGCGTAAGTAACAATCGAAATTTTATCTTCTGGCCTTAGCATATCTGTAAGCTGAAAAAGTGCATATTTCATCAATTCTATTTTATCGGCTTGGGTCATAGACGAAGATATGTCTAAGATAAAAACAATATTTACAGGATTAAAAAAAGTGGGATCAAAGTTATCAAATGGCAAACTATCTAAACTTGGGTGTTGGGTCAATAATTCTTCTTCCTTAAGAATTTCATCTAAAATGATTTCTGGCGGAACATCAGCAATTAAAGTATCAACATCTACTGGAATAACGGGAATAGTAACTGGATTTTTTTCTAATTCAAGTACAATATAATTTCTTTTAAAATTAACATACGCACCAAGTTCTGTTGGTTTGTAGGCTGAATTATTGGCGTAAAAATAGGTAAAACCTAAAGGAACTGTCTTTTCTACCTTTCCATTTCTATCCGTTTTTTGACTCAAGATTGGATTTCCATTTTGAATTAAAGAAACATTGCTATTTGGTAAAACTTCTTTAGTAATCTTATCTATCACTACTACAGTTAGTTTAAAATTACTTAAATCGGCTCCTGCTTTCTGTTGTGAAAAATCTGGACAGGAGGTGAAAACTGCCAAATCATTTGTCGGATTTTCTAAGAGATTACCAGATAGTTTTATTTTTACAGCTTCATCTCTATCAGATAAAAAAATCTCGATATCGTAAGAAAATTTTCCCTTTTGATTTGGATTTACTTGAAATCTTAGTACATAATCAGCATTTGGCTCAATAAAAGCGCCTGTTGAAATATAAACAACTTCTTTCTCCTTGACTACTCTTAAAATGTATTCTTTTTTTGGACTGGTATTTTTTAGAGTTATGTCGATAAAGCGATTTTCATAGGGCATTATATTTCCAAAATCATGTTTGGTTTTATCAAATTGAATTTGTGCTTCGAATTTCGAAAATAACAATGAAAATAATAAAAGAAAATAATAGCGCATTTAACGAATTTGTTGAGCTTGAAACAATAACTGTGCAAAGATTAAGAATTCAATTTGAAATATTAGATTCTAGACTTAACATTACTTATAACGGATAATTATAAATTTCTTACATTTTTAATTAAGTTCTATTAGATTTTTTCCTGTCATTTCCATTGGAGTTGCTATTTTCATGCGTCTTAAAATCGTTGGAGCCACATCTGCCAAAATGCCATCGCTAATTTTAAAACCATCATGCTGACTTACAAAAACTACAGGAACTGGGTTGAGAGAATGTGCCGTATTAGGCGAACCATCTGCATTAACCGCAAAATCGGCGTTGCCATGATCGGCAATAATTATAAACTCATAATTTCGAGTTAAGCCAAAATCAACAATTTCTTTTAAGCAACCATCAACTGTTTCAACGGCACTTACAATCGCTTCATAAACACCAGTGTGACCCACCATATCGGGATTGGCAAAATTAACGCATAGAAAATCGGGATCTTTTTCACTAATGAATTGTATTACTTTGTCTTTTAATTCCACTGAGCTCATTTCAGGTTGCAAATCATAAGTTGCAACTTTGGGCGATGCCACCATGACTCTTGATTCATTTGTAAAAGCTTCTTCTCTTCCACCGTTAAAAAAGAAAGTAACATGTGGGTATTTTTCTGTTTCAGCTGCTCGAAGTTGAGTTTTATCTAATTCAGATAGTACTTGACCTAAAGATTTTTTTATGTTGTCTTTTTCAAAAAGAACTTTTATATTTTCAAATTCGCTATCGTAACGGGTCATTGTTACATAATTAATTGCCAGAGGCTGCATTTCTAATTCTGGAAAAGCTTGTTGTGTCAGTGCAATAGAAATTTCTCTTGGTCTATCTGTTCTGAAATTAAAATTAATTACAGTGTCGCCCGGTAAAATTTTTGCAACGGGATTTCCATCTTTTGTAAGTACTGTAGGCAACAAAAACTCATCTGAAATGTCATTTTCATAAGATTCGTTTAATGTGGTAATAATATCTTGGGACAAATTTCCTATTCCATTTACCATTGCATGATAGGCTTTTGCAATACGTTGCCACCTGTTGTCACGATCCATTGCATAATATCTTCCTGAAACTGTTGCAATTTCAATTGGCGTGTTTTCTATGTGGTGAATTAATTTTTGCATGAAATGTATGCCACTATGCGGATCACAATCCCTTCCATCGGTAATTGCGTGGATGTAAATATTTTTTAATCCTTTTTTTACTGCTAAATCACAAAGTGCAAAAAGATGAAGGAAATGACTGTGAACGCCTCCATCGGATACCAATCCCATCAAATGAAGATTTTTTCCATTTGTTTTGAGTTCATCAAGCGCTTTGTTTAGTATTGGATTTTGGTCAAATTCACCGTCTTTTATTGCTTTGTTTATTCTTGTTAATTCTTGATACACAATTCTGCCTGCACCAATGTTCATGTGACCAACTTCAGAATTTCCCATCTGCCCTTCTGGTAGACCAACATTTTCACCATAAGTTTTAAGTGTGGCATTTGGATACTTGGCTAAAAGTGCATCCATATAAGGTGTTTTGGCATTGAAAATAGCATCAGAATGACTTTTGTCACCAATACCCCAGCCATCTAGAATAATCAATCCAACTTTCTTTTTCATATTAAACAAAAGTACATTTTACGGAGCAAGTTTGATTAATAAATTGCTTTAAAGTTGTTATGAGATAAGGAAGAATTGTGTCGAAAATTATATAATTTCAATTACTTGGCGCTTGTATGGAAATAATAAATTCAGAAGCAAAATCTGTTGTAGAGTTTATTGTAATTGCACCTGAGTGCATTTGCACAATTTGATTTATTATATAAAGTCCGAGGCCTGTGCCTTTTTCAGATCTGGTGTTTTCATCTTGAATTCTGTAAAATTTCTCAAAAACTTTAGTGTGGTTTGATTTTTTAATTGCTTTACCGGTATTTTTAACTCCGAAAAAGATATTGTTATTTTGAGAGGAGGCGAAAAGCTGAATTTTTTGTTTATCACCATATTTCAAAGCATTTTCCATTAGATTGTTGAGCACAATTTCAATTAAAAATGGATCTGCAAAAAGTTCAATGTTTTCTTTGCACTCTATTTGAATCTCCACATTTTCGTTTACTTTATTATATCTGTTCTTCAATTGATCTAAAATAGGATACAGATAAAACTTTTCTTTGTGAAGCTGAAATTTTTTGTTATCGATTCTTGTAGCATATAAAACATTATCTATCATGGTTTCAAGTCTTATGTTTTCTTCAATTGCTTTATGTAAAATTTCTTGTTGTTTTTCTTCTGATAGTTTTCTTTTAAGTAGCGTTTGCAAATAAAGTTTATTACCCGCTAATGGGGTTTTAAGTTCATGGGTTACAGATAGCATAAAATTATTTTGACTTTTCGATAAATCCAACTGCTTTTTAATACTTCGTCTTATTTGCCAAAGTCCTGCAATGAGAATAAGAAAGAAGACTGCTCCTTCTCCAATTATCATAAATATTCGTCTGTTTCCTGCTTGAGCAGTTTTTGATAGTTCAATTAGGTGATAGCCCCACCACGCAAACTGCAACACCACGTAAGCACTTAAAACGTAGAAAAATATTGCGGTTTGTCTTTTCATTAATTAGAAATCCAGAGTGCTGGATTGAGACTTTGAACCATTGAACCGGTTACAAGATGAATTTCAAAATGAGCAGTTGATACATTGCCACTGCTTGGTGATAGCAAAGAACCGATAACTTGTTTGGTTGTAATTTTCTGGCCTATTGTTACGTAAGTGTCTTGTAAATTGCCATAAACTGTTCGGTAATTACCATGTTTTATAATCACAACTTTTCCTGCACCAGGAATATTTAAAATACTCGTTACTTCACCTTCAAAAACTGCTCTAATTTGAGTGTTTTTTGGTGCGCCGATATCTACGCCGTCATTGTTTGTGTACACATTGTTTAAGGTTGGATGTGCATTTCGCCCGTAACTTTCGGTTATTGTTCCTTTTTCAACAGGCCAAGGCAATTTACCTCTATTGCCCTCAAAATTTTTACTAAGAGATACATTCTCTTTTGTTTCTGCAAAGACAACAGTTTCTTTTTTTGTTTCAGTAACATTTACTTTTGTTTCTGTGTTACTGGTATTATTTTTAATTGCCGCAAGTCGTTTCTTCTCAGCTTCTGCTTCTACTTTCTTTCTTTTGGCTTCTGCTTGAGCTATTTCTTTTTTAATGGCGTCATTAATTTTTCTTTTGAGCGCTTCTTTTTGTTTTTCAGTTTCTTTTAAAGAGCTTAATATTTCGCCTTCTTTGGTTTTATAATTTTCGTAAATTGCTTGTTGTTTTTCTTTGTCTTTTACAATTGTAGCTTTTTCTTGCTGTTTTTCGCCAAGTAGAGATTTTTTATAAGATTTTTCTTTGGTGATTTCTGCAATTTCACTTTTAATTAAATCTTGATTTTGTTTGATAATATAAAACTGTTTTTTCTGAAGTTTCGCTACTTTTTCTAAATATTTTTTGCGTTTTAAAGCTTCGAAAAATGACTTAGCAGAAAATATATACATCATGTCACCATATTTATTTCGGTGCTTGTATGCATAAATCACTAATTTTTTATACTGACTTTTTAGTATTGCAATTCTTGATTTTAACTGAACAATTTGAGTTTCTTTTTCAGTGATTTTAAGTTCGGCAGAGCGCACTTGATTATCGAAATTACGAACAAGTTGTTCTCTGTAAATTATTTGTTTTTCAATAACCCTTAGTTCGTTGAGTGAACTTTCAGTTTGTACTTGAGATTTTGCTAAAAGCGATTTGGTGTCTGAGAGTTTTTTCTCCAGTTTCTCTTGCTCTATCTTTAATTTTTCACTTACAGTTTGGGCAAAAGAAGCACTGCTTAATAATAGAAATAGAAATATTTTAATCTTTACAAGCTTCATAACCTTCTGGAATTACCAAAAATAAGGTTTGTTCTTCGTTAATTGCGACCTTTTCGTAATTTAATTCTAACACTATATTGTTATTAGGTCCCGAAATCGTAACGTACACCTCCTTTGGCACAAGATAATTATCTACTAATTGATGCTCTTTATAATAAATATTTATGGTTGTTGAATCGGATGGGCTCTCTACAATAGTTCTTTTTATCCCTTTTAAATCGTCTCGAAGATAATATTTAATGACAATTTCTTCTAAATCCTTCTTGTCTATTTTCTTTGCTGCCCTTTTCCGGTGTGATGAAATGATATAATTAAAATTATCGTTTATCTGAAAATATTTAACCTCAGGATCATAATCAAGTGGTCGACCTAAAAACAATTCTTCTAAATTAGTGAAGGTAAAATCTACACCAAAATTTTCTTTAATATATTTGAGATCTTGAATAATGAAACATTTATCTTTCTTATTTACAACTGTTAACGTATCATTAGTGATAACAGAATTAGCAACTGCAATTCCTAAATAAGTAATTATAAAATTCATGGCACTATCTTGCACCATTCGCATTGAAGTTTTAAAACCAATAGATTGAGTAGTGTCTTTATATTTTGTAGCAATTTTACTATAAAAAGTACGTGGCTGAATTGTTTTTAATGAATCCATTACATCTAGAAGCTCTTTATCCTTTTTCCTTTCAAGCTTCACCAAATTTTCTGGTGTATTCTTTTTTGCGCAAGAGTATGTAAAACCAAGAATAAAGATTACAAATAAAATTTTAATATTCCGGGTCATAATATTGTTTCTTTTCAATTTTTAAGTCTAACTTTTTATTTTTCGAACCAAGAGTTTTCGCTTTCTTCCAATAATCAAGCGCCTCTGTGGTTTTGCCTAACTTAACAGCTGCATCTCCTAAATGTTCTAAAATTGTAAAATCATTTTGATCTTTTGTGTTTGCTTGCTTCAAATAACTATAGGATTCTTCGTAATTTTTTTCTTGAAACAATATTAAACCGTAAGTATCAATTATGTAGGCTGGAGCGTCCGCGCTGTTCACATAATCATTGATTAATGCTTTTGCAGCGTTTAGATCTTTGTTTGCAATTGCCAGTTGATAGGCATAGTTGTTTTTTACTGTAATATTTTCTGGAGAAATTTTCAAAGCATCTTCAAATGCACTTTTACCAGGGACATAATCTTTTAAGCCGAAATAAGCTTCGCCGCTTTGCGCGTATAATTCTGCCTTTAAGAAAGGATCGTTAATTACTAATTCTGCTCCTAAAAGCGCTGAAGATAATGCAGTATCAAACTTTCTTAATTGATTTGCAGCCAAAGAATTATAATAATAAATTTGCGGAAGATTGGGAAAATATTCTAATGCTTCAGAACTGGATTCAAATAAATCAGTATAATCTTGTAATTCAATTTGCAATAGAAAAATCTGAGACCAAACAGAAAATTCAGATTTATCTATATTGTTTGCCTTTTTGTAAGTTTCTAAAGCTTTAATATTCTCATTGGTTGTAACATAAAAATCTGCCAAAATAGAATAAGAAAGTGCATTTTCCGGATGTGCTGATACTAATGAATTAATAACCTGTTCGGTTTGTGTATCTCCATTTGTATAATTATCCAGGTAAAAAACTGCAATTTGACTTTTCGTTTGAAAATCTACCTGATTACTACCAAATGCCTTAATAAAATACTGTGTGGCTTCGGCATTTCTTTTTTGTTCTAAAGCAAATTGTCCTAAAATAAGATTCGCTCTGCCGTTGTTTGGATCCGTTTTTACCAATTCTTTTAAAAGCTCTATTCCTTTATCAGTTTGGTTGTTTTGAAAATAATGATCCACCAAAGTTCCGAGTATATTTTGATCATCGGGAAGTGCTTTTCGCCCTTTTTGAAGTTCGGCAACTGCTTTTTCTGTCTGTTTTAAAGACATGTAAATTTGATATTTTTGAATAGTAAGTTGTGGATCTGGTCCCAATTCACTTTCCATCTTGTCTAACGCCTTAATGGCTTCTAGCGATTGTCCGGCACCTAATAAACTTTCGGCATAGCCATATAACCACTCAATATTTTTAGGATCTAACTTTGTTAGTTTACCAAAGTTATCTGCAGCAGCCGTGTAGTTTTTCTGTTCATAATACAAGTTAGCCAACTCTTCAATATAATATCTATTTCCTTTGTCAAGATCACTTGCTTTTTTAAAATTTTCTATGGCTTTTGCAGGATCGTTTTTTATTTTATAAAGTTCTCCAATTGCAAAATACACAGCATCATCTGTTTGTTTGATTGTCAAACATTTATTGAAAGCTGCAAGTGCCTGGTCATATTTCTTTTGTTCTTTTAGTCGAACCCCCGAATGAAAACTTTCTATGTATGGAAATTCGGAAGCGTTAAATCCAATACTTTCCTTGTTTCCTTTAGATTCTGATTTATTTTTTGCAGAACCACATGAAACTATGAAAACTAGAGTAATTATATAAAAAAAATATGATTTCATTTTTTAATCAATTATTGAATAATCGCTCAAACTCAAATCCCTTGCCAATCCTTTATATTTTGCATTGCTTCCAATCATAGAGTTCTTAATATTGGCATCTATTATGGTAGAATTGTGTTGTAAAATGCTGTTTCTGATAATAGAATTTTGAATTTGTGCATTTTTACCTAAAGATACGTGCGGACCAATAATTGAGTTTTCAATATTTACATTTTTACCAATATAACACGTTGGAATAATAACAGAATTAAAAACTTTG
>JBBSUQ010000077.1:0-14473 GCA_038234235.1 Flavobacteriales bacterium
ATCTACCGTAGAATTTCAATGAGTCGTAAAAATTCTACCGTAGAATTATTCCTGAAATTGGAATTATAGATTTTTTTGACCCGAAATCTACCGTAGAATTCTTCTTTAAAATTGGAATTATAGATTTTTTTTCACCCGAAATCTACCGTAGAATGATATAATATTCTTTGCTAATCTACCGTAGAATTTATCTTCACAATAAAAATTCTACCGTAGAATTATTCCTAAAATTGGAATTATAGATTTTTTTGACCCGAAATCTACCGTAGAATGATATACTATTCTCTGCTAATCTACCGTAGAATTTATCTTCACAATAAAAATTCTACCGTAGAATTCCTTAACCCAATTTAAGCTTGTAACAAAAATCTACCGTAGAATTAGATAATAATACTCTACAAACTTCCGTAGAATTAATTGACTTAAAGAAATTAAATCTACCGTAGAATTCCTTAATCCAATTTAAGCTTGTAACAAAAATCTACCGTAGAATAATAGTACTTCTTGCAAACCCAAACTAAAAACCGTCCAAAAATCCCACAGTCCAAATTAATCCTCTAGCATAATCTACCGTAGAATATTATCTTCACTAATCAAAAATCTACCGTAGAATAATAGTACTTCTTGCAAACCCAAACTTAAATTCAACCTAAAAAAATCCACAATTTCAATCATAAACTCCAAATCTTACTAAAAACTCATACTCCAAATTTTAAAAATCACTATTCTCCCGCATAACATTCTGTGCAACTTTTAATTAATTTTCGATTTCAAAACATTACTTTTGCAAGCAAATTCAGACTCAATGAAAATATTCAACAATATTCTTGAAACTATAGGAAACACTCCTCTCGTTAGATTAAATAAACTAACGTCTAGCATTAACGCAACGGTTTTGGCCAAAGTGGAAACCACAAATCCGGGAAATTCTGTGAAGGACAGAATGGCTGTGAAAATGGTTGCAGATGCTGAGAAAAACGGACTTTTAAAACCTGGAGGGACTATTATTGAAGGAACTTCTGGAAACACAGGCATGGGCTTGGCATTGGTTGCTATTATTAAAGGATACAAATTAATTTGTGTTTTAAATGACAAGCAATCTAAAGAAAAAATGGATATTCTTAGAGCAGTAGGTGCTGAAGTAGTGGTTTGCCCGACTGCTGTAGAACCATCTGATCCACGCTCTTATTACTCAGTTTCTAAAAGATTGGCAAGCGAAATTCCAAATTCATGGTACGTAAATCAATACGATAATCTTTCAAACAGAATAGCACATTACGAGCAAACTGGACCAGAAATTTGGGAACAGACAGACGGAAAAATTACACATTTCGTAGTAGGAGTAGGGACAGGTGGAACAATTTCAGGTGTCGGTAAATATTTAAAAGAGAAAAATCCTAATATAAAAATATGGGGAATTGATACTTACGGTTCTGTCTTCAAAAAATATAAAGAAACCGGAATCTTTGACGAAAATGAAATATATCCGTACATAACTGAAGGAATTGGCGAAGATATTTTGCCAGCCAATGTAGACTTTGACATCATTGACTTGTTTGAAAAAGTGACAGATAAAGATGCAGCAATTTACACAAGAAAACTGGCACGAGAAGAAGCTATTTTTGTAGGTAATAGCGCAGGTGCTGCTATAAAAGGATTGTTGCAATTAAAAGATAAATTGAGTGCAGACGATGTAGTTGTAGTGCTATTCCACGATCATGGCAGCAGATATGTTGGTAAAATTTTCAATGATGATTGGATGAAAGAAAGAGGTTTTCTTGAAGAGAATTTCAAAACAGCGGGCGATTTAGTAGCAAAACATAAAAATGAACCTTTAATTTCGCTTTATGCAGAAGAATTGGTATCTCATGCAATTGCGAAAATGCGCAAATTTGGTATTTCGCAAATCCCAGTAATGAAAGACAATCAATTTGTTGGTTCGTTGGATGACAGCCATCTTTTTCAAGTTTTATTGGACAGACCTGAATTAAAAAACGCTCCTATTTCTTCTTTGATGCAAAAATCTTTCCCGATGGTTAAAGAAAATTCTCGATTAGACGAAGTTTCAAGGTTGATAGATAAAACGACTCCAGCTGTTTTGGTGGAATTGGAAAATGGTAGCCATCACATCATTACGCGTTACGATATCATTTCTGCAATGTCTTAAAATTTTGGTTTGATTCAAACTCACGATCAGTTAGGGAATAAGATTTCTTTGAAGAATCCTGCTAGGAGAATCATTTCTTTGGTGCCTTCGATTACTGAACTACTGTATGATTTAGGCTTGAATGATAATGTTATAGGTATCACCAAATTCTGCATTCATCCTAAAATTTGGTTTGAAACTAAAGAGAGAATCGGTGGTACAAAAAATATTGATCTTGAGAAGATTGATATTCTTAAACCTGACTTAATTATCGCTAATAAAGAAGAAAATACAAAAGAGCAAATTCAGATTTTATCAGAAAAGTTTACCGTTTACATTTCGGATGTGAATAATTTGGAAGATGCAAAACAGTTAATTATTGATATCGGAATTTTGTGCGAAAGACAGTTAGAATCTACTTCAATGGTTCAAGTAATAAACGATAAATTTAAGGATTTACTAAAAAGTGGAAATGAGAATAAATCAGTTTCTTATTTTATTTGGCAAAAGCCATATTTAACGGTTGGAAAAAATACTTTTATTGATGCAATGTTGCAGGTTTGTGGATTGAATAACGCAATTTCAGAAAGTCGATATCCAGAAGTGGAATTGAAAAATGTGAATTCTGATTTTATATTCTTAAGCACTGAACCGTTTCCTTTTAATGAAGATCACGTGATCGAAATACAAAAAATTATGCCTTATTCAAAAGTCATTTTGGTGGATGGAGAAATGTTTAGTTGGTATGGTTCTCGATTAATTTTGGCTGCAGATTATTTTCAAAATTTAAAATCTAAATACCACTTTTAAGAATTAGTTTTATTAATTCATTAAGAGAAGATTTACCTTCGTTAAATAAAATTTCTCCCTTTAGAATTGCTTTGTTGTTTTGAGACGGAGTAATGTAAATTTGAACATGTTTTGAGCTTTCTGCAAAACTCTTTAACGCCTGAAATTCTGGTCTTGACTGAATTGCTGCACCAATAAGAAAAGAGGCTTCCAAGTTCGTTAACCTTGTTAAATCACCTGAAATTTCTACTATATTATTGTTTGAACTTATAAATTCAGGATGGGGATTAGAGCCTAAATAAATTGAATTTTCGGAAATTTGTTTGAGATATAATTTCTCTGACTCAATTATAAAATACTGTCCGTTGAATGTAATTCCAACATTTTGTAAAAATTGATCGTTATTTTTAAGACTATCAATTGAAAAATTTTCTTCAAAGTTTAATAGGATTTCTGTTTCTGGATAAAACAAAAAACTGGAATTCATTAAAAATAATTTCGAACCATTAAAATTCATTGAAAAGGAAGAGATTTTTGGAATGTTTAGACCAATACTTTTTACTAAACCAATTATTGTATCATTTAAATCTTTTGGTACTTGAGCGAACGAAAAGTGAAGATTTTTGGGCTTTATTTTTTTGGTTAGTTCTTTTTTCTCAATTTCCAAACCAACTATTTCGCCTTTTAAATCTAAGGTATTGTCTTCTGCGTTCAATTCCATTTTTAACTCATCGTAAAGTTTATCATTGATGAGTTTTTGATTTTTAAATTTAAATTTTATCAATCCATCGTTTGTAAATGATGTGGTTGAATTGTGTTTTTTTACTTCTGAAATTAATGATTTTGCAGTATTTTCTATATTGATATTTTTATTAGAAGAGGATATAATTACACCGACTTTGTCATTTCTCCAAGCATACTTTTTCTTTGGGTTCAGTTTTTTAATTTGTCTGTCAAAACTTCGGATATTATTTATCTCATAAACAACGCCATTGTAAACTATTCCCGACCTTGTTACAGTGAAAAAGACACATTCGGCCATCGGGTTAATTGAGATTCCTTTACCTTTTCCTGCCTTTTTATAAACTTCTTTTTTGATTAATTCTCCAATTTTTTCAATTGTTTCTGCATCTTTTGAAGCGATTAAAACACTTATCAAACTTTCTTCAATTATGCTTCTACTATTGATTTCTATAACCGATTGAGCATCATCAGGTACATATTCAAGCAAGTTTAGGCTGTCATGACGATAGAGGAGTTTCATTGAAAAATACAATCCAAAGAGTACAAATGCAAAAAATAAAGCTACAAATAAGGACCTCAGTTTCATTCTTAAATTTCAGTTTGGTAAATGTAAGCTTTATATTAATAACCTGAATTCAATTCTATATTCAGATTATTAAATTTAACTTTGCAGCATGTCAAAATTTGCAGCATTTTTATTTAAAATATTTGGATGGAAAATCTTACAAAATTATCCTAAAGATGTTAAGAAATGCGTAGTTGTGATGGCGCCCCATACTTCTAATTGGGATTTTGTAATTGGCAAACTTGCTTTCCTTCAATATGGAGTTAAAGTTAAATTTTTAATTAAAAAAGACCTATTTTTCTTTCCTTTCGGGTTTTTTCTTAAAAAAATGGGTGGAATCCCTGTAGATAGAAAAGCAAAAAACAACATGACAAAATATGCAGCATCGCTTTTTAATAGCCACGAAGAACTCTTTTTGGTCTTTACGCCAGAAGGAACAAGAAAATACAGTCCGAATTGGAAAAAAGGTTTTTATTTCATCGCTTTGGAGGCAAAAGTGCCAATTTATTTAGGATCTATTGATTACAAAAAGAAAATTGGAGGTTTTGATAGTATTTTTCATCCCACGGGAGATATTGATAAAGATATAGCTGAAATTAAGGAAAGACTTAAAAAATATTCAGGTAAAGTTCCAGAAAATGGTCTTAAGTAATTTTCTTAAAACTATCTGTCTTTTTATTGAATCCATAAGGACAATGGCGACAACTATTTTTACAGCAATATCCACGTGTACGCAGGTATTTTTCCGTAAAAACAATGTATCCTTCTTCAGTATAATAAAAATCATCAGGTTCCAGTTTGTCTTTTTTAGAAAATCCGGACATATCATCGCTCATAGTGCAAAGTAAGTGAAAATGGACAAATATTTAAAGAATTCTGTACTCCAAAAATTAGAATCGCCCGAACTTTCTGTTAGAAATATAGAGTTATTCGTTAAACGGGATGATTTAATTCATCCATTTGTATCTGGAAATAAGTGGAGAAAACTTAAATATTACATTGAAAAAGCCAAATCTCAAAATAAAAATGGCATTCTAACTTTTGGTGGGGCGTTTTCCAATCATCTTCTGGCTGTAGCGGCTTGCACTAAGGTTTTGGAATGGAAATCTATTGGAATTGTGCGAGGTGAGGAGCTAAACTCTGACTCAAATTCACTTCTGAAAAAATGCAATGATTTGGGAATGAAATTAATTTTTTTAAGTAGAGAGGAATATTCTTTGCGAAACGATTGGGATTTTAAAAGTGAATATGCCAATAAGTATAATGAATTTGTTTTGGTTCCAGAAGGCGGAGCAGGTTATGAAGGGATGATTGGTTGTCAGGAAATTGTGAGCGAGTTAGAAACATTCGATCATTTATTTCTTGCTATGGGAACAGCAACAACAGCCGCTGGATTACTTTTAGCCTGTCCCGAAAATTCCAAAATTCATGGTGTCTCGGCGATTAAAAATTTCAAAAGTGCAGAAACAATTCAAAACTTGTACAAAAACAGCGGAATTGAAAAAGAATTTGCCAAAGAATTACTAGAAAATTTCGTGAATCATGGCGAAGCGCACTTTGGAGGTTACGCCAAAACTACCTTAGAATTATTGGAATTTATTTCAGAAATGAAAGAGAAATTTGCTTTACCATTGGATAACATTTATACTGGAAAAGCATTTTTTGCCATGTGGCAGGAACTTATTGGGAATTTGGAATACGAAAATTCTAGAGTTGTCTTTTTGCATACTGGTGGAGTGCATGAGTTGGGGTAGGATTATTTCGCTGCCAAGAAAATTAATCATCTATTTATCCTAATCAATTTCAGTAAGTTTTTCTGTTAGAATATTCAATTTAAAAACTCTAAGTTTATTTTCTGAATTCCAAGTTACAAAACGAAATTCTGTATGATATTCATCTTCACTGTCTTGGTGAATACCATTTGTCTAAGATGTCTTGTCAGCCTCACAAAAAAAATAGCTGAGATTATTTATTAAGCAGGAAAATAAATATCAAACATTGCTCCTTTATTTAACTCGCTTGTGGCGGTGATGATGCCGTTGTGATTCTCTACTATTTTTTTTACTATTGCAAGCCCGATTCCAGTACCTCCATATACTTCTTTGTTATGAAGTTTTTGGAACACTCCAAAAATACGTTCACTGAAATGGGATTCGAAGCCGATTCCATTGTCTTGGACAATTATATGGCAATAATTTTTTTCGGATGAAAATTTTTCCTGCCTGTCGGGAGGCATGACGTTGTTTAATTTACTGCCTTTTACGATGCTGCTCTTTATTGTTATCTGAGAAGGCACCTCCGGATTTGAAAACTTGAGTGCATTGCTTATGAGATTGTAAATGAGCTGGCGGAACTGAAACGGAATGATGTTAGCTGCGCATAGCTCATTGGAATTAATAGTTGCGTGTTTTTCTTGGATGGTATCTTTTAGATCATTTTTCACTTCATCCACAATTGTAGAGAGTTCGGTTTTTTCAAACTTGTGATCAGTAGTGCTGATTCGTGAAAAGGAAAGTAGATCGTCAATAAGCTGTTGCATTCTTTTTGCTGCTGATTGTATCCGTTGGAAATTAAATTTGCCTTTGATAGATAGGTTTTTATTTTCATCTTCAAGTATAATCGAGGCGAAAGTTTGTATTTTGCGCAGTGGCTCTTGTAAATCGTGACTTGATATATAGGTGAATGCCAGCAGCTCTTTATTAGCAATTCTTAACTCTTCTGCCCGTTTTTCTTTCTCTTCATTTTGAAATGCCAGTTCTTCGTTGGCAATACCTAACTCAGTTGCTCTTTTTTCTTTTTCATCATTTTGAAATACAAGTTCATTGTTTGCAATGCCTAACTCAGCAGCTCTTTTTTCTTTCTCTTCATTTTGAAATGCCAGTTCTTTGTTGGCAATACCTAACTCAGCAGCTCTTTTTTCTTTTTCATCATTTTGAAATACCAGTTCCTTATTGGCGATAATCAGTTCTTCTGCCCTTTTTTCTTTCTCTTCATTTTGAAATACAAGTTCCTTTTTGGCAATAATCAGTTCTTCTGCCCTTTTTTCTTTCTCTTCATTTTGAAATGCCAGTTCTTTGTTGGCAATACCTAACTCAGCAGCTCTTTTTTCTTTTTCACCATTTTGAAATACAAGTTCTTTATTGGCAATAATCAGTTCTTCTGCCCTTTTTTCTTTCTCTTCATTTTGAAATGCTAGTTCTTTGTTGGCAAGGTTTATCTCCGCAGCCAGTTTTTCTATCTTATTTATTAGAAGGGCAAGTTCTTTATGAGAAATCATCAACTCATCCGCTTCTTTTTTATTAGTCATAATCTGTTTTTTTAAAATTTTTCTCGTGTTATTTTTAATTTAAGATTCTTTTAAAAAATTTAAGGGCTCTGGATTGTAATCACAAAATTATCTTTGTCCGGTTGTGTAATATTTGCTTGTTCTATCATCGTTAATGTTTGCAGAATTATTTTTTTGTATTGCAGAATTTCCGAAGGTTTCCGAAGGAAATATCGCGCGCCGTCTTGGTAAAGCTTGTTTACTACCTCTTGTTCAAAAGAGGTGGAGAACACTATTATAGGAAGTAGTTTTAGTCTACTATTTAGTTTTATTTCCGATAAACACTCGAACCCGTTTTTTCGTGGCATATTGAGGTCAAGGAAAAGCACATCAGGAAGTTCGTGCGTTTTATTTTTAAGCATATGCATAAGTTGTTCTCCGTCCGACACAGTTGTAAGATTCGTAGATATAAGTGATCCGGCTAAAGCATTTTCAAAAAAGAGACAATCATCTTCATCGTCATCTGCAAGTAATATATTCATTTGTTTAAAATTTATTTGTTAAGATTCTATAATTCCATTTTTAACCAACCAAAATGGCTCAGTGGATGTCAATTTTTTCATTAATTTAAAATAATTGTTTTAGAACTTTTAATAACAGTTTTATAACAATTAATTATTGATTTAGTTCAAAACGTTATAAAAATAATCGGTTTGAATTGAATTTTGTTTATTAAAATTTAATCAAATTTTAATATTTTTAAGTGGTCGCTATAAATTTTAAAGAATAACGGAACAATATTTAAAATCAATAGAGAATTTTCAATTTTAAAGGTTAGGCCTAATTATATGTAAGGAAATTGGTTCGTGTAAAAATTAAAAGATGTCGAAGAATACTTGTTTAATGGCTGTTAACTAAAATTTGTCTCTCGAATGTAAGAGTATATTTTTAATCAAAAGATTTATAAAACTCCCATAAACTGCATAGACTTTTAGAATTGGCTATGATTTTTTACTTAATGTCCCGCAATATACTGAGAAAACTCTCTAATTAGAATTTCGCAAGTCTTTTTTTCAGGGGCCTCGCGTCTAGTGTTATTATAAGTAAAAACCCATTCTCCACATGTATTGCATATATCTGACTGGTAGTAAAAATCTCCCTCTTTCAAATGACGAGAATCTTCCAGATGGGAGATGTTTTGACTGCATCAAATACCAGTTATCAAGGGATTTGAGATATACTGAATCAATATCTGATTTTTTAAAGACATAATATTTAACTGTTTTGTTGTAGGTTGAATTAACAAAATGAATTTTCCCCAATTTATCTTTATCACCAAAAGATTTTGTGCTGTCATTTGAAAATTCCACTTTCCAGTCATCAATTGAAAAATCTTTCCAAACAACATTGAAAGTCTAACTTATAGCAGATGTACAAATGGTTAAAAGGATTATTAAAATAATTGGTTTCATCTTAATCTTTTATGAAAATTGAAGTCATGTGTCATCTCGTTTGCACACGTTGGTTTAATCCCCTACACTTCGGTAAGTTCATATTCTCGCTTATTTATTCTCATAAACAATTTACTTCAATTTCACTTTTCCCCAGTCAATAAAATTTGTTCGCTCTCCAAACTCGTTTACAAATGCGAATATAGAAGTTTTCCGTGAAAACCTTTCTTCACCCTTGGGTTTAATCATTACAAATTTTTGTTCTGAATTTCCATCTTCAAAGTATGTCACTTTAAGCCATTTTCCATCTTTATTTGTCTTAATAATTTCAGTGATTTCTCCGTCGATTGATTTCAGATTTGAATCTGTCTTTATTGGTCGGATACTTACCTTTTTACCAATAAGATCGGACATTTTTAATATTCGATAACCAATAAAAAAGAATAACGGAACAAAATTTAAAATCAATAGAGAATTTTCAATTTTAAAGCTAAGGCCTAAGGATATATAAGGAAATTGGTTCGTGTAAAAAGTAAAAGATGTCGAAGAATACGTGATTATTTGTGCAACGATCCAAACATAAAATAGAATACTTGCTTTCTTGATATCAAGAAAAAATAATACGGTTGCAACAATTCCAACCAATGACACCAAAATCGATGTCAGGTAAAAATCTTGAAAATTTCTTAGAATATTTAAAAGTGAAAGTGCTCCCACAATTATTGGGAAAATTAGTTGTTCAGATGATAATTTCTTCATATTGTTTTTTTGTATAACGGAACTGCGCTACGAAGCGGTGCAGCTTTTTACTTTAAATTAGTTTTTGCGAAGATAAGTATAGTTTTGTTAAGTTTAAACGATAAACCGAAGCGTATAACGACATAGTAATTAATCGAAAAAGATTTAATTATTATCATTACATGCACAATTATTAACATTGGTGGTTTATTATCATTTTTTTTTCACTAGTTTGAAAATAAATTGTTTGCGGTTTGAAACCATAATCTAATTGGTCTGTAATGTTTATGTATTTTATTTCAATTTTTTATAAAACCCATCCTTATTTTTAGTGTGCAAAATTTTAGAAGAATTTACTTAAAATTTAATGCAATAAATGATCGCGATAGTTTTTCCATCCACCCTGGGTTTTTACCCATTCTGAAATAACTGGGTAAGCATCATCCATTGAGAATTCTGCCTCATAACCTAATTCTTCTTTGGCCTTTGAAGCATCCATTAAACCAGTCGAAGTTATTTGTTTGGAACCGAAAACACTGATATTTTTAGTGAAGTGGAATATTGAATTCAATGAAATTAAAGTATTCCAAAGTCTGGCGGGAATTTTCAAAACATTTAAGGGCTTACAATATGCCGCTTGCACCAATTTAGGCAAAACAGTTTGTAAACTATAATTATCACTATCGCAAATATTGTAAATACCCGATTTATCACTGTTTTGAAAAAGAGAAAGTTCTATGGCTTTAATAAGGTTTTGAATGTTTGTTAGCGAAATGTTTTCGGTAAGATGTGCAGGAACCAATAATCGGTTAAAACGTATCAATCGTAATAAACGTGGAAGTATTAATCGATCGCCTTTGCCATAAACTATTCGAGGACGAAGAATTATTGTGCATTTGTTTTCACGAGAAGTAAGCAATGATTTTTCTGCCAAAAGTTTTGATTTTCCATAACTTGATAAATTATTATAAATATTTGCCAAAGTGTGTTCTTCGCTCATTTTCTCCTCGCCAAAATTATAGACGGATGAAGTTGAAATAAAAATGAACTTAGGTATGTTGCTTGAAGCTTTAATTAGTTGGTTAGTGGTGACTACATTTCTTAGAAATAGTGTATCAAAAGATGCTTGATCGTCTGCAGAACCAACACAATGAATTACAGCATCGGCCTCAAAATTCGGAAGTGGGTTTTGCAAATCATAACATTGGTACTCTACTTCTTTTGGCACAAATGACCGCGCTTGTTTTTGGCGACCAATTCCCACAATACTATGTCCTTTTTCAACTAGCCTGTGTGCTGTCTCCGAGCCAATAAACCCGTTGATGCCAGTTATTATAATTCGCATGCATATGTTTTTGCAAGTTCGGCACGTAAACTACTTCTATCTGGTTTGTGTTGCCTTCCAGTGTAAGGAATGGGCATAAATACTATATAGTCAGGCAATGCTTCTTTGTCAATACCAAATTCTCCTTTTTCAATCTTCTTTTCGAGTTGAGCGAGACTGATATTTTCGGCATCCACTACTAAAAATACGATTTCATCTTGCATTTTTTTTGAAAATATCCCTAAAAAAACAGCATCGTTCACTTCGGGGATTTGAGTTACAATTCCTTCGTAATGAGCAGGATATAAATTAAAATCTCTGCGAATAATCATGTCTTTTTTGCGACCTAATAAAGTCAAACTACCATCTGCTAATTTTTCTCCCAAATCTCCTGTCGCATGCCATTCTGGACTGCTTTCTTCATGATAATATTTGGAGAAAAGCTGATTAGATTTTACGCTTATTTCTTGGTCGTCATTAATTTTTATTTCCACATCTTTATGAATGTATCCGAGCCAATCTCCTTGGCATTCGCGTATCGCTTTTTCCCTACCATCTGCAACGGATAAAAATAAATGCTCTGTCATTCCATAAATGCATGTGACTTTTACATGAGGTTTCAAGACTTTTAATAATCTCAAAAGAAAAGAACGGTGAACAGGTGCCGATCCTAATAGTAAATGTTTAAAAGTAGAAGGGAAATTTTTATTTGAATTTTCACATTCTCGTACCATTCCTAGTACTTCGCTCGGAGGACCAAAAAACAATTCAATTTTTTCTTTTTCAAACCAATACAGCTTTCTCTTTGCCGACCAATTTTTAGGAAAGGTTTTGACAGTTAGTCCAGTTGCAATTCCGATTAACATAAAATGAGGTAAATATGTTCCCACAATTTTACCATTGGTTTCTTGAAGAAGTTTACTTAAATGTTGAATGGAAAAACCTAAACTTTCACTACTATGCAAAACACCTTTTGGAACACTCAAGGTACCAGAAGTAAAAACTAAAAGCTGCCCATGATTTTCTCGCATCGCTAATTCCATTGGTTCATAAGGCAACATGAGATCAATTAAACTTATATTTTTCGGTCCAAACCACATTTTTTTTCCAACTGAAATTATCGAGCAATCTTTGGGAAGCTGAAAAGATGGAATGTCTTTTTTGAAAATGTCAATAAATTTTTTAAGTTTTGGATAATTCGAAAGTAGAAGCAAACGACTGTCGACAAAAGCATAATCCGGTTTTATCTGGTCAATTTTTGCATTGAAGTTTTTAGGTCCCATTTCTGGATCAAGTAACACAATGGTAGCATCTAAAAGTAATAATGCGTAAATGCAAACTACGAAATCTACTCCAGGTTCGAACAACAAAAGTACCTTGTCTTTTGGATTGAAACCTTTGGATTTTAGACCAAATGCCAAGGAAAGACTTTTTTCCCAAATATCTTTTGCAGTATGAGATTTTTCAGAATCAATCAAAACAATTGAATCCTTTTTGTTTTTAGCTAATGTTTGCAACTCTTGCGTAATTGAAGAAACAGCTATGCCCATTACCAAATAATCAATTGAACAGAAATACTTATTCCTGAAGCCAAACCAATCAATACAATTTTATCTCCTTTTTGTAACTCACCACTTTCACTTGCTTGAGATAGAGCAAATGGAATGGATACCGCTGCAATATTTCCGTGATTTTTAATTATTGAATAAAAAATAGAACGAGGTACCTCCAATGACCTAGCTACCAAATCAAAAGTGCTTTCTGAAACTTGGTGCATAAAAACCCATTTCAAATCTTCTTTTTGCCATTGTGCTTTTGCTAAACACTTTTCGAAAATAGCGCCCTTTTTATCTAAAAAAATATCTCGCATTTCTTTAGTTTTGCCTTCAAAATAAACCTTTGAAGGATCGTGGGGAAACATAGATCCGCCGCCTGGAACTGTGCAGAGATCCCAATGATCTCCAAATGTTTCAAATTCTTCTGCCAATATTCCACTTTTATTTGTTGAGGCTTCTAGTAAAGCTGCTGCACCAGCATCTCCCATACTCAAACAAGCAAGGCGTTTGGTTAAATCTTCTTGGCTATCTGGTTTAAATTTAATAATGGTGCTTAAGCGTTCACCAGTTAATAGCAGTATTTTTTTATACGTATTGCTCTTAATAAATGAATTGGCGATTTGCAAGCCATTAACAAAACTATTGCATGCATTTTTAACATCAAAAGTTGGACAAGTTAGCGCTAATTTACTTTGAATGATTACAGAAGTTGCAGGCTCAATTAGATCACTACTGCCCGCTGCAAAAATGAGGCAATCTATTCCCTCTTTTCCTACCAATGTTAAAATTTTTTGTGCAGCCGCTACCGCCAAGTCTGAAGCTTGTTCATTCTCTTTCGCAAAATGCCTTTGGGCAACTCCAAATTTCGACTCGATAATTCCTATCGGTAAGAGGGGCAAATGCTGGTTGATTGTGTTTTCTAGTTCCGAACTTGTAACTATTCTTTCAGGCACATATCTGGCTAAATGGGTAATTTTTGCTTTAATCATATTTTCACTTTAAGTATCCATTTCCAACACCATTTAGAAAACATCGTGTCGGCTTTTATTTCTTTTAAAAATGGGACAATATCCTTGTTGCACAACTGGCCAAATCGCAATCGATAGGATTTTTTAGCCAAGCGATAATGTTTTTTAGAATTTGGAATTCCAATGGCGGTAAGAAAAGGTAAATTGACATATAAGGAACGCATATACCATATACTTGACATTAATACTATACCATAATAAGTTCTATTTAGCAAATTTTTGTTTTGAATTCCTCGTTTTTCTAAAAGGAGTTTTGCAAACAAAATATGTCTATTCTCTTCAATACTATGTAATTGTGTAATTTTTCGCAAGATTGGGTGAGCTTCATCGCAATTCTTTATTTCCTCACCATAGCGATCGGCAATCATTTCTACCGCCAAGCAGCTCAAAAATGTAACATTTAGCGAGGTGTATTTTACGGTAAACATTCCTACAAAGCGCTGCCATCTATTTGGATAAATTGGCTTTCGATCTATTAATTTCATCGTTTTGGCAAAAAATTCTTGATGTCGGTATTCTTCAATCAATTCTTTTATAATGTATCTCGATTCTAGGGAGGTAGGATCTAACTGGAGAAGGTAACGATTCAAAAATACACACAAAACATTTTCAATGTGCAAATAAGAATACAGTACTTGGCAAACTTCTAATTTGGCTAATTCTAGCTTTTGATTTTCATTAAGTGTATCGAAAATGGGCTGGTTGTACAATGATAAAAGATGGACAGGCAAATAGGTGTAATGATCAAGGAGCGGTATTTTCCAAGGTACAAATTCATCTGCAAATAATGGTTTATCATTACTAATGTTTAGAAGTCGTTCTATTTTCTGTTCGTAATTCATGGATGACTTCGGCAATTTTAAATTC
>JBBSUQ010000078.1:0-14389 GCA_038234235.1 Flavobacteriales bacterium
GAAAGATTTAAAAAGAAAAAATATTCTCAAAAACATAGAAAACAAAACTTATTCTTATGTAGGGATCCATGTAAGAAAATTAGAAAAAACCTTTAACCGAAATAAAATTCCACAGGCAAGAATTGTAATTTATTTGGGGGCCCGAAGATTGCAATTCGTACCTGAAAAGTAAAATAAATTGTTTGCAGTAAGGTCGAGATTAATCCCTGCTCTACTGCAAAACCTGGACAACATTCCGTTTAATATTAGAACTAATCGTATCCAACGGTAAATCATTGTCATCAAGTCCGAAAGGATTTTCTATTTCTTCTGCTAATACTTCCATACTCACCAAAACATAAAAAACATAGGTGGCAATTAGTGCAGAATAATATCCAAAATTGGTCACAAATGCCAAGGGCAAAGTTGTTACATATATAAAAATAAATTTTTTGATAAATAAACTATAAGAATAAGGAATTGGTGTGTTTTTAATTCTCTCACATGCTCCCAAAGAATCTAATAATGCATTCAAGTTTTTGTCCAATACAAACAATTCATTTCCATCAATTTGTCCTTCTCTTTTCAACTTTACAATTCTTTCAAACATTTTATTGGAAAATTCTAACGGAATATGCACTTTGTCTCTAAAATCCAAAATTTCTTCATTTGTTAGATCATAATTTTCAAAAATTGCGCCTCCTCTTAATTGATCTCTTGTGGCAAAAATAAAATTGGGGATCATGCGTTGAAAATATGCTTTGTCATTCACATCACTTAATAATACAGCAAGTTTTGAGGCCAAGTTTCTTGTGTCATTTACCAATGCTCCCCATTGTTTTCTGCCTTCCCACCATCTGTCGTAAGCCGTATTTGTTCGAAAAACGAGTAACAATGAAATTACAAATCCAATTAGTGAATAAACCTGTGTGAGTTTTTCCAAAACAAGATTTCCAGGCAAGTAGGTTAAAACTAAAAATGCAATTAAACTTGTAAAAGCTCCCATATACAGCATTTCTTTCCAAAGAATTCGCAATGTATCACTCTTATGTAGGGCAAATATTAATTTAAACCAACTTTTAGGATTGTATGTTATCATGTGTTTTTAATTATCTATTATTTCACCATCAAAAATGATGTAAGGCGTTAAAGATACAAATTGCTTATTTTTGTGCAATGATTTTGTACAATGTTACAGTAAGTTTAGATCCTTCAGTGGAAAAAGAATGGCTCGATTTTATGCGTTTAACTCATATTAAAGATGTTTTGAATACAGGTTTATTCTTAGAAGCACGTTTAAGTAAAATTCATGGAGAAGTAGAAGAAGTTACTTATGCGATAAGTTATTTGCTGGAAAGTGCTGAACATTTAGACAAATATAGTAGCGATCACGCAAACGTATTACAACAAGATCACAGTTCTAGATTTGGCGGAAAATTTGCCGCTTTCAGAACCACCATGAATGTTATTGAAGAATTTAAAATATGAGTGTAGCCCCTAAAAAACATCTCGGACAACATTTTATAACCGATAAAAATATTTGTGCCAAGATTGCAAATACGTATCAGGGTCATCAAAATTGTAAAAGAGTTTTAGAAATTGGACCAGGAATGGGCGCATTAACCGAGTTTTTGCTTCAAAAAGAAGATGCTGAAGTACATGTAATGGAAATTGACAGAGATTCTATTGCCTTTTTGAAAGAAAATTTCCCTCAACTCGAAGATAGAATATACGAAGGCGATTTTTTGCGTGCCGATTTACAAACCATAATGGGAAAAGAACCTTATTCGGTAGTCGGTAATTTTCCCTACAATATATCCTCTCAAATACTTTTTCGCTGTTTGCAACACAGAGATCAAATTCCAGAAATAATGGGAATGTTTCAAAGAGAAGTCGCTTTGCGAATTGCCGAAAAACCCGGAACAAAGCAATATGGAATTTTAAGTGTGTTGATGCAAGCTTTTTATGATATTGAATATTGTTTTACAGTAGATGAACACGTATTCAATCCACCACCGAAAGTAAAATCGGGTGTTATTAGGTGCACGAGAAATGAAAGAAATGGGATGGCCTGCGATGAAAAGTTATTTATTCAAGTAGTAAAAATGGCTTTCAACCAAAGAAGAAAGACCATAAGAAATTCCATAAAAACACTAACAAAAGATTTAAACATAGAATCTTACATGTTAGCCGAACGACCAGAACAATTATCCGTACCCCAATTTGAAGAATTGACGCTATTGATACAAAATGCAACTGCGCAGAACATAGAAACCGGTGGCTTCGACTCCTCTGGCTTCGACTCCGCTCAGCCAACGGAGTCGAAGTAATTTGAAATTTTAAACTATTTACAAACCGAAAATATATTTAGATGAAATTTACATTTGTTTTTTTATTGATTTTAATCCTATTTACTTCTTGTGATTCTACAAAACTTAAAGAAACTCCTATATCTCAGTTTGAAGGTAAATGGAAATTAATAAATAGAGGAATGCTGGAAGGAATTGAAATAGACATTACTAAAGATAAGAAAGGAAAATACTCAGGTAAAATTATCAAGTTGAACGATGATAAGTATGTAAATATGTTTTGTGCAATCGGAGATAAGTTTGTTTTTGGTATCAGCAGAAACTCGAATTTTGAGTTTACTCTGAGTGAAAAGAAAATTGCCGCACCTTTGTTCAGCCAATATGGAATAAGTTCTAGCGCCGATTTTGAGGTTGTTTTCCTAAATCAAAACACAATCAGTTTTGGTAAAAACGGAAGCGAAGGAACCTACGAAAGGTTGTAAAATATTCATCGTAAGTAGAGAAAAAAATCTCATTGACATGAGAGGATTAGACACCGGAGTTGATGTAAGAGTTATTACCAATCATTCCATTAATCAACATTTAACTTCTAATAACAGCGAACAAAAAGGCATTTAGTTTTTTTAGTATATATTTGCGGCTGATTTGCTATAAATCAAAAATTGAATTACAAACTAAAATAAAAGATATGTCAAGTTCTGTAAACAGATTTACGGACAGCGAACTGGATGAATTCAGATCGTTGATTAACGCTAAATTAAAGGAAGCACAAGATGATTTAGTCTTGCTAAAGGGTTCACTTTCATATTCAGACAATCATGGTACAGATGATACTGGAAGAACTTTCAACATGATGGAAGATGGTTCAGAAACTTTATCTAGAGAAGAAGTTGCGCAATTGGCTTTGCGTCAAGAAAAATTTGTGGACAGTTTAAGAAGTGCCTTGAACCGAATTGAAAATAAAACTTACGGAATTTGTAGAGTTACTGGAAAATTGATTCAAAAAGAAAGATTGAGATTGGTGCCACATGCAACTTTAAGCATTGAAGCGAAAAATGCTCAAAGCAAGTAATACTCAAAATAAGTAATACTTAATTATATTTAATGCACAACTCAAGTAGTTCATTAACGGGTAATTTATTCAAAAAAAAATTACTTATTGTATTGGCAGTTATTGCCATTATTTTGATTTTAGATCAGGTTATTAAGCTTTATATAAAGTCGAATTTTGAATTGGCCGAATCCAAAAATCTTATTGGAACTTGGTTTAAATTACAATACATTGAAAATCCTGGAATGGCATTCGGCACTACGCTCGGTAGTGGTATTTGGGCCAAACTTGCTCTAAGCATCTTCAGAATTTTAGCAATTAGCGGAATTTCTTATTACATGATTAAACAAATTCGCCAAGGAGCGCGCATTGAATTTTTAATTGCAATTGGACTAGTTTTAGCCGGAGCAGCTGGAAATTTAATCGACTCAATGTTTTACGATTATATTTTTCCGCTTGATGCATGTTCAGATTACAATCAACAACCAGGGTCAGGAATTTTTGGAAATTGTAAATATTGGGGTGAAGTGGAAGTAAGAAGATCTGGTTTTTTGCTTGGAAATGTAGTAGATATGTTTAAGTTTGAAGCAACTTGGCCACAATGGGTTCCCTATCTTAAAGGCAAAGAAGTTTTCCCAGCAATATGGAATTTAGCCGATGGATCCATAACTTGCGGTGTCATCATGATATTCCTGAGACAAAGAAAATATTTCCCCAAAAAAGAGAAAGAGGTAGTTACAGAAGAATCTGCTTACGACCACGATCAAGTTCCAGAAAAAGAAAATATCGATAAAGAAGTAGAATAAATTTTTCAAGAATTTTATATCCTTTTAAACTTCACCAACTATGAACAATACAAAAAACTTCGAACAAATTCTTGAAGAAAAATAGGGTGAAAAAGGAACCCCCAAAACGTGACAGTTACGATGCTGATTCCTTAGCGTTTCGTTTGGGAGTAATGTTGAAAGTAGTTAGAAAAAACGCTAATCTTACTCAAGAACAACTAGCGGATAAAACAGGTACGAAAAAGAGTTATATTTCCAGAATTGAAAGAGGAATGAGTGATATTCAATTTTCAACATATTTCAGATTAATAGAAATCGGGTTAGTAAAACACTTGAATATCTCGATTGGATAATTTTCTTTACCTTTTCTATTAAATTTTTCATAACAATTACAAATTTGAGTTTATCACATTCTGATAATGCTTAAATTTAAGGAATGAAAATTTCTCCGAATTCAGCCAAAGGTTTTAGAATAAGCAAATATATCAAGGAACAACAAGATCCTTTTGACAGACTTTTTGATATCTGGAAAGATGTAATTGTACATGTATCAGGGGATGTAGACGAATCTTTCGACTGGATGGAAATCCTCGATAAAGAATATAAACTCACCACACCTGATTATACTTTAGCAGATTTCAGAGAAGATTTAATTAAAAAAGGGTTTATAAAAGACGAAAAAAATCCTAAAAAAGGGAACAGCGCAGTTATTACTTCTAAAACAGAAAGACACATAAGACAAGCTGCACTAGATCAAATTTTCGGAAATCTCAACAAACGAGGTTCTGGAAATCACAAAACAAAGCATATTGGAACTGGTGACGATATTTCTGGAGACCTAAAAGCCTATTCTTACGGAGATTCTTTTGAAAATATCTCTATGACTGAGAGTCTACGAAATGCCCAAATAAACAATGGAATAGGAGAATTTCAATTGCATGAAAGCGATTTAGTTGTACATGAAACTTCGTACAATGCTTCGATGAGTACTGTTTTAATGATAGATATCAGCCACAGCATGATATTGTACGGCGAAGACAGAATAACACCAGCTAAGAAAGTAGCGATGGCTCTCGCACAATTAATTACTACAAGATATCCCAAAGATTCTATTGACATAATAGTATTTGGAAACGATGCTTGGCCAATAAGTATAAAAGATTTGCCTTATTTACAAGTCGGTCCGTACCACACAAATACGGTTGCAGGTTTACAATTGGCATTGGATATCCTTAGGAGAAAAAGAAATACCAACAAGCAAATTTTCATGATTACCGACGGAAAACCTAGTTGTGTGAAAGAAAAAGATGGTAGTTATTATAAAAATTCTAACGGGTTGGATAGTTATGTGGTAGATCAATGTTACACAATGGCGCAACAAGCAAGAAAATTGAAAATACCTATTACAACGTTTATGATTGCTCAAGATCCGTATCTCATGCAATTTATAGAACATTTTACGGAAGCAAACCAAGGAAAAGCCTTTTATACCGGAATACATGGTTTGGGCGAAATGATATTTGAAGATTACGAAACAAACAGAAAGAAAAATATTAAAGGATGAGTATTAAAAATATAGATTATAAAGAAATTAAAACTTTTGGAGAACTAAAAAAAGGAGGTTACGAAAGTTTGACAATAAAAGACGAACTAAGAAAAAATTTAATTGAAAATATTAAAGCAGGAACTACAGTATTTGAAGGAATTCATGGTTATGAATTAACAGTTATTCCAGAATTGGAGCGTGCCATTTTATCCAAACACAACATCAACTTTTTAGGATTGAGGGGTCAGGCAAAAACAAGATTGGCAAGACAAATGGTTCAACTTTTAGATGAATATATTCCAATTGTTGAAGGTTCAGAAATTAACGATGATCCTTTCAGCCCGATTTCTCGCTATGCAAGAGAACTTATTAAAGAAAAAGGAGACCAAACACCAATTGATTGGTTGCACCGTGACGAACGTTTTGCTGAAAAATTAGCAACACCAGATGTTACAATTGCCGATATCATTGGCGATGTGGATCCTATAAAAGCTGCCAATTTAAAATTAAGTTATGCAGATGATCGAGTTATCCATTTTGGAATGATTCCCAGAGCCAATCGCTGTATTTTTGTTATTAATGAAATTCCTGATTTACAGGCAAGAATTCAAGTTGCTCTGTTCAATATTTTGCAAGAAGGTGATATTCAGATAAGAGGATTTAAACTCAGATTGCCATTAGACATGCAATTTATTTTTACAGCCAATCCAGAAGATTACACAAATAGAGGAAGCATTGTTACCCCTTTGAAAGATAGAATTGGATCTCAAATTCTTACACATTATCCAGAAACAATTGAAATTGCTAAGAAAATTACGGAGCAAGAAGCCAACAAACATCTAACAGATTACTCGCATATATACGTGCCCGAATTGGCTAGAGATATCATTGAACAAATAAGTTTTGAAGCAAGAGACAGTGATTACATCGATAGTAAAAGTGGTGTAAGTGCAAGAATGAGCATTACCGCCATTCAAAATCTTATTTCATCTGCCGAATATCGATTGTTAAAAAGTGGTGATAGCAAAACAAGTATTCGTTTAACAGATTTTTATTCAATAATTCCGGCAATTACTGGGAAAGTAGAATTGGTTTACGAGGGCGAACAAGAAGGTGCTTTGCAGGTTGCAGAAATATTAATTGAAGATGCGCTTGCAAATACCTTTGAAAAACATTTTACGAAAATTGAAAAATTAGAAAAACCCAATCAAAAAGTGTGGTATGATGCCGTTGTAGAATGGTTTTTTAATGTTGGTACGGTTGATTTATTAGACAATATGACCGAAAAAGAATACGCCTCAGAACTCAATAAAATTCCGGCGCTTGATGAAATTATAGATACATTTCAAACCGAAGCTACAAAAGAAAGCAGGTTGTTTTTGAAAGAACTAATTCTTTGGTATTTGGTTGATAAAGAAAAACTCAATAAAAATAAAATTGAAAAAGGTTACAGTATCAAAGACCCATTTGGCAGTCTGGGAAAATTAATGGACGATGCGAGTTATGAAGATGGAATAGGGTTGAATTAGAATTTATGAAACTACTAAATTGGACAAACTCAAAGTCTATTATTATTTTTAAGTATTCTTTTCAAAGCCAATGCAATTTAGTTTGATTAATACTGTATTTTTACGGTTTATATAAATTTGGAATAATAGTGTATTTATTATTTGCTATATTGTGGAGTTTGGCTCCGTTAGGAGAAGCCAAAGTAGGTATTCCTTATGGTTTACATCATGGTTTGAATATTTATTTGGTACTAATAAGCTGTTTTCTTGCTAATGTTTTGGTATACCCACTAATGATGTTTTTCCTAGATGTAGTAAATCGTTTTTTGTTCAAATACCGCTTTTACAAAAAACCTGCAATTTGGGTTGCCAGAAGAGCAAAAAAAGGAGCCGGAAAAAATGTTCAAAAATATGGTTTT
Organism: Flavobacteriales bacterium; assembly: GCA_038234235.1. Lineage (GTDB taxonomy): Bacteria > Bacteroidota > Bacteroidia > Flavobacteriales_D > Crocinitomicaceae > JBBSUQ01. The sequence continues at coordinate 7,598 of JBBSUQ010000078.1, forward strand.
TGGGGTCTCTTGATTTTTGTAATGCTCCCTGTTCCTGGAACTGGAGTTTATGCGGGTACAATTGCAGCTTATTTATTTCGTTTTGACCGCACCAAAGCTTTTTGGGCAAATACAATTGGTATTTTGTTATCTTGTATAATTGTATGGGTGATTGCCATTGCATCCATGCCAAATGTTGATTTTAAGCATCATTGAGAGATCTGGTTTGTGAGAGATCTGGATTATTACATTGACAAAATAGTTAACTTGTGTCAAACTTATTTTAAACCCTAATTTAATATTACCTCAGAAATAATTAAATTTTCTTCTTCAAATCGGCTTTCCAATCTTTGCAATCTGAGATGATTTGTTTGTAAAGTTTATCCCCTCTTTCTTTTGCTTTATCGTATTCTTCCGAAACGGTATCGTCTCTTTTTTCTTGATTTTTGGTTCGGGTTTCTGATAAACTTTCAAATGTTTTTCTGCGCTCTCGAGTGCTTTTGTAATAATTCGCGTATTGATTCAGGGAATTAGAAAATTGTAGATTCAAAATTCTCTTCTCCTCCAAGGCTGTTTTTAAAATTTGATATAGATAAGATTCTAATTGCGAAACATCAACTTTTTGAGATGTTTTAGCAGTCGTATTGGCTTTTAACACCATTTTTTTAATCAAAGATTCCAATTCTTTTAATTGAGTTGTAACTTCTTTTGTAGATATTTCAGCAAACAATGAATCTTTTAGTAGTCTATTACTTTGTCTCAATGAGTTCAACGTCAAACTATCAAATTTCATACATTCTTTCTCCAAACTCAAATTCTGTTGTGACATGTAAAATGCTGATCCTTCTAAGTAATAAGTAGAATATTGAAGAAATTCATCAAATCTATTTACAGAAGTTGTTTTTAGAACATCTGTTTTAGCACTGGTATTTTGTTTCAAGATTGCTACCAAAGAATCTAATGAAGCATATTCTTTTTCCAATAATTCTGTTTCAACTCTTTTTTTATCCGAACCTAAATTATATTTTTTATCAAGAGATTCTATTTTTTCAATGGTTTTCTCAGTGTTTTCTTTTATCAAAGTCTTTTCAGAAACTATCTTATCTTGAATTTTTTCCAAATCCTTGTCCATCAAGGCAATTTCCTTGTCTATAGTTTTTCCTCTTTGTGAATCGCCTTTACTCACAGATTTTAAATGCTTGCTTTGCGTTTTATATGCTTCATTGGAATTAGAATTTGCTAATTTACTGTGAACTATTGCAGTATCACAAAGTGCGTATAAAAGTTCATATTGCGGTGTCATTTGAAAATCTGGAACTCTTTTCAATATTTTCTTAACGTCCTTTTCAAAAAATAGAGAAATGTAATTGTAATCATGCACAGCAATAACTCCATGATTGTAAATATTATACTTATTTCCTTCAACACCTGAATATAACCAACGTTTAGGAATTGGCAATTCTAAATAATCATCAATTTTCACATTGTAATCCATCACTTCACCTTGTGGATTTTCTATGGCGCTAAGTATACTGTCTTGATTTTGACAAAATTGTTCCATGCTCAGTGTATGTTCTTTCAATTGCCATTCTGGTAATACAGGCAAGTGGGTTACAATAAATGAATCGGGTTCAATTAAATAATATGTTTTTTCTGGTTTTTTCACAAATCCAACATTGCTGGTGTATGGATCTCTGGCCGCTAGTTTTTCGTCAAAATCCTTTTTCTTTTTTGCTAGTTTAAGGTCGTATTTAGTTTGTTTTTTAGTTTTAGAAAAAGACTTTTCTTTCAACCAACGTTTAGGATACGTTTTTAATTTTTTCGGAATTAATCCTATGTAGCCAGCATCCCAAGTAGGATCTGCCAAATACCATTCATCATCAATATTTATTGCAATCCAAGCATGATCGGCCTCCACCAATACATAATTTGTATCTATATAACTGTCATTTATATAACCTTCTACATATTCAGATTGAATACCAGCATAAGCCAACATTTCTTGCATGAGAATTACATATCCAGAGCAAATCGCTTTCTTATTTTTTAATATATCAGACCCAGTTTGATACAAAAGCGGTTTTGTATCCATGAGTCGATCATAATCATAGGCGATATTATTTGTGATCCAAACATAAATTGAATCCACCTTTGCTTCCGATCCAGAAGCATTTTTTGTAATGTGAGCCGACAAAAGTTCGGGAGATTTGAATGTTTTTTTACTAATTTTTTCCTGGGAAATTGTCCAACTAGAAAAAGTACAAACGAATAGAAAAATCAATAGATGATTAAGCATGGGGGTCTTATTTTTTTTTGCAAATATACGACAAATTGGATATCAGCCAAATTTCAGAAAACAAACCTATCAAATTTATTGAAGAACAATGAATTCAAACAATATTATTACATAACACCTACTTTCCAATACAAAACTTACTAAAAATATTCGCTAGTAAATCATCTTCTGAAATCTGACCTAAAATACTGCCTACGGCATACATGGCTTGGCGGATATCCATTGCAATCCAGTCGGCTGAGGTGCCGTTTTGGAGGGCTAGATGGGCGGAATTTAGACTTTCTTGGGCTTTTTCTAGATAGGCGATGTGGCGCGCATTGGTGACGATGGTGCTGTAGTTTTCTATTTTGTTTCCTACTGTGTGCTCGTAGATTATTTGTTTTAAGTTTTCGGCTTCTTCGGTGTTTTTGGCCGTGAGCAAATAAACGGGTTTTTCTGTAATTACCCTTAGTTGGATTTTTACTTCTTCCTTGTTATCACTCGGCAAATCATTTTTTGTGCCTACCAAAATAAAATTGCTTTCTTGCAAGTACAATTGTATGTCCTCCAAAACGCTATCGATTGATGATTCTGCTGCATCGTAAAGGTAAACCACCAAACTTGCCGACTTTATTTTTTCCATGGATCTTTCGATTCCTAAATTTTCAATTACATCTGTCGTTTCGCGCAAACCTGCAGTGTCAATCAAGCGAAAATCAATTCCATTTATGTTGAATTTTTCTTCTATCGTATCTCTTGTGGTTCCTGCAATGTCTGAAACTATGGCTCTTTCTTCTTTTATAAGTGCATTGAGAATGGTAGATTTTCCTGCATTTGGTCGGCCTGCAAAAACTATCGGAATTCCAGTTTTTATTACATTCCCAAGTTCAAAAGATTCTATTAATAATTTTATTTTACCTAAAACTTCTGTCACTAAATCATTGAGTTGTGTTCTGTCGGCAAACTCTACATCTTCTTCGGCAAAATCTAATTCTAACTCAATTAACGATGCAAAATTTATGAGTTTTTCGCGCAAATCTTTTAATTCCGATGAAAATCCGCCTCGCAACTGATTTAATGCAACTTTGTGCGCCAATTTAGACTGTGATGCTATTAAATCTGCAACAGCTTCTGCTTGCGAAAGATCCATTTTACCGTTTAGAAATGCTCTCAGAGTAAATTCACCTGGTTCTGCAGCTCTTGCGCCCTTTTGCTGAAATAATTTAAGCAATTGTTGAATAATATAGGGCGATGCATGGCAAGAAATTTCCACACTTTCTTCACCTGTAAAGCTTTTGCCTTCCTTAAAAAGTGAAACCAAAACTTCATCAATTATTTCTCCAGAATCATCTGCAATAGTACCAAAATGTATGCTGTGAGATTCTTTATCAATCAATTTTTTAGAAAATACACCATTTGTAAGGTCAATAGATTTTTTTCCCGATAAGCGGATAATCGCCAAAGCGCCAGAACCATTGGGCGTTGCCAAAGCACAAATTATATCATCGCTGTTTTGAAATTGCATGTTGTAAAATTAGCCATTTTTGTCGGTGAACAGTTCTGATTATCGACTTATAGAATATTAAACCTTTAAAAAGTACATTTCGCATGAACTCAGCCACAATTCACCTATTTGTTATTGTACAAGCTTTTAGGTTGGAGTAGATTTGTTCTATCAGTAAGAAATATTAACTTATAAATACTGAAATAAAAGAACGTATAGAAAAATAAATTTAAAAACTTAAAACTTAAAAACATGAACGATATAAACGATATGCAAAACGAAGACAAACACTCGGTGTTGAGTTGGCAGAATGAACACAGCAGAGGAAAAATAGCCGCAGGATTTTTTGTAGTAGTATTTGGAATGTTATTTCTTCTAAAAGAACTAAATTTCCCAATAGCTTCTTGGATTTTTACTTGGCCAATGTTTTTAATTGCTGCAGGTACAGTTACTTTAATAAAACATAAGTTTCGCAAAATCAGTGGATACGTTTTAATATTAATTGGTAAACTTTTTCTTCTGAAACATTTTGCCCCCGATCTTATTAACTTCAAAATAATTTGGCCTTTGTTAATAATACTTTTCGGTGTAACTATGATTTTTAAACCACGGAAATTTAGGCAAAAACATTTAAACAAGAAAAGATTTCACCATAAAAAAAAAGCCTTTCAAAATGCGAATAACATGAATTTTGATGAAGTAAATAAAGAAGATTTTATTGATGCAACTTCGTTTTTTGGAGGAATAGAGAAAAATGTGGTTAGTAAAAATTTCATTGGGGCAGACATAGTTACTTTTTTTGGAGGAAGTGAGATAAATTTAATGAATTCAGATATTCAAGGCAAAGCAATAATTGATACAATCAACATGTTTGGCGGTTTGAAATTGATTATCCCTAGCAATTGGAAAGTTAGTTCAGAACTCACAACCATTTTTGGCAGTATTGAAGACAAAAGAATAGTTGCCGGTGCACAAAAAGATGATGATAAAGTTTTAATTCTAAAAGGAACGTGTATTTTTGGTGGAATAGAAATATGTGAATATTAAAGATATGAAAGCATTTATAGCAAAAATGACATTTCACATAAATCAAACAGGAAATGACAGTCAATTTGATATTCAATATCGAGTTATATTTGGCGAAAACGCCGAAGATGCTGCGAGAAGAACTAAAGAAATAGGGCAACTTGAAGAAGAAACTATTATTGGAGAAAATGGGCAAATGATTAACTGGCAATTTATGACTTTTGAAATGTTGGACCTGGAAGAATTAAACTCAGGCTATCAATTCGATTCACAGACAATAGAAGTTAGTGATCCAAACTTGTATATTTCATTTCTAGAGACAAAACAAGGTAAAAAACAAATGGCGCATTTATGACCTTTCAAGAATCAAAGCGACAATCAAGAAAGTTAGATTTAAAATCTACTTTGATACAATTTTGTATTGCTTGTTTTGTGCAATTTGTTCTTTTAAGACAATTTAATATCGATATTCAAACAGCACTGATTGATACATTATCAACAAATGTTTTACTATTGCTGGCGGTTTTTATTTTGCAGAAAATAGTTAATTCTTTCTTGTCTAAATCAGTTCTTTCTTTGGTCAATTTTGAAATTATATTGGCAATGACTGCGCTTATTGTAGCTGGTTCTTTTTTTACTGGGAAATTATTAATAGAAAACAATGAACTTAATCAGCAATTTAAGACACCTTATTTACTGGCAAAATCTACGGTGATATTTTTACAACTTTTCGTGGCGCACTATCAATTTTGGTTCAGCAAAAATCAACTTTATCTTGAAGTTTCATTAAACCAAAAACTTACGATTGAAAGAGATTTACAAAAAGCAGAATTAAATAGAATTGAACAAACCATTCAGCCACATTTTTTATTTAATTCACTTAACTCGATAAGCGCTTTGATGGTTTTAGATGCGAATGAGGCACAACGTATGCTCCTTTTATTGTCAGATTATTTAAGACAAATGGTGCGCAAAGAGAAAAGTATAACGTGCAGGCTCGAAGAAGAAATTGAAGACGTGAAATTATATCTTGAAATAGAAAAAATAAGATTCAAAGAGCGATTGGAAATTGAATTTGAAAATGATGGAGACAATTTAGACTATCAAATTCCTGTATTCATTCTCCAACCACTAGTGGAAAATGCTGTAAAATATGGATTGTACGGAACAGATGAAAAAGTAAAAATTTGTATTGCTTCGCGCATTCTAAAAGATAAAATGTTAGAAATTAGCATTTCCAATCCATACGATGCCGAAACGCAACAGACACAAAAGGGAGAAGGTTTTGGCTTAAGTTCTATTAAGAAAAAATTAAACTTGCTCTATCACAGAAACGATTTATTGAAGATTGAAAAATCAGAAAATCAATTTAAGGCAACATTAAAATTACCAAAGCTATGACAAGAGTCTTAATAATAGACGATGAAACTTTGGGTAGGGAAATAGTAAAAATCTATCTAAAAGAACAAAAGGATATAGAAATTATTGGGGAATGCGCCAACGGTTTTGAAGGTATTAAAGCTATTCAAGAGAAAAATCCAGATTTAATATTTCTCGATATTCAAATGCCCAAAATAAATGGTTTTGAAATGTTGGAATTGTTGAATGAACATCCTAAAATTATCTTCACAACTGCTTTTGATGAATATGCACTCAAGGCTTTTGAAGCGAATGCAATTGATTATTTACTAAAACCTTTCTCTAAAGATCGATTTGAAACAGCTTTAAATAAAGTCTTAAAACAGACTGGAAATTCGACTCCCAATATTAAAAAAATAAGCGAAAACGAAATCTTTCAACCAGATGAAAATTTACGAGTTGTAATTCAAAACGGAACGGATATCAAAATAATTCCGACAGATGAAATAATATTTGTAGAAGCTTCAGACGATTACGTTTCTATCCAAACAAAAGAAAAAGCCTTTCTCAAAAAGAAAACCATGAATTATTTCGAAAAAGTTTTGGATAAAAACAAATTCATGCGCATTCACCGTTCGTTTATCATTCA
>JBBSUQ010000079.1:0-14272 GCA_038234235.1 Flavobacteriales bacterium
TTGAGCTTAAATGATTATTATATTGAAAGAATTATTAAGTCGAAAAATAAAAGTTGTGTTGCTAGTTTTAAATTTTATTCTTCCTCCAACATCTTTTGAACTCTTCCAACCAAACCATCTTCAGTCATAATTTTTATACCATGCGGATGCATTGGCGAACTTGTAAGTAATTTTTTTACAACTCCTTCTGTCAATTCTCCTGAACGTTGATGGTGTTTCTGAATAAATTCAACCAACGAACCTGGCTTTATATCACTTCTTTTCGGCACCATTTTTTTAGTATTTTATGTAAATACTTTTGGCTTCTGTAAAAAATCTTAGAGCTTCCCAACCACCTTCACGACCAACTCCAGATGCTTTTACTCCACCAAATGGAACACGCAAATCTCTTACCAACCAAGAGTTTATCCAAACCAAACCTGCTTCCAAATTTTCGGCAACTCTATGAGCAGTTTGCAAGTTGGTGGTATGCACGGTTGCACTCAAACCATATATTGTAGAATTTGCCATTATTAAAACTTCTTCCTCTGTATCGAAAGGCATAATTGTAACAACTGGCCCAAAAATTTCTTCTTGATTCGTTCTACAGTCGTATTTTAATCCTTCAATTACGGTTGGTTCCAAATAATATCCATTTTCAAAAGGCGCATCCAACTGAACTCTATTTCCACCCGTCAAAATTGTACCACCTTCTTCTTTTGCAAGTTCAATGTAAGACATTACTTTTTCTAAATGACTTTCAGAAACCAATGCCCCCATTTTACAATTGGCATCGTATGGATTGGAAACAGTTAGTTTTTTTACCTTTTCTACAAATGCATTTTTGAATTTTTCATAAATAGATTTTTCAATAAAAATACGAGATCCACACAAACAAATTTGACCTTGATTGGCAAATGAAGAGCGCACAGTTGTAGAAAGCATGTTGTCAAAATCACAATCGGCAAAAATTATATTTGGATTTTTACCACCTAATTCTAATGAAAGTTTTTTAAACATCGGAGCGGCAGTTTTTGCAATGTATTCTCCAGTTTTTGTTCCGCCAGTAAATGAAATGGCTTTTATTTTTGGATGTTTTACCATGGCATCACCCACTTCACCACCTAATCCATGCAATATATTTAAAACACCTGGAGGCATTCCCACATCATTTGCAATTTCTCCCAACATACTTGCTGTAAGTGGTGTAATCTCTGAAGGTTTTGCTATTACACAGTTCCCTGTCGCCAATGCTGGAGCAATTTTCCATGAAAAAAGATAAAGTGGTAAATTCCAAGGAGAAATACAGCCCACAATTCCTATTGGTTTTCTTGTGGTGAAATGCATTCCTTCTCCAATATTCTGATGCGCTTCTGTAGAAAAATGTACAATAGAAGTTGCGAAAAATTTAAAATTAGATACTGCCCGAGGAATATCAACATGTGCAGCTAAACTAAGTGGTTTGCCGTTGTCTTTAGATTCCGCTTCCACAAATTCTTGCATTCTATCTTCTATTCCTTGCGCAAATTTTAATAAAATATCACTTCGCTTTTCAATAGACATAGAAGACCAAATAGGGAAAGCTTTTTCCGCTGCTTTTACGGCAAGTTCAACATCTTCGGCATTTGAGCGTGCAATGGTACTGTAAATTTTACCAGTTGCTGGTTCGTAATTGTCTAGAGATTCTCCTGATGTAGAATCACAATATGTTCCGTTTATGAAATTTTGAATTTTGATCATAGTTTAACTTGCTAATGCTACAAAAATAATGATTTTGAATGCCAATATTGAATTACCTATGATGAGAAGTTAATTACTTTAAAAAAGAGATGAATAAATAAACAATTTAGGGTCTTAAATTGTAGCATTGATACAAACAATAATTATAAAATGAAAAATTTAAAAACCAATTTTAGTATTGCTATTTTCAGTTTCGTTGGAGCAGGAGCATTTTTATTATCGGCTTGCGCACCAGTTTACAAATGTGGAGATTCCATTCCTGAGAAAAAACCAGGAGGAAAAAGATTACAAACAGTAGTAACAGAAAGGGATGTACTTTGTAAAGATTTGTCTCAAGAAAAACAAACGACGGCGAGTTTAAGTGCAGAAAAAGCAGTTCTTGAAAGTAAACTTTCAACACAACAAACAATTAATTACGATCAAGCAGATCAGTTTGGAAAGGCATTGCAAGAGAAATCAATGGCGTTGCAAGAACAAGAAAGATTATTGCAAGACAGAGAGCGGGCATTGAGAGAATTGCAAGCCATAATTGCAAGAAAAGACTCTGTTACCAAAAAATTGAATGAGGTTTTAAGAAATGCTTTATTAGGTTTTAATTCTGATGAACTGTCAATTGAAATTAAAGATGGTAAAGTTTACGTATCCCTTTCAGATAAATTATTATTTCAATCGGGTAGTGCAGCAGTTGAAGCGAAGGGAAAAGAAGCCCTAAAAGTTTTAGCAGATGTGCTCAATAAAAATCCAGATATTGATATTTTGGTGGAAGGACATACAGATAACATTCCAATTAAAACGGCTGTTTACAAAGATAATTGGGATTTAAGTGTAGCGAGAGCAACAACAATTACAAGAATACTTTCAGATACTTATAGTGTAAATGCTAAAAGACTTACAGCTTCTGGCAGAAGTGAATTTTTCCCGAAGGCTACCAATGAAACACCAGAAGGAAGAGCAAAAAACAGAAGAACAGAAATTATTTTATCTCCAAAATTAGATGAGATTCTACAGTTGTTGAACGGGAATTAAAAACGAGGTTAATCAAAAAGTAAAAGCCCTTATTCGCAGTGCGAATAAGGGCTTTTTTTTGAACCTATTTTAACCAAAAAAACAGTCTTTTATTTCTTTTGTTTTTGAACTTTCTGATCCTTGTTACCTTTATTTTCTTTTCTCTTTTGTTGAATTTTCTTTTTTTGCTCAGGAGTTAAAACATCACCCATTTTTTTCTTAGCGTCTTGGTTGATGGTTTTCAATTGTGCTTTCTTTTGATCTTCTGTTAAACTTGTATTGTTTTTTACAGCTTCTCTTTTAGATTTCGCATCCTTTTTGATAGCCTCCATACTCGCTTTTTGAGACTCACTAAGGTTTAAATCATCCATGAACTCTTTTCTTTCCCCTTTTTTAGCAGAATGTTTTGCTTTATTTTGCTCGCGCATTTCTTTCATTTTAGCCATTTGCTCAGCGGTCAAAATTCCTTTCATTGCTTCTTTTCTATCGTTGTGCAAGGCTTTCATTTGTTCTTTTTGTTGTTCTTCTGTCAATGAAGTGTTGCCCTTAATTGCATCCTTTTTAGTTTTAGTATCCGCTTGCAATTGTTTTAAATCTGATTTTTGTTTTTCAGTTAAACCCAATTCTTCTGCAATTTTTTCAATTTTATTTTTTCCGTTTTTCTCATGACCATCTTGCGCGAAAACTGCTACGCCAAACATCATACTTAGAGTTAACAAACTTATTTTAACTAATCTCATAATTTCTAGTTTTTAAAGATTTTCATCATTTATAATTCGAGTTTTGCAAAAGGTGTGCCATACAAATATAAGTAAGTATAAAACTTTTGGTTACAAGAGAATCCGGTTATTTGTATATTCTCAAAATGCTGTATCTTTGTACAAATAATTTATGCTCGAGATGAACACAAGAAAAGGAAAACCAACAAATACCAAAACAAATTCCGCCAAACCAAAATCTTCTAGAACTAGCGCTGCCAAGTCGGCAACTTCAAAATCTGGAACGGCTAAACCAACTGCGACTAAAGGAACTCGTGGCGGCCCAAGTGCTAAGCCTAGAGTGAAGCCAGAAAAAAAAGAAGTTAGTAAAAGAGATAAAAGCAAGTATATAGAATTTAAGCAAAGGGTCAAAAAAGGCGATCCAATGCCGAAGTTTGATGACGATGCAATCCGTTTGAACAAATATTTAAGTAATGCAGGTGTTTGTTCAAGAAGAGACGCCGATGTAATGATTAGTACTGGTGTTGTTTCTGTAAACGATGAGATTATTACAGAAATGGGCTACAAAGTAAAAAGCACTGATGTGGTAAAATACGACGGTGAAACCATAAATGCCGAAATTAAACGTTATGTCTTGTTAAACAAGCCAAAAGGATTTATCACAACAATGGATGATCCTCTCGGTAGAAAAACAGTTATGAGTTTAGTGAAAAAAGCATGTCGAGAAAGAATTTATCCTGTAGGAAGATTAGATAAGGAAACTACAGGTTTAATGCTTTTTACAAATGATGGTGATTTGGCTAAAAAGTTGACACATCCGCAATACAAAGCCACCAAAATTTATCATGTTGAACTTAATAAAAGGTTAACTACCGAAGATTTGGAACGCACATTAGCTGGTATGTTGTTGGAAGATGGCAGAACCTCGTTTGATAAAGCCGAATATGTGAAGGAAGGCAACGGAAAAGAAATTGGTGTTGAACTGCACTCTGGTAAAAATAGAATTGTTCGCAGAATGTTTGAAAATATGGGCTACGAAGTTTTGAGATTAGACAGAGTTCAATTTTCAGGAATTACCAAAAAAGATTTGCCTCGTGGAATGTACCGTCATTTATCAGAAAAAGAAGTTTCGTTTTTAAAAATGTCATAAATAAAGATTGTTATGAAATGTGTATCTCTACTTTGTGTTTTATTTTTAGTACAGATTTGTTATGCGCAATCATCAAATAGGAAAAAACAAAAAGTATCTTATGCTAAAGGTACTTTGTTTCTTTCTTGGGGATATAACAGGGCTGCTTACACACGCAGTGATATTCAATTTGCAGGACCAAGATATGATTTTACTTTAGAGAAGGCAAGTGCTTCCGACCGTCCGGATAAGTTCGGATTAGTTTATTTTAAGCCAAATACATTAACGATTCCCCAATACAATTTGCGTCTTGGCTATTATATCGCAAATCATTGGTCGCTTTCTTTAGGTACAGATCATTATAAATATGTTTTAGATGACAAAAACGAAGTATTGGTGAATGGTTATATTGAACCCGGTTTGGATCCAACAGGAGAATGGTCAGGCACTTATGATAATACGTTGGTAGTTACAGATAGAAACACCTTTCATTATGAAAATACCGATGGATGCAATTATTTGAGAACTGAATTTGCAAGAACCGACCAATGGTTTTATTTAGGACAAAAACAACAATTTATATTTTCTACTATGTTTGGCTTGGGTGTTGGACCAATAGTTTCAGTAAACGATTTAACTTTTGCAGGTACCAAAACAATGAGGACTTATTCTTTTTCAGGTTTTGGTACATCTGGTAGTGCGGCTATGAGGTTTGAGTTTTTTAAGCGTATATTTTTACAGACAAGAGTCGGTGGAGGTTACATCAATCAAACCAGAGTTAAAACAAGACCAGGTTCCAATGTAAATTATGCCAAGCAACAGTTTGGATTTATTACTTATGACATCAGTTTTGGTGTGTTGTTTTACCTTCCTGTTAAGAATGGTTGCAACACTTGTCCGCACTGGTAATCTATAATTTTTCTTGACATAAATTATATACCTCGCTTAAATTACTGTTTTACAAAATTAATGGTTTTAAAAACTGAACCTTTGGCAAGCTTGATTAAATATTTGCCATCCGACCAACTAGAAACCTGTATTTCTAAAAAATTTCCAGCGATTTTAGACAATATTAATTTCCCTGAGGCATCGTAAATTTCGACAACAGTTTCTAAGGGCAAATTATTTATATTCAATATTTTAGAACTAGGATTCGGAAAAACAGTTACTTCTTCTAAAAGGCTAATATCAGCTAAACTCAAAGAGCCATAATAAACCTGACCGTCAGTTGAAAATGTATCTATCAAACCTGCGTTGTTTTCAGCAATAACATTTATAAAGTAAATTTGATAATCAATTGCATTTGCCAATACTTCAGTCATTTGAGTTGCTAAAGATTGAGAAGAAAAGGCAACTACATCATCTTGCATCGGCGCAGTACCAATTCCGTATTTAATTCCTGTCATGCCAGAATTTGCATCAATAATATTCCAATTTGCATTAATTGTGGTTGTGAAGAACGAATCTACATCGGTTAAAGATCCATCATTTAAAGCAACATTTTGCGGAACACTCCAGTCTACCAAATGCAAAGTATAATCTTCAGGAGACCAATTGCCCGCATTGTCAACTGCGTAAGATCTTACCAATCCGGCATTTTGCTGAATATTGCTTTGTTCAAAAAACTCTTTGTTGAGGCCTACCGTAATGGGTTCGCTGCTGGTTCTGCTGTGATAAACGCGAATATTGTCATACTCCACCGTACAATTTCCAGATCTAAGTGAAACAGCATTTCCTGAAGTTATAGGATTTGGATCGGTATAAGAACATACCAAAACATCATTGCTGAATACTCTAATTTTGCCTGTTTGAGGGTTGTAAGTAACTTTATAGTCGTACAATGTATTTTCGTTTACAACACAGGTATCGTCTTTTTCAAGCGAAAAAACATCATTTGTAACATGGTAAATTTGAACCCTGTTGCTTTCTTCTCTAAAATATACAAAATAAGAATTACCTCTATTTGGCAAGGTGGCATCGTCACAGAAAAAGTGCAATCCCGCTCGTTGGTTGCTACCACTTGATGTAATATTTTGTTTCCAATGATAAAGATAACTTTCGCCCGAATTTTGTATTACTGTAGACCATGAATTGGTATTTCCATCGCTTAAATCATTTGTTACATATTGATTTCCGATCATAGAAAAATTTCCGTTTTCCATGTTCCAGTTATTTATATTGTCTTGAAAATCTTCATTTAAAAATCCGTAGGTTCCATTTGACATCCAGCCATTATAGTTCGGAATTTTTGAACCTACAAGATAATACTGACTTTCCAACCCACTTCCAGCATCATTATCTGTAAAACTAGCATTCCAATCTTGTGTTTTCCAGTTGGCGTCCACTGTAATTGCTGTAGTAGGTGGTGTAACATCTGGCGGAACAGGCGTTGTCGCCGTCCATGCTGCAGACCAACCACTAGCAGTAGTAGCACAATCAGATCTAAATTCAATTGTTAAACTTCCTGATGTGCCTATAACCGTTCCCGGACTTGTTGTGCCAGTATATGTTCCGATTAATGTCGCATTTATCGAGTTTCCATTGTAAATGAACATTTTATCGTAGCCGTTTTCTATATTAAACTGTGAGAAATTTAAACTTACAGCAGAAGCACCAGCAGGCGATAAAACCCAAATTTTTCTTTCGTCATCGGCATAATTTCCAGCTGAACCACCAGTATCAAATAAATTTCCAGTTACGCCAGTTAGTGTAGTAATTACGGGCGCATTATTAATTAGTCTGTAATATTTTTCCCAATTCCAGTTTACACCCGGATCGGTGTGCGTTTGACCCGCAAAATGTTGATGACCTTTTATTTTTGTACAACCCCCCAAAGTATTAGTTCCTGTGGTGGCAACACCATAATAAGTTCTAACGGCTGGAATGCCATAGCCGCTGAGAATTATGTCACGACTTAAATCTGCCGAATTATTATACATTGCAGTTGTATACCAACTTGGATTGTTAACAAAACCTTCATGTTCGTAGCCAATAGTGTAAGGATTTTCGCTTCCAACATGCCATGCTTTATTTGCTTCATCAACCATTTGGGTTATCTGTCCATCACTTGATCTTACCACATAATGAAATGATACATTTGACGCACAGTTTTGAGACCAAGAAATGGCTCCTGCATACGATCCTTGAATTGTATGAATTGTTATTGCTGAAACTGCAGTTCCAGATCTAAAGCTATAATTACAAGATGGTGCAGGATTCCAAACTGCGGGACCATATTGTGTAGATTTTAAATGTGCAACGGAATAAGCTTTATTGTCTGCCAAAATTCCATCGGTCGATAGTCCAACTCTTTTAGAAGATAAAACCGAATAATTATCTTCGCCAAAAACCTCAGCCAAAGAGCCTTGTGGAATACCGAAATTATATTTTGCAGCTTTTTCTGAGGATTTTATAAAGCTCAAAATTTCATAAGCTTGCAAATCTCTGGCATAAATATTTACTGCTCCTTCTGAAGGAATTTCACTTAATTGTATAATGCAGTCATATATGTTTTTCAAAGTTTTATAAGATCCACCGTTTTCTGCAATAACCGAAGTCATTAATGAATTGTAAGCTTTTGCAAAAGCATTAATTTGATTTTGAGTATTCGCTTTCATTTCGGGAATAGAAACTCCTGATAAATTAGAAACGACCACCGCATTTGGCACAAAATAATCTTTACCATTTTCAAATAATCCCATTACACCAAAAGGCAGCGGCATGCCACTGCAGCTTTCTGGAGAATCTGAAGTAATAACTTGCATTCTAGTTTGTGCAAACGACCAAGCTTCAATTATTCCAGGAGAAACAAGCGGATTATTTTGATAACCTTGTTTAAAATCTAAGGTGTTTTGAGCGAAAATAAGCAGTGCCGAGAAGGAAATAAATAAAGTGAATAGAATTTTTTTCATAGTAGTTTTGAAAATTACAATGCAATTTACTACATATTTTTGAAAAAATAGGGCTCTTGAAGGTTAATTTTAGAATAAAAAATAAACTTATTTTTAAAATCATTTAGTGATACGAACTAAGTTTCCGAAAAACAATTCTTTCTCACTTGTAGTGTTCATCCATAATTCATGAAACACACACTCTTCAGTTTTAAAAACTTTGCCAACTATTGCTGAGAGCTGAGAAATATCTAAAGATGGCGAATAAGTATTTAAAATAACTTGCGCTTTATCATTTAAAATATGCTTTACATTGTTTAGAATTTCTATGAGTTTATCTTCAAGTTTCCATTTTTCTTTTTTAACACCTAAACCCCAAGCTGGCGGATCTAGAATTATAAAGTCGTATTTATTTCATCTTTTATTTTCTCTTTCAACGAATTTCAATGCATCATCTAATACCCATTTAATGTTCAAAAGATTACAGCTTTCCATATTTTCTCTGGCTTTCGAGATTATGGGTTTGGAGGAATCAACATGGAAAGTTTCACAATCATTTTTACGAGCAATTAATGAAGCTATTCCTGTGTAGGCGAATAAATTTAAAAACTTACTGCCTTGTTTTATATTTTCATCAATGTATTCCCAATTTATATTTTGTTCTGGGAAGACTCCTATATTTTTCTGACTTCCAATTTCAATATTTACGGTAAGTCGACGGTATTTTATTTGCCATTTGTCGGGAGCTGTTTTTTTTAGTCTGCTCCAATAAGTTTTACCAGATTTTTCGGTGATAAATTCCCAATGTGCCATTTCATACCATTCTAGAAACGGTTTTCCTGATTTGAAATATGCTTGAAGTTCTGGACGAATAGTAATTACATTTCCCCAACGTTCGAGTTTTCTGCCACCACCTGCATCTATCAACTCATAATCTTCCCAAGATTTTGCAAAGATTTTTAGAGTTTCCATATTTTATTTTATTTCTTGGTTTATTTTGAATTTGATGATTTAGATCCAGCTTATTTTCGATTCGATTGGGTTTTTATTTCCTTTTAGGCGCTTTTTTTCGACCACCCATCATTTGCTGCATGCGCATTTGATTTTTTGAAGGAACAGCACTCATTTGTTTTTGAAGATTATTGGCTTGTTCTCTAATCATTCCTTGAGTATCCATTTTTTTAGCTTCTGCCAAAAGAGTTGTTGCTTCTTGTTTGCGCCCAGTCTGTGCACATATATTTGCCAAATGAAGTCTTGCAGCAGCTTGATCTTGTTTTGTTCTTAAACCAAGAGTTAATGCTTTTCGCAACATAGTCTCACTTTTTTGAAAACCATATTCTTGCTGGTTCATTATTCCTTGTAAATATAAAATATAGGCATGTTGTCTCTTAGGAAGTAAGCTCGGATGCGTGATTTTATTAATATGGTATTTAGCTTTGTCTTGGTTGCCAACTCTCATTTGGTTCATGGCAAGTATCATTCTTTCATTTCTCAGAAATGTCATTATGAATATTGCACTAACCAATATCATAACAATTCCCCAACCCCAATGCCCAGTTGCAAAAGAATAAATAGTGAGTGACAAAGATGCAAGAGTAAGAAGACTTTTTATAATAAATGCTTTCATGTTTTAATTGTATTGTTTTTAAAATATTTTTTCGTTTTAATTCCTATTAAATCTTATTAAATGGTTGCAATACACTTTAATTCAATAGCGATTGGTGTTGGTAATGAAGATATCTCAACTGTAGTTCTACAAGGCAAATTATCTTTAAAATATTCTGCATAAATTGTATTGTAAGCTTGAAAATCTCTCTTCATATTTGTGAGAAATACAGTGACATCAACCAATTTATCCCAACTAGAGCCCGATTCTTCTAATATTATTCTCACATTTTCAAAGACATTTCTACATTGTGCTTCAAAATCAAATTCTAAGAAATTACCGTTTTTATCCAATTTTAAACCCGGTACAACAGAATCTGTATTATCTGAACCTGCAGTTCTTGGTCCGACTCCTGAAAGAAACAGCAAGTTGCCTACACGTCTGGCATGCGGATACAAACCAACCGGTTTTGGTGCCTTATCTGTCGATATTTTGTCTTGTGAATCCATGTATTTTATTTGCAAATATAAGCAGATGTAATTAAAAATTGTTGTGGGCACGCGATTGTTTTGATGTGGGGACGCGATTAATCGCGTCCCTACAACAAAACATAAATAAATTAAAATTGTAAATTTACGGTATCATTCTTGCCAATGGCGGATGAATTGAATAAACCAGATTAAAAAATGAAAATTATACTTCTTTTAATATTGCCCTTTGTTTTCCTAACATCTTGTATAGAAATTATTGATGATTTGAAGTTTAACAGTGATGGATCTGGCACATTTAAATATGCAGTAAATTTAAGTGCAAGTAAGGTGAAAATAAATTCTATTTTGGCACTAGACAGTATTGATGGTAAAAAGGTTCCTGATATTTCTGATATCCGCACAAAGATAAATGAAGTTGAGAAATTACTTAGTTCAAAAACGGGTATAACGAATGTAAAAATTGATCAAAATTATTCAGATTATATTTTTAAACTTGAATGTGATTTTACAAATGTTCTGGTTTTACAAAACGCCATTAAAGAAATTATAAAAGAAGAAAGTAAAAATTCTAAACTTAAATTTTTAGACGATACTTGGCTTGTTTTAACCAAAGATAAATTGGAAAGAAACATTCCGGAAATGACTATAGATTTACCAAAATCCATTAAAGAAGAAGACAAAGAGTCGCTGAACAAGGGTTCTTATGTGTGTATTACCCGTTTTGAAAAACCCATTACAAAAACCAGTAATGAAAATGCTAAAATTTCGCCCAACAACTTAAATGTTATGGTGAGAACAAATATTTTTAGTTTAATTCAAAATCCAAAATTGTTGGAAAATGTCATTTATTTTTAAAATTAATAAAGCTAGATCTAATAGTTTCGGAATTATTTAACGGACTTTAATAATTTATTTTCTAATTAACCTCAACTTTATTTTAACTTTGTTCTATAATTGCTCTGCACACATGAAATTTACCTTCACGTTTTTAATTCTTTTTTTATCAACTAGCATATTTTCTCAGACTTCTGAAGATTTTATACCGAAAGATGCCGTCTCTGTTTTCTCAATAAACAATGTAAATCTTCTACAGAAAATTTCTATGGATGATTTGGTACAGTATGAGTTCATGGAAGAATTGCAACAAGAACTTTTTGATGGTTCTACAAACGGCAAAACTTTAAAAGACGCTGGTATAGATTTCAACCAAAAAATGAATATCTATTACGGGAAAGGAAAAAATTATGAAGTTTCAGGTTTTTCATTCGGTATAAGCGATAAAAATGCACTTTTTTTAGTTTTTGATGATTTCGATAGACAAGAAAGCCCATATCCAGGAGTAGAATTTTATTCATCTTATTTTAACCAACTTCTTATTTATGGAAATGTTGGGATTTTATTGAGAGTTGACCCCAACTTCGATAAATTACAAGAACTGGCAGATTCTACTTGGTACGCACAAGGACACACTAATCCTTGGTATTGGAATGATGATTACGATAATTATGATTACGAAGGAGAGTACGAGGGAGATTATAACGAAGATTACGAAATGGAGGAAGAATATCCTGCAGAAGAATTTGAAGAAGGCGAAACTATAGATGAAATTAGAGAAGATGAGTTTGATGTTGATGAGTTGCCAATAGCAGAAGATAATCCGGGAGAAAAAAATTATCAGGAAATTCAAGATTCAATTTCTTATTCATTAAGACTACTATATTTGGATCAAATTTGTAAGGAACTTTTTGTAGATAAAATCAGCCTTAAAACTACGGATAGCCGTTTTGCAAATCAACTTACACATAATACAGAAGGAACTTTTTATTTAGATAACTCTAGAAATTTCAGAAAAGATCAAGGTCTTTACTATTTTCAATCTATGCTTCCTTCTCTCTTCGGAAGAATGGAAGAATTATATACCGGAAATGTAATGTTGGGAGACATCAGTCTAAAAAATAACTCAATTGATTTAAATTTAAAAGCAAATTACAGCGAAGCTTTAGGATCAATTTATAAAGAACTTGCAGATGCTAAATTCGACAAGAATATTGTAAATTACATACCGGCAAATAGTTCAGCTTACTTTACTTATACCATCAATCTACGCGAGGCTTACGAACAAGCTTTAGAGATAATTTTACCGATATTAGAGAAGGAAGAAAACCCTAGAGTAGCCCAAAGTGTATTGATGATTGAATTAATGGATGAATTCATCAATAAAGATGCTCTTTTCGATACTTACAAAGGAAGTATGTTTGGAAGCTACAATGGCGTGAAATCTGTTGAAGTGGAAAGGATTGTTTTTAGTTACGACGAAGAAACATTTGATTATACCGAAGAAACAGTAATTAGTATGGAAGACATTCCTGTTTTTACAATGGGCTTTTCTACTGGAAGACCAGACATTCCTGAAAAAATATTGGATTACCTAAAAAAAATAACGCGTAAAATAACACAAGAAGGCGATGTTTGGAAAATAGATAAAGGCTTTTTAGATGCAATTCCACTTTATATAATTAATAAAAATGGTTTGTTTATTATTACCAACGATGAACAAATGGTAAGAAAGAATTCTGAAGGCTTTGGAAGTGATGCAATTTCTAAAAAGAAATTTAAAAAAGCAAAATCTGGTGGAGTAATGTATGCTTATGTAGATTTAAACAAGACTTTAACTACTATTCCTCAAAAATTATTTAGCGATGAACAGGCTTTTGCGCTTCAGAAATTGAAAGACGGCGCAGGAGCTTTTGAACTTACTTCGTCAAAAACTACAAGCACTTATACCAATTTCGACTTAAAATATCAATTTGAAAATGAGTCTGATAATGTTGGAAAATATATTTTAGATATGATCAATAGTTTGTACATTCTCACCAAGCAATAATGTTCAAAAAAGTATTGATATTGATTGCTTTGGCCGTTGGTCTGGGTGGATTTTTATTTTTTAGAAAATATTTAAACAAACCAATACCATCACCACAATTAGTTGATCGCTTGCCCGAAGCAGATTTTTTAGCAAGAGTTTATCTTCTAGATGTCTCAAAAAACGCTACTGACATGCTTTTCTACAACAAAATGCCTTTCAGAGATATGTTTTCTTACGATTTTATCTTGGGGAAGGCCAAAGGGTTTGGTTTAGATGTTCAAAATCCGACTTACATGTTTGCCGACGAAAATGGAAACTGGGGCGCAATGATAAAAGTTGTTGACAGTTCCAAAGTAGGACAAGGACTTTTGGGTTTACGGAAAAATATAGATATCAAAAGTAAACTATACGGAAAACAAGTAACGCATCAATTGGGCAAAGACAGCACTTTTTTGGCTTATGGTAAAGATTGGCTTTTGTATTATTCAGGTAGTGATTTCGATTCTAAAATAAAGCACATAACAGAAGCTTATAGAGGATCGGCAAATGCTGAATGGAAAAGTTTTTTAAGTGAAAAGAATTTTTCAAAAGAATCATTGGTGGTTTACAGTAACTGGAAAAGATTGAAAAAATACGGGGTAAAAACTGCTTTATTTTCTATTCAGTCAGATTCTGTTTCCCTGAGTTTAAAGGCATATTTAAAATCAACAGAAGATTGGGGCTTTCAGTTAAAAGATACTGGATTTGCGTTGTCGGCCAATAAAGAAACAACAAATAAGATAGATCTTCATTTCGATATAACAAATCGGGAGAATTTAAAAAATACTATTTTTCAAAAAATATTAAA
>JBBSUQ010000080.1:0-14165 GCA_038234235.1 Flavobacteriales bacterium
AATACTATATTTGACCACAAGTGATATGAAACGACCTACTTTTTTAACAGATTACAAACTTTATTACAAATGGCAATAAATCTCCAAAAAGGACAAAAGATTGATATTGGCTTATCCAAAATAACCGTTGGTTTAGGATGGGACCCTAATGAGGGAACTGGACACGATTTTGATTTAGACGCATCGGCAATAATGATCGATTCGAACCGTAAATTATTAAGCGAAAATCATTTCGTGTTTTATAACAATCTAAAATCACCAGATGGTGCATTAGAACACACAGGCGACGACCCAACTGGAGGAAACAGTGATGGAGATGATGACGAAGCTATAAAAATCGACTTGGATAAAATTGATGATAACGTACAAGAAATTTTATTTATAGTTACAATTGAAGAATTTGTCAAAAGGAAGCAAAACTTTGGTCAAGTTCGAAATTCATACATTAGAATCGTAGACAATTCTACAAATCAAGAAATTGCAAAATACGAATTGGATGAAGACTTCTCAATCGAAACGGGTGTTGAATTTGGTCGACTTTATAGAAGAAATGGGCAATGGAAATTTGAAGCTTCCGGCATTGGTTACAAAGCTGATCTCGGATACTTTTTAGAGAAATATTATTCAGGAGAAATTATCAAATAATGGCAATAAATCTACAAAAAGGTCAAACTATTGACTTGCGTAAAAACGACAAGGGCGAAACATTTGATTTATCAAAAGTAACAATTGGTCTAGGTTGGGATGTTAAACAAAAGGAGAGCGGCTTTTTCGGTAAATTATTTGGTAAAACAAATGAAGAAGAATTCGATTTAGATGTCATTGCATTCTTATTGGACGCTAATGGTAAAGTTGCAAATCGCGGGAGAGAGCTATCTTTTAGAAATGCGAACAAGATTAGTTTACACGGGGGCGATATCATATTTTTTAATAGTATGACATATCCATCCGGTTCTGGAACCTCAAACTCTCTTTTTCCTGTGGGAAGTCCAAAAGATGTTTTGAGGCAAAAGGTTAATCATTTGTTTGATAATGGAGAACTTATTGTTCATACTGGTGACAATTTAACTGGCGAGGGCGATGGCGACGATGAACAAATTATCATAAAATTAGAATCGCTTCCTGAAAAGATTGAGAAGATTATATTTTTGGTCTGCATATATCAGGGAATTATCAAAAAGCAGCAATTTGGTAAAGTTGAAAATGCTTATATCAGAGCATGTGATAAAAATGGTAAGGAAATAGCAAAATATACTCTTTCTAATAGTCCCGATCTGGAAAATAAACATTCTTTAATTTTTGGTGAAACCTATCGTCACAAAGATGGTTGGAAATTTAGAGCAATTGGAGAGCCACTTCCCACTGATAATTTTGTAGACATTTTGAAAAGTTATTTAATTTAAATGGATGAAATTCGAAATAGAGTATTCAAACTATGAGCACCTCTCCTTTGACATGTGGCTAACATTAATAAAATCAAATACGGAGTTTAAAAAAAAAAGAAATTTACTTCTTAAAGATTACTTTAAGATTGAACATACAATTGAGAAGGTTGCAGAAGTTGTCCGGTATTATGATGTTCTATGCAATCGCATAAATGAAAAAAATGGTCTTAATATCGACACTTTTGAAATATATTATTTGATATTATATGCTTTGGATGCGCAGTTGGATGAAGTTGATATTGAAATTTTAACTGAATTCTACTTAGAAACTGAATTGCTCTTTATGGCCTATAAACCAAATATAATACATTCAAATACAGGGGTGTTCTTGAAAGAAGTTACAGAGAAAGATAAAACAATAAGTGTGTTGAGCAATACTGGATTCATTAAAGGATTTACTTTAAGAAAACTGATAACGTATTTTGAGTTAGATAGCTTTATTTCATTTCAAATCTATTCTGATGAAACGGGATTCTCAAAACCAAACGCTTTAATGTTTAAACTTATGTACGACCAAATTAACACTTATAAAAAAGTTCAAAAACAACAAATTTTGCATATCGGCGATAATATTGTTGCAGATTATGACGGAGCAATCAATTTTGGATTGCATGCTAAAATAATAAAAAGTGAATATTAGTTATAGTTTACATAAAATTACGGAAGAAACTGAATACCCATTTAGCCCAAATGAGTACAGTTGGTTTAAATTCGGCGATAAACAATATGCTGAGAAGTTTGCGACGCAATTGTTCGAAGGATTTCTCGAAAGACATAGAAATATTCTCCTTTCTAATAAAGAAATTATTATCTTACCAAGCCCTTATTTGTCAATTCCTACAGCATCAAATTTTTTGTGCTCATATTTTAAAATTGCTCTAAATACATTCCTATTTCAGCATAATATGAAGGCGAGTACTGAATCAAAGATTTACAGAAATCAAACTTATGTTACTGATTATGGAAATTTGGACTTTGCAGAGAGAGTTCAATTAATTTCGAATGATACGTATTATATTGATCGAAATTTTATTGATGGTAAGCTTTGCATTTTTGTCGATGATATAAAAATCACTGGTAGTCATGAGCATACCGTTAATAAAATTTTGAATCAGTATAAGATTAAAGGTGAATTTGTTTTTTTGTATTTCGCGGAATTATTAAATAAGACCATTCATCCCAGCATAGAAAACCACTATAATTATTATGCTGTTAAAACTATTAACAATGTAATTGACATCATACAGAGATATAGCTTTCAATTTAATACTAGAATAGTAAAATATATATTGAGTTTGAACGATGACCAATTCGGATTTTTAATCAATAATATATCTATAGACAAAAGTACCGAATTATTTCATCTATCAATCAGTAATAATTATCACCAAATTTCAGAATATCAGAAAAACATTAATCAACTTAAATTTAAATAGATATGGCAATTAACTTGCAAAAAGGACAAAGAGAAAATATCAATGCACCTAAATTTACAATTGGTCTCGGTTGGGACACAAATGCGAGTTCCACTGGTTCTGGATTTGATTTAGATGCATCTGTATTCATTTTAGGAGAAAATAAAAAAGTGCTATCTGATAGTCATTTTATATTCTACAATAATTTAAAGTCGCCAGACGGATCTGTTGAACACACAGGAGACAATTTAACTGGAGACGGTGATGGCGACGATGAGCAAATCAAAATTGATTTAACTAAAATAAGCTCCTCGGTTAAAGAAATTTGTATTGTAGTGACGATACACGATGCAGAGAATAGAAGACAAAACTTTGGACAAGTACGTAATTCGTTTATAAGAATTGTTGAAGACACTAACAATACAGAAGTAGTAAAGTATGAATTGGAAGAAGACTTCTCGATCGAAACTGCTGTGGAGTTTGGTAGAATTTATAACAAAGATGGCCAGTGGAAATTTGAAGCTATCGGAATGGGTCAAAAAGGTGGATTGGAAGATTTCTTAACTAAATATAATTAATAAAAATCATGGCAATAAATCTTCAAAAAGGACAGAGAATAAATCTCGAAAAAAGTAATGGCAGTAAATTGCAAAATCTTTGCGTTGGTATTAACTGGGGTGCAATCGAAAAGAAAGGTTGGTTCGGCGGCACATCAAAGGAAGCAGTAGATTTAGACGCGTCTTGTGCTTTATACGACGACAATAAAAACTTGTTGGAAATTATCTACTTTGGAAAACTACGCTCTAAAGATGGCTCTATTGTACACAGTGGTGATGATTTGACAGGTGATATGGGCGGTGACGATGGGTTGGATAATGAAATAATAACAGTTGATTTTTCAAAATTGAATACGTCTTGTAATTATGTAGCATTTGTTCTCAATAGTTTTCAAGGACACGATTTTGGAACCATACCATTTGCATCTATTAGAATTTACGAGGGAACACCAAGCAGAGTAAATGAAGTCTTCGCAACATTTGATATAGCCAACGGTTCTGGCTTTGCAGGTCACGTATCAATGGTTATGGGAGTTTTCTATAAAAAGAACGATGAATGGAAGTTCAATGCTATAGGCGAGCCGACAAAGGATAAAAAATTGGAACAGACAGTAAGCACAGTAACGAATCAATATTTATAAAATGAGAAGACTACCCGTATATTTATTATTGGACACATCTGGCTCAATGTCAGGTGAACCGATCGAAGCTGTTAAAAATGGTGTTCAGATAATGATTAGTTCATTACGTCAAAATCCTCAAGCAATTGAAACAGCTTTTTTAAGTGTAATTACTTTTGATAGCTCAGCGCAACAAATTATTCCATTGACTGATTTAGCATCATTTCAAATGGTTGACATTAGAGCTACTGGAGTAACTGCCTTAGGAGAAGCTTTAAAGTTGGTGGCACATAAAATTGATACAGAGGTTCAAAAAACAACTACTGAACAAAAAGGGGATTGGAAGCCGCTAGTATTTATTATGACTGATGGAATTCCAACAGACGACTTTCAAAGTGGGTTACGTGAATTTAAAAAAAGTAAAGTTGCCTTTACAGTTGCTTGTGCTGCTGGTAGTGGCGCGGATGCTAATATCTTAAAGCAAATAACAGATAATGTTGTGAGTTTAGATACTGCCGATAGTGCTAGTATTGGAAAATTCTTTCAGTGGGTAACTGCTTCTATTGGAGTTAGTTCTACAAAAGTTGAAGATTCAGGCAAAGAGGTAACTGGCTTGAATGAATTACCGCCTCCACCATCTGAATTAAATATTGTTGTTTAAAAGTTAAGTCTAGCATATTCTGCTACTGTCACTCATAAAAAAATCATAAAAATTAGAGTGCTTAAACTTTAGTTGTCAAGTAAATTACTTTAACGAGAGCTTAGACATAAACAAGAATTGTTAGCTAGGGTAAATTTTAACTCACTATTGAAAATATAATTTATGAGAAGATTGCCGGTTTATTTTCTATTAGACACGTCAGGTTCAATGAGAGGAGAGCCAATTGAAGCATTGAATAATGCGTTGAGTGGAATGATCAATACATTGCGTTCAGATCCGCAAGCCTTAGATTCACTTTGGTTAAGTATCATTACGTATGATAGAGAAATCAAGGAAGTAGCACCATTGACTGAATTAGCTAGTTTTCAGCTTCCAGAAATAACATGTCCACAAAGCGGTCCAACAAATACGGGGGCCGGGTTAGATTACATAATTCAAAAAGTAAAAAATGATGTCATTAAAGGTTCATCAACTCAAAAAGGAGACTGGAAACCTTTACTTTTTGTATTTACAGATGGAAAACCTTCTGACATGCCTTTATATCGAGAGAAGATTACTGAAATTAAAAAAATGAATTTTGGTGCTGTTGTAGGATGTGCGGCTGGTCCAAAAGCAGATGATACAATTCTAAAAGAACTGACTGATAATGTAGTACATCTTGATTCTGCGGACAGTTCGACATTAAAACAATTCTTTAAATGGGTATCAGAAACAATAGAGCAAGGAAATAAAAGCCAAGGAACTGGGGAAAGCCTCACATTACCCCCGCCGCCAAGCGAGATAACTGTAGTGATATGAGTAGATTGATGCCTATTTTATTAAGTACTTTCATAGTTGGATTGTTTCTATATTCAAAATTACTGCCTTACAAAGACAAGTTGAATCCACAGTATAAAAAGGTTTTTGATTTTTTCAATAGTATTTTTTCACCAATATTTAATTTTTTAAAAAATTTAATAAATCCTTTCCAGGTTGGAACCGGTTTGTCTATAGATATGTCACAAATTGTGTTATTAATTATTTTTTTATTTCTTTTAAATTTCTTTTAATATGAGAATAGAATTGCATTTCGGAGATATTACAGAATATATCGCTGATTGTATTGTTAATGCAGCAAGACCCTCGCTTTTGGGTGGTCGCGGTATTGATGGAGCAATACATAAAAATGCAGGCGAAGAGTTGAGAGAATATTGTAAAACATTGGGTGGTTGTTCGGTTGGAGAAGCAAAACTTTCTCCGGCATTTAACTTACCGAGCAAAAATATAATTCATACCGTTGGTCCAAAATATTTGTTCAAAACAGAATCAGAAATTCAAGACTTAAGAAATTGTTATTTCAATTCTTTACAACTTGCTAAAAATAACGAATTTAAAAATTTAGTGTTTTCAAATATTTCAACTGGAGCATATGGCTTTCCGAAGGATTTGGCTTCACAAATTTCATTTGAAGCTATTGATTCATTTTTAAAAGAAAATGATTTTCCTGAAAAGGTTGTTTTTTGTTGTTACGATTGTGAAAATTTAGAATTGTACATAAATTTATTAAAGAATAATTCATGAGAAGATTACCCATATATTTCCTAATCGACATTTCCGAATCCATGGTTGGAGAACCAATTCAACAAGTTGAAGAAGGTTTGGCAACCATTATTCAATCGTTAAAAACAGATCCTCATGCTTTAGAAACTGTTTTTGTATCAATTATTGTATTTGCAGGTCAACCAAAAACATTAGTTCCACTACAAGAAATTGTAAGTTTCTATCCACCAAAATTTCCAATTGGTAGTGGAACATCACTAAGTAAAGGTTTAGGGCATTTGATGCACGAATTAAGAACAAATATTGTTAAAACAACGTACGAAGTAAAAGGTGATTGGAAACCTATTGTTTTTCTTTTTACTGATGGAGTTCCTACTGACGATAGTAAAGTGGCTATTAAAGAATGGAAACAAAATTGGCAAAAAGCAGCTAACTTAATTGCTGTTTCTTTTGGCAACAATACCGATACAAAACTTTTAGGAGAATTAACGGATACGGTTTTAGAATTCAAAAACACCAATGTACAATCGTATAAAGAGTTCTTTAAATGGGTAACAGATTCTATTAAAACAAGTAGTATTAGTGTGGAAAATAATGAAACAGGATTTGAATTGGCTAGGTTAGATGGAGAAACACTTTCTAAAATTGACTTGACAAAGACAGAGCCAAATCGTCAATTTGTTGATGATAACTTTGTTGTATTAAACGGTAAATGTCAAAATACCAAAAGACCGTATTTAATGAAATATCGAAAATCAATTGCCCCATCAAGTTTTGCAGGAATTGAATTAGGTACAAAAAGTTACAAATTAACTGGTGCTTACCAAGTTGACAATTCTTATTTTGAATTAGCAGACAATACAAATTTTAGTAACAAAGTAAATACCGATGAATTAATTGGTGGGCCTACTTGTCCATGTTGTGGTAATCAAATAGCATTTGCAGTTTGCAGTTGTGGCAAAATCCATTGTATAGGCGAAGAAGATATAAGTACATGTCCGTGGTGTGGTAATCAAGGAACTTATGGAAGTGGGGAAGGTGGCTTCGATGTTAATAGAACACAAGGATAGTATATGGAAGAAAGTAAAAACTATATTCAAGCACTTTTATCTCAAAATAAAATTGAAATTACAGCAAATAAACTTACACTTTTTGATGATTTTGCAACTAATGAAAATAATATTTATTCGGTAAAAGTAATTCAAGAAAATCAAAAACTGATTATGGCAAATTGGAAATTAAAAACACGAATTGACGACATTATTTCTCAACAGGTCCTTTTGCCAAACGGAACGGTAAATAAAAAATACGAAGCAAAAGTTGATTTTATCAAGTTAGGCTGGAATGATGTTATTTATTCGGAGATTAATGGCCTAAATGAGACTGGTCTTGATTTTAATAATGAAGAAGAATTGCTTTCTGGAAGTCCATTAATAAGTGGAGATTTAAAAATTAAACTATCATTTAGAATTAAAGGCGAAGCAGAAGATTCTAAATTAAATGAAAAAACAATATCAATAATAATTAATCCGGATCCAAAATCATTATGGAAAGCCCAAGAAAGTGATAAAAATGATCCTTATTGGAAAGAAGATAATGTTGCTACATCAAGTAGTTTTTTAGATAAAAAAGTCGTTATTGCTTCAAAAAGAGGTCGTAGTCATGCAAATGTTGGGTCTTTTAGAGATGATGATTTTGCTTTCAAAAGTATTAATAGTACTGGTTGGAATGTTATTGCTGTTTCAGATGGTGCTGGTTCTGCTGCATTGTCTAGGCAGGGTTCAAAAATGTCATGTGAGTTAATAGTGTCTTATTTTGAAGAGCATTTCACGGAAGAATTTTTAAAAGATTTTGACGAAACCCTATTAAATCATCATAATAAGACGGGAGAAGATTCATCAAAGAAAATTAGTCATTTTGTCTATGACAATCTCTCCAAGGCAGCGTGGTTTGTTCACAGACAATTAGATGAATTTGCAACTAAATCAGAAAAACCATTAAAAGATTTTCATTCTACTTTAATTTTTGCTTTAGTAAAAAAATATGAATTTGGTTATGCAATATTGACTTTTGGTGTTGGTGATTGTCCTGTAGGGTTAATCAATAAAGACCAAACCGAAATAAAATTAATGAATTGGTTAGATGTTGGTGAATTTGGTGGTGGTACAAGATTTATAACTATGCCAGAAATATTCCAAAGCGATAAATTTTCAACTCGTTTTGGGTTTAAATTAGTTGACGATTTCTCATATTTAATGCTAATGACAGATGGTATTTATGATCCTAAATTTGTTGTTGAAGCGAATTTAGAAAAGATAGACAAATGGAATGAGTTTATTGAAGATTTACAGGGAAAAAATGAAGATAATTGTAAAGTAGATTTTGATAAAGACAATTCTGAAATCGCCAGTCAGCTTTCAAATTGGATGGATTTTTGGAATCCTGGGAATCATGACGACAGAACACTTGCTATAATTTATTAAACTATGAAAACAATAACAGTAAAATCAATTAACGATCCATCAAAAACATATCAGTATGTTGATAATGGAGAACCTATGAGAGGTGGTGTAAAAGATGTTTTTTTTAGTCCAGATAAAAAATACGTTATAGCAATATTTAGAGATAAATTAGATTTCAATCAAAAAGAACGACTACAGAAAATTACAAATCATTATTTACCGCAAATTCAAAACAGAGATGCAGGTGATTATTATTTGAATGAAGTATATCGATGGCCAACAGATGTTATTGAACATAATGGTTTGACAGGAATTATAGTTCCGATATATAATTCAAAGTTTTTCTTTAAAAAAGGATATGAGACAAGTGATTTAATTCAAGGTAAAGAGAAAAACGGAAAATGGTTTGCGGGTGCAAAATTCAGAAACTCACAATTTCCTTTAAAAGTTGCTAGATCTGAGTTAGGTGATTGGTTAAGCTATTTTCAGGTATGCGTTAATTTGACTCGTGGTGTAAAAAAGATGCACGCAATGGGACTGGCACACTCCGATTTGTCTTACAATAATGTCCTTATAGATCCAGTAGAAAAATCTGCTTGTATGATTGATTTAGACGGTTTAGTTGTACCTGGCATGTTTGCTGCGGAAGTAATTGGTACTGCTGAATTTATTGCTCCAGAAGTTTTAGCAACAAAACATTTAAGTAAGACAGATCCTAATAGAAAGCTTCCTAACAGACTTACTGACCTACATGCTCTACCTATACTGATTTATATGTTTTTATTACATAGGCATCCCTTAAAAGGCGGTAAAGTACATGATTTAGATACGGAAAAGGATGATTTATTATCAATGGGTGAAAAAGCGATGTTCATTGAACATCCTAATGACGCAACCAATAGGCCTAAATTGAACCAGATTTCAAAATGGGATCTTCCGTGGGCTGATGTTAACAAACTTCCTTATTCAATTACAGGACCATATTTAAAAACGTTATTTAATAAAGTTTTCATAGAAGGTTTACACAATCCCATGCAAAGACCAACTGCTGAAGAATGGGAAATAGGGTTGTTGAAAACCACTGACTTGATGCAGAAATGCCAAAATAGTTCTTGTGAACAGAAATGGTATGTTTTCGATAATCCGAATAGTCCAAAATGTCCTTTCTGCAACACATCTCATAAAGGAACATTACCAATGTTGGACTTGTACTACCAATTTAAGCCATCAGTTTGGAAATCGGAAAATCATAGATTAATGGTTTATGATAATCAGTATCTTTTTCAGTGGCATGTAAACCGCAATATTACACGAAATGAAAAATTAACGCCGGAACAAAAAGTTCCAGTTGGTTATTTTACTTTTCATAAGAACAAATGGGTGTTGATTAATCAAAGATTACCCAGTTTAAAAGATGTAACAGATGATAAAGAAATTCCTATCAACACTATGGTAGAACTAACAGACGGCAAAAAACTATTGCTGTCAAAAGAGGACGGTGGTAGAGTTGTCGTAATAACAATGGCAAACAAATAAAAAAAATAAACTAAAATTAAAATTAAATGAACAAAAATATTCTCGATTTGCACCCGGGCTTAATAGTAGGCTTCGCTGTAGTAATTTTCATTATGCTTCTTCTCGATCTCGGAGTTTTTAATAAAAAGGCTCATGAAGTATCTTCAAAAGAAGCATTAATATGGAGTGTCATTTGGATTTCACTTTCAATGGTTTTTTCTGGAGTTGTTTACTGGATATTCAACCAGGATGCAGGAGGACATGATGTCGCTATAGAAAAGTTTACACAATTTCAACTCGCCTACTGGATTGAAAAGGCGCTGTCAGTCGACAATCTTTTTGTTTTTATTCTTGTCTTCGGTTTCTTTAAAGTTCCTAGACATTTGCATCACAAAGTACTTTTCTGGGGAATTATTGGTGCTTTGATTTTTCGAGCAATATTTATATTTGCAGGAGTAGGCATTATTAATGTAACCTATTTATCAGCTTTTCTTCAAAACGACAGCACAACATACTATGTAATCTGGAGTTTAATTGCACTTGCAACCATCACATTAGCGTTAAAGTTTTTACGAGACGAGAAAGTATTTTTGATTTTAGCGATCTTATTTGCGCTTTTTTTACTTGCGGGAGTAAATGCTAAATACTTTATAAATGTTCAACAATTGTCTCTACCGCCAATTAATTTGGTGATGACGATATTTGGAATATTTTTAATATATGCCGGGATTAACTCTTGGGGCAGCGGCGACGGCGATGATGATGAAGACTTTAGCGATACTGCTGGTGCAAATCTTGTAAAAAAGTTTTATAAAGTATCAGATAATTACGACGGAGATAATTTTTTCACAGTACAGAACGGCGTTAGAATGGCAACGCCATTATTAGTTGTTGTTGCAGTAATAGAATTTACTGACGTATTATTTGCAGTAGATTCCATTCCTGCAATCTTTGCAATTTCTAAAGATCCATTTATATTGTACACGAGTAACATCTTTGCAATTTTGGGTCTGAGATCGCTGTATTTTTTACTAGCCAACTTTATTCATATGTTTAGTAAGCTACCGTACGGATTGGCAATTGTTCTAAGTTTTATCGGTTTTAAAATGCTAATCTCACCATGGTACCATATCTCATCTCCCTTATCATTAGGAATTGTTGGAGGAGTTTTGTTGCTTTCTGTACTTGCTTCATTAATATTTCCAGATAAGAAAGATGAAATAGAAATTTAGGAAAGGATATGTACAACGTTTAGAATGGAAGACAAGTAAATCGATGTGTCTTATTTCATTTGCTTTACAACTGATAGTGAAATAAGGTTCCCAAGTCCACTACTTCTGCCCTATTTTTACCTTTAAACTTCTATTCGCTGAAAAATATAATTGAACATATCGCAATAATTTTATCAGACAATAAACATTTTTCTAAAAATGGAAAACTGATGAAGGATGCCGTTGTCGACGCTGCAATGGCGCTCGATAAAGCTTTGTTGGCACTATTAATTAAAGATGACCGAGCGCGAAAACATTTCTTTTTAGAGGTGGACGAAATTCTGGTTTTCGATAAATTGGCATTTCAAAAAGTAGTAACGAACAGGAATTTTTTACCAAATAGTTTTACAGAATTCAGCAATAAAATTGGATTATCAACTCAAGAAAATTTGGGTGCGAATGATATAATTCTTGAATGGCCGTACAAAGATTGCGTATTGGAAGGCGGACAAACGCGAGAGGAAGAAAGTCGAAGTGAGATATTCCACAACCAAACCATTGCGAGCGAAGATATCGACAGATTATTTGAGCCAAAAGCATTTGTAAATTGGAAAAGATTTAATTCAGGAGGGGCAAATCAAGCGACAGAAATAAATAAATCAGATAATTTAATTATTCGTGGAAATAATTTAATTGCGCTTCATTCCTTAAAACAAAGTTATGCTGGTAGAATAAAATTAATTTATATCGATCCGCCGTATAATACGGGCAACGACAGTTTTCAGTACAACGACAGTTTCAAACATTCGACTTGGCTTACGTTTATGAAAAACCGTCTCGAAGCCGCTTGGCAACTGCTCTCTTCTGATGGCGCTTTTTTTATACAAGTCGACGATAGCGAATATGCATATCTTAAAGTTCTTTGTGACGAAGTGTTTGGCCGAGATGCATTTCGTGAAGCAATCGTAATTAAATCAAGTACCGAAAGTGGCGTAAATGCTATAAATGTAAAGCGCGGTGAAAGACTTTTTAAGGTTAAAGAATATATTTTATTTTATTCCAAGTCGAATAAGTTTAGGTTTAAACCATTTTTCACAAAAACAGATTTTAATGTAAATTACAAGTACAAAGTTGTTAAGTCCGGCAATGAATATTCAATTGCTGATGTTTCAAAAAGGTTTGCGAGTGATTATTCAGAACTGCCAATTTCTAAGCAAGAAAAAGACCTTTTGACAAAAAACGCATTTGAGAACTATGCGTTGAATAATGCGCAAAATATGTATTCTCTTGAAAAGAATATAAAAAAAGCAGGCGCGAAATTCAAAGCATTTGCAGCAGAAAATAAAAGTAAGAATATTGTTGAAGAGTTTAAAAATTCACTTGGGCAAAATGTCTTAATTTACGATGGTGGAGTTCTCGTGCCTTTAGGAGATCGCGTAATTGCTGACGGAAAGAATCTATCTTTTGGCGTACTCGCTTCTGATCTTTGGGTGGATATTGGAACGACTCCATCAAGCGAGGGCGGCACCAAATTCAGCAATGGCAAGAAACCTGAAAAGCTATTGAAACGCATCATTGAAATGACAACAAACCCAGGCGACATTGTTCTTGATTATCATTTGGGCAGCGGAACTACAGCCGCCGTCGCGCATAAGATGAATCGTCAATATATTGGAATTGAACAACTTGATTATCTTGAGAATGACACAACTGTAAGATTGCAGAACGTAATTAATGGTGAAGAATCCGGCATATCAAAAATTTTGAAATGGCAGGGAGGCGGCAGTTTTGTATATGCAGAACTGGCAAAGAACAACGCTAAAATTATCGAAAGGATTATTATAGCAAACGATGCGCAACTCATTGAACTTCTACATTCAATGATTGAGAGTCCATATATTTCATACAAGATTTTACCTGAAAAGGTGTTAGCGAATATTGACGCTTTTAAGTCCCTCAATCTTTCAGAAAAAAGAGATACGTTGATTTCTTTTTTAGATAAAAATGACCTTTATATTCATTTATCAGAAATTGAGGATAAAGATTTTTTCATTTCTGAGAATGATCGCCAGATGATAAATAAGTTTTACAATTTATAGTTATGGCAAATTATTTAAGCGATCGAGCGTTCACGGATTATGTTCACCAAAATTTGGCGCTGCCGCAAATATATGAACCACTCATGTGGAAACAAAAAACCTTGGATGAAGGTCGAGCCAAATATATTGATATGCAACACGGCATTGATTATATATTTGATTGTAAAGGAATTACGATAACAGTTCAGGAGCGCTTTCGCGAAAAAAAATACAGCAACTTTTCAGATTTTACGATACGATACCGTCGTGACTTAAATTTAAATGCAGATCGAAAAGAATCAGAATACTATAAAATGAAGGCCGACTACTTCACCTACGGGATTACAGATGGTGAAAAAACAGATCACACTTCTTGCAAAGAATTTTTAAAATTTGCCGTAATTGATCTTTTGAAAGTTTACAATAAAATTGATACAGGATTTATCAAGATAATTGACAACAAAAAGAATTATTGTGCTATTGAAGAAAAGAATCTAATCTGCCCCATAAAACACAATACGGACGGCTCGTCAAGCTTCTTCCCTATTGATATCAAAATGCTTTGCGAGTTATTCGGCAGCGAAATTGTGATTTTACAGAAAGGATTTTTTAAATGACACAATATCAAAATCTAAATATTGTACCCAACTATACGAATGATA
>JBBSUQ010000081.1:0-14165 GCA_038234235.1 Flavobacteriales bacterium
ATTGATACTTTTGCATTTACTGCTGGATTTATGGTTGGTTACTTAGTTTACATCAACATACATTGGATGATTCACAAATATCCTGCGCCTAATAAAGGTAATTTTTTCTGGAGACATCATAATATTCATCACTTTCAGCAACACGATAAAGCTTTTGGAGTTTCTACTTCTATTTGGGATCATCTTTTTGGCACAATGCCTATTCCTAACAGAAAAACTATTAACATCAAAACGAAAAATTCGGAAAACACCGATTCTCAACAAAAAGATTAATTCTTCTGTTCTTTATTATATCTTTGAAAAATGGACATTCCATTAAAGGATATACTCAACTGGGACATCTCAAATTGGTCGCAGGCACTTAATTTTTGGGAGACTGAAATTACGCATATAACAAAATCTGAACAGAAATTGGAAATTGCCTTAGAACTTGGTGGTCGAGAAGGTGGTTTATCACTTTGGCTAAGTCAATTTTGCAATAAAGTAGTTTGTTCAGATCTTGAAAACACTGAGAAAACAGCTAAAGTTCTGCACGATAAATATCAAATTAATAATATTTCTTACCAAAACATATCCGCACTAGAAATTCCATATCAAGATCATTTTGACATCATAATATTTAAATCAATAATTGGAGGAATTGCTCAAGGCGATAACAAAGATGTACAACAAAAAGTGTTTGATCAAATACTTAACGCACTAAAACCCGGCGGAATGTTATTGTTTGCCGAAAATTTACAATCTACCAAAGTGCATAGTTTCATGAGAAGAAAAATGAATAAATGGGGAGATTATTGGCGTTATGTTACTTTGGCTGAATTAAAAGAATTTACTTCAAATTTCAACAAAACTACGATACAATCAAACGGTATGCTAGGTGCATTTGGAAGAAATGAAAATCAGAAAAATAAATTAGGCAAAATAGATAAAAGTTTAATTGATAAAATAACTCCATCTTCTTGGAAATATATTGGCTATGGGGTAGCAGTTAAATGAATTTTCTAGGACACATATTCCTTTCTGGAACAGATAAGACTTTAATGCTCAATAATCTTTTTGGCGATTTTGTAAAAGGTTCTGATCTTAGTGAATATCCTACTGAAGTAATTACAGGTATAAAATTATACAGACACATTGATTTTTATATAGACAACCATAAAGAAGTTTTAGATCTCAAACATTTATTACAAAAAGATTTACCTAAAATAGCTGGTGTGGCAATAGATTTATATTTTGACCATCTTTTAGCAATAAATTGGGAAAAATTCCATTCTATCAATCTCAGAACTTTCACCGAAGATTTTTATCTTTCATTTAATTTAAATGCAGAAATATACAATGAAAGATTTATACTTGTTATGAATAAAATGGCCGAGAAAAACTGGCTATGGCAATACCAAAATTTGAGCGGATTACACAAAGCCTGCACAGGTGTTTCGCATCGATTATCTTTCCCAAATGAACTGATTCATGGCGTTGATGTTTATAGAAAATTTGA
The DNA here is from genome assembly GCA_038234235.1 of Flavobacteriales bacterium. Classification (GTDB taxonomy): domain Bacteria; phylum Bacteroidota; class Bacteroidia; order Flavobacteriales_D; family Crocinitomicaceae; genus JBBSUQ01. The sequence goes on from JBBSUQ010000081.1 coordinate 1,499, forward strand.
AAGTGAAATTACTTCTACTTTCTACAATTATATGAAAGATGCCATTAAAGAATTTGGAATTAAGTAAAAATATGACTCAGTTTAGTGCATTTATTGTAATTTCGGTATTGAATGATTAAGACAAAAAAACCAAATTACAATATTTTATGCCAGTTACCCCAACTTGTTACAGTTGCTATAATTATTCTGCTATCATCCTGTTTTACACTTTTCTCATGTAAAAATGAAAAGAAAAAAATTGAACTTAAAAGTAATTTGGATTATTCACTAGATTTGCCAGCTATATTAAAAAAGGGCAAACTAACTGTATTAGCTGAAAATTCATCAACATCTTATTTTATTTATAAAGGCGAAAAAGCAGGTTTTGAATATGAAATTTTAAAAGATTTCGCGAATGAACTAGGCGTAGAACTCGAAATTAAAGTGATTTATAATCTCGACTTACTTAATGAAATGCTTGAAAATGGGGAAGGTGATATTATTGCAGCAAACCTTACAGTTTCAAAGGAAAGAAAAAAAGTTATAGATTTTTCTGTACCAATTTTATACACCAATCAAGTTTTGGTTCAAAGAGAAGCATCTCCTATAAATGAAGATAACACTGAAGAAAAAGCAGCAGAATTTATAACAGATCCAAGTCAACTGGCAGAAAAAAAGATAACTGTTTGGAAAAATTCAAGTTACGCAAAACGTCTGCATAGTCTTTCAGAAGAGATTGGTGACACTATTTACATTCAAGAAAAAAATGGTCAAATAGGTTCAGAAGAATTAATTGAAATGGTATCTGAAGGTTTAATTGATTATACTGTTGTGGACAGAAATATTGCTGACATTAATGAAAAATTTTATGAAAACCTAAATGTATCAGTTGACATTTCCTACTTGCAAAAGGTAGCCTTTGGTTTAAGAAAATCTTGTCCGCTCCTCACTGCCAGATTGAATGACTGGTTGAAAAACTTTACACTAGAACCAAAATACAATTACATAAAACATAAATATTTCGATTTAGCTCAAACTTCAATGAAATATCAGGTGGAAATGCCAAAACTCAAAGGTGGACAAATTTCAATATATGATGATATTTTTAAAGAAGCCGCAGCCAAATACAGCTGGGATTGGCAATTACCAGCTTCAATTGCTTATCAAGAATCTAAGTTTAATCCAGACGTTATAGGTTTCGGTGGATCTTATGGAATGATGCAATTTATGCCTGCCGTAGGTCCTAAATTTGGAGTTTATCCAGATTCACCTCCTCGAGAGCAAATAATGGGTGGTATGAAAAAAATTGTAAAAGATTTTGACAGTTGGTCGAGCATTAAAGACGAAACCCAAAGATTGAAATTTGCACTAGCGAGCTATAACGCGGGGAAAGGTCATATTTTAGATGCTCAAAGTCTCGCAAGAAAACACAAATTAGATCCACAAAAATGGGACGATAATGTAGAAGTTATGCTGTTAAATCTTTCAAAACAGGAATATTACAGAGATGAAGTTGTTAAATATGGTTCCATGCGAGGCACAACGACCCATCATTATGTGCGTTCGGTATTTGCAAGATATCAGCAATGGTTAATAGAACATCCTTAAACTTTAAGTTATCAAAACATTAATAGTTATTTCCGGTCCGACAGCCAGTGGCAAAACAAAAATAGCAGTTGAATTGGCAAAACATTTTGAAACTGAAATTATATCAGCAGACAGCCGTCAATTTTACAAAGAAATGAATATCGGTACGGCAAAACCTAGCCCAGAAGAAATGCAAAATATTAAACACCATTTCATAAACTCTCATAGTATACACGAAGAATTAACCGCCGGAAAGTTTGCTAATGCAGCTGCGGAAGTGTTAAAAGAAATATTTAAAACGCACGATGTTGCAATTGTTGTTGGCGGTTCAGGAATGTATATTGATGCACTAACAAAAGGTTTGGATGAAATTCCTACAGATAATGACATCAATTTAAAATACACGCAAATATTCTTACAACAAGGAATTTCGGTGCTCCAAGATTTATTAAAAACTAAAGATCCAGAATATTATGAGCAGATAGATCTCCATAATCCAATGCGGTTGATACGTGCGCTCGAAGCAATTGAAGCTGGAGGAAAAAAATTGAGCGAATTAAGAAAAGGTTTTCAAAATTCAGAAAAAGATACTCCGTGGGATAAAATTATCACGGTAGTAATTAACCATGATAGAGAAGTTTTATATAATCGGATAAATGAGCGTGTGGACAATATGCTTAATACTGGTTTGGAAGAAGAAGTGAGAAGTTTGATAGAATTTGAGCACACACGAGTACTGCAAACTGTTGGTTATTCTGAGTTTTTTGAATATTTTAAAGGAGTTAATTCTAAAGATGAAGCAATTGAAAAAATAAAGCAAAACACAAGACGTTACGCAAAAAGACAAATTACTTGGTTTAAAAGAAATCCAGATGCTTATTGGATTGATTATTCAGACAAAATGACTTCAAAAATATTAAACTTACACTCAGAAATAACTAATTCATAGAATTTTAACTACTTGGAATGATTATTGAAAATCAGCAATTATAATTAGAAAAAAATGCAAATCGAACTTCAAAATTTAATGCCCACTCCTTTAGCTTCCATTTCGCATGGTGCAGAGAGTATTTGGGGCAACAATATAGTGCTTGAAAACGGTAAAAAAATATTACTGAATGCTTCTAGTGGAAAAGGTAAATCTACCTTCACAACGACAATTTTTGGTTTGAGAAATGATTATGCTGGAAATCTTATTTTTGACCAAAAAAACACAAAAAATCTTTCAGTTAGTGATTGGACGGAAATTCGGAAATCAAAAATTAGCGTGATTTTTCAAGATTTACAACTTTTTCCAAGTCTTACGGTTGAAGAAAACTTGAACTTAAAAAATGACCTTACCAATACTTTTACAAAAGAAGAACTTAGAAATTTCTTAACGGTGTTGGATATCGAAAGCAAATGGAATCAGAAATGTGGTTTACTTTCTATGGGTCAACAACAACGAGTGGCAATTATTAGAGCATTGGCTCAGCCGTTTGAATGGTTAATAATGGATGAACCTTTCTCTCATCTTGATGAAGAAAATACTCAAAAAGCATTAAAGCTCATTAAAGAAAGATGTGAACAGATAAATGCTGGATTTGTACTTACTACTTTAGGTGATACACATCAATTCAATTACGATTACGAATTAAAATTGTAATACCATGATTAGCAAACTATTATTTAAAAATCAAGATATTAAACAACTCGTTATAGCAATATTCGGAGCGTTTTTAGGTATAACTTTTTTAGTTACGGCCATTCATTATCTTATTAAAGTGAATGAATTTGGCGAGGGAACAGATATTTTGGGTCCCAATACAATCGTTGTGCAAAAGAAAGTTACGAACCTTATATCTAAAAATGACTTTTCTGAAGATGAAATTGCAACTATTAAAGCTGAAGATTTTATTGAAAACGTAAAACCAGTTTTGTCTAATAACTTTGATATTTCGTTCGAAACGAGTGATCCAATGGTGCCCTATTTTAGAACAGAAACTTTTATTCAAACAGTATATCCAGAATTTCTGGATGTTAAATCTAAAAAGTGGCACTGGAAAGAAGGAGATGATTTTGTACCTATAATTATGCCTCGAGATTTTGTGGTGATGCTCAATACTTTTATGACTACCTCCAATATGAAACAAGTATCAGATGAATTGGCAATGGACATAAAATTTAAATTTACTTTGAAAAAAGGCGATGAAAAAATATGGGTAGATGCCAAAATTATTGGTTTTTCAAATCAAATTGCTGCCATATTAGTTCCCGAAACTTTTATGGATTACGGTAACGCAAATTTCAGTAATGGAAAAAAGAAAAATATTACACAAATAATGCTTTCTGGTAAAGAAAATGAATTCGGACAAGTTGAAAAACTTTTAGAAGCTCGAGGATTAGAAACAAAAAATTCTGAGAAAGTAATTGGCAGACTAAAAAGTGTAATTGGCACATTGATACTCGTTATTTTAAGTGTTTCTATTATAGCAGTTTTAGTTTCGGGCTTGGTACTCATTCAATATATGCAACTTCTTATGTCTCGCAACAGATATGAAGTGAGAACATTGATGCGATTAGGCTACCATCCCAAAAATTTAATTCGCAAATTTTTCCGATATTTTTTAGGTATTTTCGGTTTGGTTTCTGTCATTGGATTAGGAGTATTTTTTATCCTAAAGTATTTCCTTGATAACATGTTTGAATCTGGCGGATTATTTATAGGCAGAACCCTTACACCGCTTAGCATTGGCGCGATGATATTGGCCTATATTCTTTTCGGATTATCGAGTTTCATTACCGCTAAAAAAGGAATTTTCCGTGAATTTAATTGACAAAAATTATTTTAAAAACAATCGTTAAAGATTGGTTAATTTTAAACCCATATTATGAAAACGCACGTCAATAAAAAGAATATCTTGTATTTTAACATTATGAAAATTACAATCTGCTTTATTTTTGCTCTTATAGCAAGCACTTCCTTTGGTCAAAAAATGAGATTTAAGGTTATTGGTCAAAAAGATACAACAGTTCATTTAGTAAAATATTACGGTGACAAAATGTATTATGCCGATACTGTTCAGAGTAAAAACGGAATAATTGAATTTGATGGTTCAAAACAAAAACCTGGCGTTTTCGCAGTATTCTTTCCAAGTCAAAAATATTTTGATTTTATTTACAACAATGAAGAAATCTATATTGAAACTTCACTCAATGATTTAGTTAAGGATTTAAAAGTTAGAAAATCTGAAGAAAACACACTTTTTATAAATTACATTAGATATATAACTGAAAATAAAACCAAAGCAAATGAACTGTCTGAAAAAAGAAAAGAATACGACAAAAGTTCAGCTGAATACACTAAACTGACCTCAGAAATTAAAACAATTAATGACAATGTTTTAGCGTATCAAAAAAATCTAATAGAAACAAACAAAGATAAATTGGTTGGATCTATTGTAAAAATGTCATCTGATATTCAAATTCCGGAAGCTCCAGTTGATGCCAACGGAAAAGTGATAGATACTTTCTTTGCCTATAATTATTTTAAAGCACATTTTTGGGACAATGTTAATTTAAAAGACGACAGATTGTTAAACACTCCTGTTTTTCATAACAAACTGGCGCAGTATTTTGGCAAAACAATGTTGGTTCAACACTGGGATACAATTATAAAATACGCTTTTGATTTTTGTGACAGACTTGACCCTAAATCAGAAATTTTTAAATATACTGTTACATGGATTACTAGTTCTTATGAGCAAAGTAACATCATGGGAATGGATAAAGTTTTTGTGAAAATGGGCGAAAGATATTATTGTTCTAAAAATAGTGAAGGTAAATCTCCAGCTTATTGGATGGCTGAAAAAAAGTTAGCAGAATTTTGTGACAAGGTTAAAGTAAACCTCAACTTAGTTATGGGTGCAACTCCTCCAAATATTATATTAAGAGACACAACAGATGTAAATTGGAGAGATTTTAAAAGCTTAAAAAGTGAATATACAATATTGTATTTTTGGGATCCAGAATGTGGGCATTGTAAAAAAGTGACACCGAAATTAGGGGAACTTTACACGAAAAAATGGCAAGATAGAAACATTGAAGTTTTCGCGGTTGGGAAAGCAGTTGGTGATGAATTTCAAAAATGGAAAGACTTCATTAAGAAATACAATCTTACTTATATTAATGTGGGAGTCACTGAAAGTCTGTTTGTAGCCGCTTTAGAAAATCCACGAGAATTTGTTCCGGAATTCACAACACTGGAATCTTTAAACTATCAGCTTACATACGATATTTTTACAACACCAAGAGTATTTGTATTAGACAAGGACAAAAAAATAATTGCAAAAGGCCTTACAGTTGCTCAATTGGAAGAATTGTTAGATAGACTACAAGGCAAGGCAGACGAACCAAAATTATTTCCTCCTGATGCTCAAACAGATGAGGAAATGCATTAAATAAGAAAATATTTAGTGAAGCGCTTTCAGTTGAGAGCGCTTTTTTTGTGTCATAAATTTTACTAAATGAATTTACTAAATGAACCTCTCAAAAACTTTAAATTCTATTGTTCGCAATCCCATTAGTTTTATTTTATGGAATGATGGGGGATCTTGAATAAAAAGTGCTTAATATATTTTCAAACATTATCTAAACTCGATTGTTTTAATAAGTGCAGAACGATTTAAAGTATGTCGATATTAGGACCAATAGTAAAAAGAGGTATTAAAATTTTAAATTTTATTTTAGGTCGAAAGGAAAATCCTATTGATGAGCAGACCCTTGTGTTGCAAGATTTATTAAAAAAAGCACAAAACACTGCTTTTGGCAAGAAATACAATTTTAGTGAAATCTTGAACTCTACTGATCCTAAGATTAAATTTAAAAGAAAAGTACCCTACCATGATTATGATAAAATAAACGATGAATGGTGGCACTTTCTGCATGAAGGCAAAAAAGATATAACTTGGCCAGGCGTTCCTAATTATTTCGCACTGAGTTCTGGCACTACCGGAAGCGAAAGCAAAAAAATTCCGGTTACGGATGAGATGCTGAAGTCTTTTAGAAAATCTGGATTAAAACAAGTTGCGGCATTGGCAAATTATGACCTTCCTTCTAGTTATTTTGAAAAAGAGGTGATGATGTTGGGTAGTTCATCTAATTTAACTTTCAAAAACGGTCACTACGAAGGAGAAATTAGCGGAATTACAACCGGAAATTTACCTTTTTGGTTTAAAGGTTATTACAAACCAGGTGAAGAAATTTCTAATATGGAAGATTTCGATGAACGGGTTGCAAAAATCTGCGAAAATTCATCTCAATGGGATATTGGTTCGTTATCTGGCATTCCTTCTTGGGTTGAAATAATGTTGAAAAAAGTTATGGCGCACCACAACGCAAAAGACATACATGAGGTTTGGCCAAATTTGCAAGTTTTCACATCGGGTGGTGTTGCATTTGAACCCTATCAAAAGAGTTTTCATTCATTGATGGGTAAAAATGTTCATGTCATAAACACTTACTTGGCATCCGAAGGATTTTTTGCTTTTGGAGACAAACCAGATTCTTTAGACATGAAATTGGTTACCGATAATGGCATATATTATGAATTTGTACCTTTTAAACCAGAATATATTCAAGAAGATGGCAGTCTTAACCAAGCAGCACCTTCCCTTCATTTAAAACAAGTTGAGAAAGATGTTGAATATGTAATGCTTATTAGTACTTGTTCCGGACTCTGGCGATACATGATTGGCGATACAGTAAAATTTACAGATGTAGAAAAACATCATATTCAAATTACTGGACGCACAAAATTTTTCTTGAATGTTGAAGGATCCCAACTTTCAGTTAATAAAATGGACGATGCTATAAAACATTTGGAAGAAAAATATGAAGTTGAAATTCATGAATATACGCTAGCTAGTATAAGACATGGTGAAGATTTTACACATTACTGGCACATAGGTTTAGAAGAAAAAATAGATGCGGATAAAATGGCACTTGAAATAGATAAATATTTACAAGATGTTAATAAAAACTACAAAGTTGCAAGAACACGTATGCTTAAAAATGTTGTTGTAATACCTATTGATCCAGATATTTTCTTTGATTGGAATGCTCATAGCAATAAGAAAGGTGGACAAGTGAAAATGGAGAGGTTGATGTCTGAAGATAAATATAAAGAGTGGAGAAAATTTGTAATCGAATGGAAAAAATCTGAATAAATATTGCTTAATTAAATTTGTTTATTCTTTAATTCTGACCCCTGATATTCTGAATATATTTAAATTCAATGCCTGTGATGCATTTCTGCTTTTGGATCCGGAGATTTTAAAATTTCTTTAATCTCTTTTTTATCATGTTCTTCAATTAACTCTAAAATTTCTGGTGGAGAGAGATATAGTTTTTGAATTTTCAATTTGTACTTTTCTGGCAAATCTGTTCTGTCTAAAATAAAACTTCTAGTGTCAAATATATATTGACCCATTCCATGCATTATCGCATTTATATCGGCAGATCTTTCAGTAGTTCTAACAGATTTTTTAAAGAAAACATAATTGGCTCCAAAACCTAACAAATTAATTGTTGAACGATCAAGATAATCGAAAATATGTCCTAATTCATGACCTAACCAACCAATTAAAATATCAGAAGGCACACTGTCAACCGTAAAAACCTCATCTTTAATTTTAAACTCCTCGGAAATTTGGATAACATACCTTCTATTTCTTTTAAATCTAAAAAGAGACCAAAATTTAGGCTGCGCTTGCATAAAACTCTTCGACTGATGTTCACGAAATTTAAACTCGATATGAGTTTCTGCCATCTCAGGATAAAAAGACAAGGCCTTTAACACCTCTTTTTCTATACTTTCAGGAAAAATTTTATTTTTTTGCGTCATTACTTTTAAGGTATCTTCGCCTTGGGCATACAAATTTACACTTATACTGGCAAAAAGAAACAAATAGAGTAAACGAATTGAAATATTAGTGCACATTTTAAACAATCTTTTTTAAAAACAATATTCTCTGCACTTTGTTCTAATTAAATGGAAGTATGGAAAGCAAAGCATAGTAGAAGGATAAATTTGTACAGTAAAAGTACAGCATTTATTTATTAATTTCGCAATATGGGGAAATTTCCTTTGGCATATCTTAATTCAAACGACGGAAGTGGAATGCTTGCTTTTGGGGAAGGCGACACCTTAATTTGCAATTCTGGAAATGCATTAGAAAAACTTCAAACCTTTATTGACGAACATCCAAACTGTTATATATTTGGCTATTTGGGTTATGATCTCAAAAACGAAATTGAAGATTTAAAATCGGAAAATAACGATTGCTTGAATTTTCCCGATATGTTTTTCTGGGCCCCAAAATACGTGGTTAAAATGAGTCAGGAAAATTATTCAATTATTCAAGGAAAACCCGATACAATAGGGTATGATTTTATAAATAATTTTATGGAAGAAGAAACAGATCAAAATTTCCATCCATATAAAATTGATTTTACTCCAAGAACAACTAAAAATGATTATCTCAAAAACGTTGAGCAAATACAGCAAAGATTAAAACGAGGAGATATTTATGAGATGAATTATTGTCAAGAATTTTTCGCCGAAAATGTTGAATTTGTTAATTCTACCGATGCTTATTTTAAACTAAACAAAATAACAAAAGCACCTTTTTCTAGTTTTATAGAATTTGATGATTTTTCAATTTTTAGTGGAAGTCCGGAACGCTTTTTAAAAAAAGAAGGTGAAAAATTGATTTCCCAACCAATAAAAGGAACAAATAAAAAACTAGAAGGAGACGCCAACGAACTGCAAAAAGAAAAATTAAAAAATGACCCGAAAGAGCAGTCAGAAAATATTATGATTGTTGATCTTGTCCGTAATGATTTTTCAAAAATTGCTGAGGACAATTCAGTGATAGTTGATGAACTTTGCGCCATTTATACTTTTGAACATGTAAACCAAATGATTTCGACTATCTCTTGTAAAGTTCCTGAAAAAATGAATTTTACTGAAATTATTCGAGCAACTTTTCCAATGGGTTCCATGACAGGTGCGCCAAAAATAAGCGCAATGAAAATTGCAGAAGAAATTGAGAATTTTAAACGAGGTGTTTATTCAGGTTCAATTGGCTACATTAAACCCAATTGCGATTTCGACTTTAATGTTGTAATTAGATCTTTACTTTACAACAGCAAAAACAAATATTTATCATGCAGCGTTGGCGGGGCAATTACAGTAGATTCTATTGCCGAACAAGAATATGAAGAGTGTATGACAAAAGTTGGACATATCTTAAACGGCATGAATGAGCAATAGTGATTTACCGAATCAAGTTCAAAAATTTTTTAAACCTTTAAAAAATAAAAAATTTCTTTTGGCACTAAGTGGGGGGGTAGATTCTACGGTTTTGTTCCACTTAATGTATGGTTTAAAAATTCCATTTGAAGTAGCTCACATAAATTACAAATTAAGAAATGAAGACTCTGAAAAAGACCAATTTTTTATGGAAGAATTGTGTTCTAATTATAATATCCAATGTAATATTTATCAATTAAACGAAAGTGAAAAAAAAGCCTTACAAGAATCGAATTTACAGGAGAAAGCTAGAAAAATTAGATACAAGTATTTTGAGAAAATTTTAAGTGAAAAAAAACTGAATTACATTTTACTTGCCCACCATGCCGATGACCAAATTGAAGATTTTTTCTTAAAACTTGCCCGAAATTCCGGAATGCGAGGATTGGCTGGAATGTCTCAAATTTCTGAGAATAGATTAAGACCCTTATTGAACTTCAGTAAAGATGATATTTTAAATTACGCATTAGAAAATGATATAGCGTTTAGAGTGGATGCGAGTAATGAATCCAGTAAATATTCAAGAAACAAAATACGGAATATAATTCTTCCATTTTTAGCCGAGAATAAGTGTGAAGTTAAAAATCAAATTCATTTACTTCAAAAACACTTTCTTAGAAAAACTTTGGAAATAGAAAGTGAAATTAAACCTATTGTAGAAGATTTTTTACGCGATAAGATTTTAAAAATTAGCACCTACATTGAACTAGACATACACAGAAAAATAGAATTGGCAAGGCAGTTAGGAGAGAAATCTAGTTTTGTAGTTGCACTTGATAAATTGGCTAAAAGCCAGACGAAAGGAACATTTATATTTTTTAAAGATGAAAGAAAATTGTTTTTAGGAAAGGATTGTTTTATGCTTGAATCCTTGGTAAATATTCCTAAATTAAATATAGAATTTTTAGAAAGACCCGCTAATTTTTATAACGATGATATTATTTGTGTTGACGCTGATAAAATTGAAGGAGAACTACACATTCGCCCTTATAAAACCGGTGATAAAATGACGCCACTTGGAATGCAAAATAAAAAACTAGTTTCTAAAATTTTAAAAGATAAAAAAATTCCGAGTGCAAATAGAAAATCGCATTTTGTGGTTGAGGATTCCAATAAAATTATTTGGTTGAGTAAGATTTGCATTTCAGAAAAAGTAAAAATTAGTGATAAAACGAATCGCTTTTGTCAAATAAAATTAATTGAAAATGACGAAAATTAATTTACCCGAAGCTTTTGTAGCGAGAGTTGAAAAAGATGAATTTCTTGGTCCGGATTTTTGTGTTTGTTTGGATACCGACTCCCCTATTTCTGTGCGCTTAAATCCTAAAAAAACAAAAGCAATTTTACCTTACAATAAAGCAGTAGATTGGTGTGAAAACGGATTTTATTTAGAAACAAGACCATCTTATATTTCCGATCCACTGTTCCATGCCGGTGCTTATTATCCGCAAGAAGCTGGCAGCATGACTTTAGATACCGTACTTAGAAATTTGAATTTATCTGAAAATTCTGTGATATTGGATTTATGTGCATCGCCAGGTGGAAAGTCTACATTGATAAAATCATTTTTAGGAAATAAAGGTTTATTGGTAAGCAATGAGGTTATAAATTCACGAGCCAAAACTTTAAGAGAAAATTTAGTGAAATGGGGAGGAAACAACACAATTGTCACCAATAATGATTCTCAAGATTTCCAAAAACTGCCGTCATTTTTTGATGTTGTTGTTGTTGATGCACCTTGTTCTGGCGAAGGAATGTTCAGAAAGGATCCCAATTCTCGAACGGAATGGAAGGAAGATAGTCCGGAATTTTGTGCAGCCAGACAAAAACGAATTTTGGCAAATGCATGGCAAACTTTGAAGACTGGAGGCTATCTCATATATTCTACATGTACATTTAATAATTTGGAAAACGAAGAAAATGTGAAGTGGTTACAGCAAGAATTTGATGGAAAAATTATAGATGTCCATTTACCGAAAGAAATTATTGCTGGCAGGGAAGAAATTGGAAATTATTGCCTGCCCAACAGAGTTGAAACGGAAGGGTTTTATTTGGCGGTACTCCAAAAACCGGAACTTGAAACACCAGAGAAATTAAAACAAAAGTCAAATACAAGTAAAAACTTTTACCTTGCTAAGAACGATTGGAACGTCGAAGATTTTGTAAAAGGAAATGATAAAAACCTCCTGTTTGAATGGATAGATAATTCAGACAAAACTCATCTACTTTCTATTCCTTCAGAATATGAATTGGAAATTATGACGTTGCAGCAATCTTTAAGAATTTTGAAAATGGGAACTAGAATAGGAGAAATATTAAAAAACAAAATTATTCCGTCAGAAGAACTGGCACTCGATGCAGAACTTTTAGAATTTCAAAATTTAATTGAACTAGATAAAAATTTAGCTCAAAAATATTTACGAGGTGAAACCTTTCCTTTAGAAGGTGAAATTGGTTATTATCTTGTTTGTTATTTAAACGAACCGCTAGGTTGGATTAAACATTTAGGCAACCGATTTAACAACATGTATCCTAAAGAATGGCGGATTAGAAAAACTTTTTAAATGTTAATTCAATATTAAAATTTTAATTTATTTTTAAGATTGAGGCATCCCTTTACATAGTTTTTACGTATTAAGAATATAAAACATAAATTATGAAAACTTTCGCATCTATTATATTTTGTCTTTTTTTTGGACAAACATTTGGGCAAACATTTGGACCTAATAATCCTACCGTTGGAAACCA
>JBBSUQ010000082.1:0-14147 GCA_038234235.1 Flavobacteriales bacterium
ACCAAAAAACTGAGAAAAAGTTTTATTATAAATATTTTTGGCGAGCATAAATTTGTGCTTTTCCAAAGCGAAATTCTTGCGCTCGATAAATTGTAAACTTATAAATTAATACATAATGAAAAACAAAATACACTTATTACTCAGTTTTTTAATCTTAGCAGTTAGTGGCAATTCATTCGGCCAATACTGCACTCCAAACACTGGAACTGGTTGTGTTTATGGTGATCAAATAAATTCTTTTTCTTTGAACGGCATATCGAATATAAGTTCGGGATGTTCATCTTTAGGCTTTGGAGATTTTACAGCAATGAGTACATCACTAACTATTTTTAATAGTTACACGGCAACTGTGACAGTTGGAACTTATGGACAAGGGGTTGGAATTTGGGTAGATTGGAACCAAGACAATGACTTTGACGATGCTGGCGAATTTTACTCAAACAATAATGTAACAACTGCTAACGGGTCAGAATTAATAAATATAAATGTGCCTTCTGATGCACTTTCAGGCGCAACAAGAATGAGAGTTGGTTGTGTTTATAATGCAAATATATCATCAACAGCATCTTGTGACATATCGAGTTTTGGTTACGGCGAAATAGAAGATTATACTTTAATAATTGAAGCTGCCACTGCTAACGTATTGAACTTTAACAATGCCAGTAATGCTGTAAATTTACCTTTAGGGTTGACTACTTCTTTAAACGGAGCCAATCAATTTTCTGTAGAAGCTTGGATTAATGTTGATAATGCTACTGGTTTTCAAACAATTGTTAACAATCATTCAGGCGGTAGTACTCAATTTAATTTAAGAATAAATAATGGTACATTAGATGGTTTTATAGGTTTCGGAGCTTTCAGCACAACTTCGGCAGCAGGTTTAGTTTCAGCAAATACTTGGCACCATGTTGCAATGAATTTTGGCGGAGGTTTTTTAAGAATTTATTTGGATGGGGTGCAAGTAGGTAGTGTTGCAACTGGAGCATACACTCTACCATTATCTTCGCAAACATATCAAATAGGAAAATCGGGATTTAGTGAAGAGTTTTATGGTAGTATCGAAGAAGTTAGATTTTGGAGTGCCTCTAGAACAGTTACTGAAATAAACAACACTCGTTTTTGTGAACTGGTGGGTAACGAAACCAATTTGATTGCTTGTTATCATTTCAACCAAGGTTTGGATGCTGGAAATAATGCCAGCGTAACAACTGCCATAAACGCTACTGCTTTACCTTACAATGGAATATTAAATGGTTTTGCCTTGACTGGAACATCTTCCAATTGGCTAAAAGATTCACCACTTACCCCGGCTTCGCAAAGTTTAACGTATGATTTAAATGCAACTGCTATTCCTCTCACAACAGGAAATGTAGGAACAGAATGGTATAATTCTGTAAACAGTACAATGGCTGTTGCAACACCTACACCTTCAACAATTGCTTTAGGTACAACAGCCTACTTTTTTACTGAAGTTACAGCTGGTGGTTGTAAAACTGCAAAAGGCGAATTTCTTGTAAGTATTGCAGATTCAATGGATGCTACACATTTAAATTTTGGTGCTACATCTGAGTATGTTTTAATTCCAACAGCAGCAATAAATAATTTAGCAACTGGAACTATTGAAACTTGGGTTTATTTAGAATCACTTGTAGATCAAACTATTTGCTTGAAACAAAATGATTTTGTGAATTCGTACTCGTATTTATCAGTTGGTGGTGGTCTTGGAACAGTTAATCCAGGACAAATATATTATCAATCTTCTAATACAAGCTCTTTTGTTAGCAACACAATTCTTGTAGCCAATCAATGGTATCATTTAGCAGTAACTTTTGACAATACTTCTGCCAATTTATACATTGATGGTGTATTAGACATTACTGCAAGCGGCAATTACTCTGTACCTTCTGATCTTACACCAACAGTAGTAACTACTTTAGGAACTGCATCTAATGGTGGCAGTTATTTCAAGTTCTTAGACGGTAACTTAGAAGAATTCAGAGTTTGGAACATAAAAAGACCAATTGACGAAATAAACAGAACAAAAGATTGTGAAATTGATGCAAGTTCTACTGGTTTAGTTACTTATTATAAATTCAATCAAGGAGCAGATGCAACTTACAATCCTACTATTACTACTTTAACTGATGCAACAACGAATGCATTTGATGGTACGCTTAATAATTTTGATTTGAATTTGGCTTCAAGCAATTGGAGAGCAAGTTCTCCTGTGTCTAGTGGAGTTATTATTCCTAATCAACCCTCAGTTGTTGGAAACACCACTATATATTGTTTAAATGAAACTCCAAGTCAACTTACGGCTTCAGGAAGTAATTTAATGTGGTACACAACTGCAATAGGTGGAACAGGAACTACGACAGCTCCAACACCATCTGCTGCTTCAGCCGGAACTACATCATATTATGTTTCAAGTGCCAATGCAAATGGTTGTGAAAGTGAAAGATCACAAATAGATGTTACCGTGTTAAATCCTTCAGCATCAACTGATGTACAATCTTCATGTAACTCTTATACTTGGATAGATGGAAATAATTACACTTCATCAAACAGTTCAGCAACTTTTACTTATACAAGTGGTGCTGCAAATGGTTGTGATTCAGTTGTTACTTTAAATCTTACAATAAACAATTCGCCAAATGTGGTAGCTTCAAATCCATCTGGAATAATGCTTACATCCACTGCTGCCAATGCTTATCAATGGATAGATTGTGCAACAAATGGAGCAATAACTGGTGCTAATGGTCAAAACTTTACGCCAACAGTTAACGGATCGTATGCTGTAATTGGAACTTCTGCAACCTCTTGTTCAGATACATCTAATTGCATTGTGATTTCTACAGTTGGTTTAAATGAACTTGCAGACAACATAGAATTAATAATTGCACCAAATCCAACAAGTAATCAAGTTTCGGTATCTTTTAATTTAACTGATGCAATACTGATTGTGAAGGATGCGAATGGCAAAATCGTAATCGATGAAAAAACAATAAACTCAGGTGACAAAATTTCTTTGGAAACAATGCAGGCTGGTGTTTACTTTTTTGAATTGAAATCTAAAGAAGGTATAGTAATAAAGCGTATAGTAAAGTTATAATATAATTTTATCAATATTCGCCACCGTCCGACTTCAGAAATGAGGTCGGACTTTTTTTGTTTAAACTTTTAGCAATGCCCAAGTTAAAAGATGCCCTGATACATTTTGAAATTAATTATTTAAATTTGTAGGTGCTCAAAAAGACATTCTCATTTATTTTATTTTCTGTTTTCCTTTTTTCTTGTAAGAAGAATGAGCAATTTCCCTCAACCCCAAATATCGAGTTCAAAGATTTTTAATTTCTGGCGATTCTGGCCGTTTGATTTTTAGTTTTGAAGATGGCGAAGGAGATATTGGTTTGTCTGATGAGCAAAATCAAAATCCTTATGACAACAATTCTTACTATTACCACAATTTGTTTTTAGAATATTACGAGAAAAACGACGAGTTTGGTTGGCAACCTGGTTACGATTTAAATGGTGATTCTATTGTTTTTAAAATTAGACTAAAACCTATTTATACCGGAAAAGAAAAATCTCTTTCGGGGGAAATGGATGTCGAAATTGAGCCCATATTTTACAATCCTTTCTCTGGTGACAACGACACAATAATGTACAAAGTAATACTCATTGATAGAGCATTGAATATTAGTAATGTGATTGAAACTAAAGTTATAATTAGATAGTGTATTTAAAGGTTCGTTGAATATATTTTTTAAAAAAAATGAATCCTTAAGGGATGATATGATTTTAAAAGATAAACCCTAAAATAACATTCCAGCTAAAACCGCAGTAGACATACAAGCCAAAGTTCCACCTAAAAGTGCTAAACCACCATATTTGGCTAACAAACTTTTCTTTTCTGGCACCAAAATTCCAATTCCTCCCACTTGAATACCAATAGATGCAATATTTGCAAACCCACAAAGTACATAAGTGGACATGATCACAGTTTTTTGTGAAAGTTCATCTTGTATTTGACCCAAATGTGGGTAAGCTATAAACTCATTCAAAATTGTTTTTTCTCCTAACAGCTGACCGAAATACATGCAATCTTGCCATTCTACTCCTAAAACCCAAGCTACAGGAGAAAGTATATATCCAGCGATGCTCTCAAAACTCAAAGTATTGTACATTCCACCTTTGGCAATTACTCCATTAAGATGTGTCCAGTCTCCAACTTTACCGAGAAAATAATTGCAAAGTGCTACCAAACTGATGAATACTATAAGCATAGCACCCACATTTACTGCTAATTTTAGTCCGTCTGTTGTACCATTTGTTATAGCCTCTAACGCATTTGTTCCTAATTTTTCTTTTGAAACCGATAAATTTTCATCTACTTTTTCTTTTTCGGGAACGAGCATTTTTGCAAAAACTATTGCGGCTGGTGCAGACATTATTGAGGCCGTTAGCAAATGCTTGGCATAAAACAATTCTTTTAAACTGTCTCCTTCACCTAAAATACCAATAACGGCTGCTAAAACTCAACCTGAAATTGTAGCCATGCCGCCAACCATCAAGCAAAGAATTTCACTTTTCGTCATTCTACCTAAATACGGCTTAACAAGCAAAGGTGCTTCAGTTTGTCCGATAAATATATTGGCTGCTGCTGCAACGGATTCAGATCCAGAAATGCCCAATACACGTTTCATAACATAAGCCATTCCTTTCACGATGAACTGCAAAATGCCGAAATAATACAAAACACTTGAAAGTGCCGAAAAGAATATTACCGATGGTAAAATCCAAAAAGCGAAATTTTTCAGCATTGGTGCCATGTAGTCTCCCGCTCCAAAAAGAAATGTTGCTCCTTCATGTGCAAAATCTATTACCCTTGCGAATGCCTTTGCCAACCATTCAAAAATTCCTGAGAAAAACGGAACTTTTAAAATTAAAATTGCCAGTATAATTTGCAGTAAAGTTCCGCGAATAACTGTACTCCAATTGATGTCTTTTCGGCTCCTGCTAAATAAGTAACCCACAAGGAATAAGAACAATAATCCAATTATTCCTCGAAAAATGGAATTAAACGATATTCCTATATTTTTCGAAGTACTTTCTTCGTCGTGAAATGAAAATCTTTGATCATTTTTGGCTAAGGTAATTTTATTGGGAGAAGAAAAAACAAGATTTAATTTTTCAGTTGCTGTAATGGTGTCATTAACTTTGGACGTCAGAATTAAATTTTTACCTACTAATTCGTAAGTGCCAGATTTAAAGTTGGAAAGCAGTGTGTCATTGTTTTTGAATTTGCCATCTTTTTTAAGATGTAAACTGAAGCTTTTTCTATTGTATTTTTGATCTTGAAATTTGTTTTGAGACCAACTTGCATTTGCTAGAAGGATAAAACAAATTATAAAAAGTAGTTGCTTAAGACGCACTTCTTTTATTTATTTCGTCTCTTAGTCTAGAGGCTAATTCGTAGTCTTCACTTTCAATGGCATCATTTAATTGCTTTTCGAGTTCATCTAAAGGAATGTCTTGCTTAGTTACTTCCACACCTTTCTCAGCATCATCTTCATCCCAATCTTCTGGTGTATCAGTGCTTTCTAATTCATCTAATAAAATGCCAGCGCTAGAAAGTATATTTTCAAAAGTAAAAATTGAACAATTAAACCGCACACCAATTGCAATGGCATCAGATGTTCTTGCATCTATCTCAGTTGTTTGACCATCTTTTTCGCAAATTAGCTTAGAATAGAAAATTCCTTCAGAAAGATTATAAATAACAACTTCTTTTATTTTAATTGCAAAAGAATTTGCGAAACTTTTAAATAAATCGTGGGTAAGAGGTCTAGTTGGGACCATTTTTTCTAATTCAATGGCGATTGCTTGCGCTTCAAAGCCACCTATAATAATTGGTAATCTTCTGTTTCCTCCTACTTCCGACAAAACCAAGGCATAAGCTCCTGATTGTGTTTGAGAGTAAGACAATCCTACGATTTCAAGTTTAACTTTTTTCATTCTTCGTTATGGACTTTTCGCTTTTATATTTAGTTTATTGAAGTAAAAAAATCATTGAATTATGATATTCATACTTCTAACTGTGCTATAAAAATACTATTTCTTATCCAATATCAATTGTTGCTTTTAAATTTTTTAACGGCTTCAACAAGTCTTGGCACTACTTCAAAAGCATCTCCTACAACTCCGTAATCTGCTGCTTTGAAAAATGGAGCTTCTGGATCAGTATTAATTACTACAATTTTTTTGGATCCATTAACCCCCGCCAAATGCTGAATTGCTCCAGAAATACCAACAGCAATGTACAAATCTGGACGAATAGCGACACCAGTTTGACCCACATGCTCGTGATGAGGTCTCCAACCAATATCTGCAACTGGTCTAGAACATGCTGTTGCTGCTCCAAGTAATTTTGCCAATTCTTCAATCATTCCCCAGTTTTCAGGACCTTTTAACCCTCTTCCAGCTGAAACAACTATTTCTGCCTCTGGCAAAGGAATTTCACCTTCAGGTACTTTGGTTTCCAAAATCTTTACACGAGATTCACCATAATTACCTGTAAAATCTTCAACTGTGCAAGCTCCTCCAGTTTCTTCTGGTTGAATGCTATTGGGCAATAAGGAAATTATCTTTACATCGGTGTTGACTTTTACCATTCCAAATGCTTTTCCCGAAAAAATATTCACTTTCGTTCCTTCAGCTGTAGGAATTGCAATGGCACCACTTACCAATCCAGCTTTAAGCTTAGTACTCAATCTCGGCGCAACGCCTTTGGCAATTAAATCATGAGAAAAAATAATAGTTTTCGCATTGGTTTTTTCTGCGGCTGCAGCAACTAATTTTGTAAGTTGCTCAACATTATCTTCTGTTAAATTACGATCCGCCAAAACTTTTGAAGCACCATATTTTCCTAAAGTCGACAATTTTTCTTCTGAAGCTTTACCATTTGTAACGACTACAACGTCATCGCCTAATTTTTTGGCATAAGTAACAGCCTCTAATGCTGCTTTTGCCAAACCTTCTGAACTATGTATATAAACTAATACTGACATAAATATTTTGATAATTTTTTTAAATTTAAATTACTTTCGCTTCATTGTGCAACAATTCTACTAACTCATCCATGTTGTTTGGATCAATCATTTTAACTGCTTTTTTAGCTTCTGGAGTAGAATAAGAAATGAAACTTGTTAAATCCTCAATTTCAGCTGCAGGAATGACATTTAAAGGTTTTGTTCTTGCGGCCATTATTCCTCGCATGTTAGCGATTTGAGCTTCTGCCATTCCTTTTGCACATGAAACCACAAATGGCAATTCCACTTCCACAACTTGAATTCCACCAACAATTTCTCTCTCTAGTTTTCCTGTTGAACCTTTAATATCTAATTTAGAAGCCAGTGAAACAAAAGGCATTTCTAAAGCTTCAGCCAACATACCTCCAACTTGTGAACCGTTGTAATTGATGGTTTCTTTACCTGTCAAAATTAAATCAAAGGCGTTTTCTTTGGCGTATTTTGCAATTTGCATTGCAGTATTGTATGCATCCTTAGGATCTTTGTCTATTCTCACAGCATCATCAGCACCAATGGCTAAAGCTTTGCGCATTATTGGTTCATCACTTGCTGTTCCCACCAAAATAATTGTTACAGTTCCTCCGTGTTCTGTCTTTAATTCTAAACCTCTCACTAGGGCATACCATTCATCGTAAGGGTTTACAATAAATTGCACTCCATTTTCGTCGAATTTTGTATTGTTATCTGTAAAAGAAATTTTAGAGGTAGTGTCTGGGGCTTTGCTGATACAAACTAATATTTTCATATTGAAGAATTATGTAAAAATTTGAGATTACAAAAATACAAATAATTGTAGAGACGTCAAACGAATGGTGTCTACTATTATTTGTAACAGAATTTAATTTTTGCGTATTATTAACGAATAAAATTGTTAAGTTAAAAAATTGATGAATGTTTAATTTGAGATTAAAAGCTTTTAAAGTCGTTAAATCATTAAAGATATTTTTTGTTTTACTGATTCTATTATTCACCTCGGTTTCTAACAAGGCCATTTCTCAAAGTTTACTCAAAAACACAAAAATAGATTCCATTTCTATGTTTTTTGCTTTTGGGAAATTCGACTATTCTGCTAAAAAAACCATTTTGCGAAAATTGAATAATTTGAAAAATCTACCTGAATTGGCCAATATGAAAATTCAAATTAAAGGTTTTACAGATACTGTTGGCAATGTCGCTTTTAATAAAAAACTGGCGAGCGATAGAATTTCTACCGCATTAGAAATTGTAAATTCCAGCAATCTAAAAAAAGTTTTTATCGATACTTTTAATTTAAATGAAAGTCAATTCACAAATGATTTAAAAGACAAAGATTTTAGAAGGGTAGACATAATTATTTACAAAGTAGAAAAAGAATTTAAATTGAATACGTCCATTCCACTGCGCATCAATTTTTTAACTACTTCGTCGGTTTTCGTTCCTGGTTCGGAAATGATTTTAGGGGAATTGTTATATGTTATGAAAGGAGATTCTACCTTAAAACTAAAATTGAATGGTCACGTTTGTTGTTTTTCTAACTATCAACTTTCCCTGCAACGTGCAACTGCAGTGAAGGTTTATTTAATGAAAAATGGCATCCAAAGCAGGAGAATGGAATGCGAAGGTTTTAGCAACAACAAAAAATTGGTAGATGAAGTCGATGATGAATCCCAGAAAAAAAACATGCGGGTCGAGGTTGTATTTTCACGATGAATGTGGTTTGTAGCATGCCATGAACTTACAATTGACCCATGCCATGAACTTACAATTAACCCATGCCATGAACCTACAATTGGACATGCCATGAACCCTACAATTCAAAAATTTTGTAATTCAATAAATTTATCGCCCAAATTGCCATTGCAACGTACCATATATCGTTCGGCCGTCGGCTGGTAAAATTCCCGGACCAGGATAAGCTGAGGCTCTTCTGGTGAAATAGGAATTGTTGGTGAGGTTAGTTATTCCTAATTCTAGTTTCCATTGTTTTTTGAACGACCAATTTGCGGAAAAATCTACAACATAATAAGATGGAACCAAACCAATAACGGCATCTCCAGAAGGTTCAACAGCATTGCTGGCATCAGAGAATTGTTGAGAATTATAGGAAGCCATAATTTGGATCGCAAAATTATCGTACTTGTATTTTATGCCACCTCTCAAGATATATTGGCTCACGTATTCCACTTGTTTACCTATATAATTGCTTTCCTTCGAACGAATATAGTTTGCGTTTATCCAAGATATATTTGTGAAGACAGATAATCCATGTAAAGTGCTGTCGTTTAAAGCTTTTAAAATATCGAATTCGGTGAACAGTTCCAGACCGTAATTTTGTGCATCTCCAATATTTGTACGTTCTTTTTTGGTTGTTCCAACTTTAGGCGCCAATCCAATTTTATCTCCGTAATAAACATAAAAAAGTGCCATGTCATAAATCCAATAAGATTTTTTTAAACCGCGATAACCGAGTTCAGCAGTGTATCCATGTTCGTCTTGTATGTTGCTGTCTACTACAATATTTGGATTTACTACACGGATGTCTGTAAAATTAATGGCTCTGTAATTTTGAGTAAAATTTACATACAGAGAGTTTCGAGTGCCTAATTTGTAGCTACTACCGAAACCAAATAGGGGAACGTTGCGCTTAGTTATTTTTTCACTTTCAATTTTATAAACCGCAAGCGTATCCATGTTCACAGGATGAACGGCATATTGTTTAAAATATCCTTTAGCTGAACTTTGTATATTTTCAAAACGAAAACCTGTATTTACAGTCCATTTTTTAGTGATATAACTAATATTTTCTACAAAAAAGGCCAAATTCTCAGAAGGGAAACTGTACGCTGAATTTTCTAAATTATCAACATTTTTAAAACGAAAATCTGCATTTGTTCCATCCGTTGCTTTTCCTTGATTGGCGGTAGTGCTTCCTTTATAATACCTTGCGCCTCCTAAAATTGCTCCTTTAAAATCTGATTTTTTGCTTGTATACCTTCTCAATATTCTAATTTCCGCGCCATAGTTGGCAAATTCTCCATCAATCATATCACGAGTGCCACCTGGATCGGCTTGTGTTATTTTACCAAGAAAACCCAAACTACTTCTGTAACTCAACATTCCGAAAACTCTAGCATTGAAGGTTGTTTTGTTGTTGATGTTATAGTTTGCCCTAACTGCCAAGATATTCCAATTTATCTGAAACCAATTTCTATCTCGGTTACTTTGTCGTGGATCTTTTTCAAATTCAGCATCTGAAAGGCCACCAGCTTGTTGGGCTAAATAATCCATGTGTGTATATTCTGTACTGATTCTAATTTTTTCGTTTACATTGTAGACCACTTGTGCAAATAATTGTTGTTGGTTAAATGAGCTGTTTTTCCGGTAACCATTTCCACTTTTATATTGATGGTAAATTTGATACTCCCATCTTTTAACACTTCCTGTTATCCTGTTGAATATTCCGAAGTAGCCATAGGAGCCAACCGTATTTCTTGTCGTAAATTCAAATTTATTTTTTGCTGGTTCGCGAATTACAAAGTTGAGCAAACCGCCAAATTGAGTACCGTATTGCAACGAAGCAGAACCTCTTACAATTTCTATGGCGTGCAATGCTTCATAAGGCGGAACATAATAACTTTCAGGATAACCCAAGGCATCGGCAGAGATATCGTAACCATTTTGTCTTGTGTTGAAATTTGCTGTTCTGTTGGGACTTAGGCCTCTGCCACCAATGCCAATTTGTATTCCACTCCCATCAGATTCCCAAATATTTAACCCAGGAATTTTCCCAAAAATTTCTCTTGCATTGCCAGTAGATTTTGCTCCGTTGAGGTTGGACAGTTCTATAACTGCATTTGTTCCAGTGAAAATTTCTACACCGCGAATGGTCGGCAAAAATCCTACATTAAAACCTTCGAGATTGCTTCTTATCACATTTGTTTCGGCAACTTCAGTGATAAAAGTTGGCAATTCAATTTTTAAAAAATCGTTGTTTTCTAATTTTAATATTACGGTGTCAAATCCGTATAAAGTAAACCTTAATGTGTCTCCGATATTTGCTTTTATGTAAAATTTCCCATCGAGGTCGCTGCTTGCGTTGAAGTTTTGTGTTGAATTGAAAACTCGAACTCCAGGAATTTCAACTTTTTGTTCGTCTGTAATTTTTCCTTTTATCTGAGAAAATCCAGAACGGGAAAATCCTAAAAAGAATGAAATTAAAACGATATGGAAAATTAAATATCTCATTCTGTAGTTTTCATTTCATTTAACGGCATTACCCAATTTCGGTGTTTGAGATTGTAATTTTGCTGAGATAAATCTATTTTTTCATTGATAAATCTTTGTGAAGGCCGTCCGTTGAGTGTTACAAAAATATCGGCATAAACTTTAGGATTTTTCAGATGGATTTCTGTTTCATTGAATTTTAATATTGTATCTGAAAATTGTTGTTGAAGATATTTGGCGTATTGAATTTGCATATCTGCTTGAGTGGACATTTGGTCTTCTTGAAATTCTGTTAGATAATCTGAATTATCTATTTCTATTCGGCGATTTTTATCTTCAATGTAAAAAGTAGCATTGCCTTGTTTGTGCATAAGCATTACGCGCCAAGAAAACCGAAATCCTTCTTCGTTCCAGTATAAATTTCCTGGATAAGCAAGATATCTTAACGGAATTGCAATTTGCAAAAAGATGAAAACAGAAAGTAAAGTGTAAACTAATTTTTTATTTTTTACTGGTTTTTCCTGAAATACAGACAATTCATTTTTATCAGTTTTAAAGATTGTTTTCAGTCGGTTTAAAAATTTTTGATGCCAGATGGGTGAAAAGTAAATTGTTGTTATGCAAATCATAATCCAAGGGAAAAGTCCAATTGGAAATAAGAGCCAAGTTATTAAATGAAATACTACTACAAATAAATAGGCGATTGGTCTGGTAGAAGATTTGAGGAGAAAAAACACAATGAATAAATCATAAATACAACCAAACCATGAAAATATAAAAGCTGTTTCTTTTTGCTGTAAAAGGGAACCTACAATTGGAATGTTGTGATTTGCCTGTAACCAAATTTTTAGTGGTTGTGCTTTAAATAACCAGTCGTAATTTAGTTTGGCAAGTCCGGCGAATATATAAACCAACGCAATTTGAAACTTTAAAAGATTTATTTCCCATGCCGCAACTAACGGCTGTGTTTTACGACTAAAAATTAAGTTATCTACTGAATAATACTTTGCAGCAGAGATAAACATTAATAGAAATAAAACAATGCTAACAAAATAATAATGATTGAGATAGGTAGTTTTATCGAGCAGTTCAATGTAGGTAAATGTTAGAAATAAAACGGCGGTTGTGATTCTGTATAAAAAGCCGAAAACCAAGAACAAGCAAAAAATTAAAAGGACAATGAATGGCAAATACATCCATGAATCGGGTAGGGGTTTTATCCACGAAAAGCCGTAATAGGTGAAGTGAAATTTGGGTAAAATATACAGAGTTTCCACCCAACCTTTTAGTAAAAATCGGAGCGTGCCGAGAAATAAAAGTAATCCGAATAAAATTCTAAAAGTTACGAGTGGCGCAATTGAAACTTGCCGATTTACGATATTTTGAAAAAAACTTTGCGCTCTAGTCACCGTCGTTATCCTGATAGGTGATGAGCACTCCAAACGCTGATGGCATATCGGTTTTGATATTTACAACTTGATTTTGCATTATTAAATAAACATTATTTAAATCAGAAAAATTTGTTGTCATGGCAGTTTCAAAGTCAGTTGAAATGGCTGCCAAACCATTTATAGATTGATCGAAATTGCCAACAATACTTTGATTTAGAGAAGTTTTTTCAAGAAAAATTAAGTAATCGTCGAAACCTTTGCCACTTGCACCCAAGTAAGTATTTTTCAATGCAACTACACTTTCTTTTAATAACGCCAATGAAAAATCGCTTCTTCTCACTTCCAAATATTCTGGTCTTAATATTCCTAAACTTTGTTTTCCGATTGGAATGCCGAGTTTGGCATTTTTTGCAAGTTCGAAATCTCTTGTAAATTCATTTACCAATAAAGAAAATGCAGATGTTGAAGCTGTGCCGTCAGATTCTACAAAAGTTGCTCTGTATGCATCCCATGCGGATTTTACTTGATTGGTTTCATTTAATAACTTGTCAACAACTGCACGAACATATAAACGGTAGTTTGTTGTTGATTGATAATCGGCCAATGCATTGTTTTGATAAAGAAGATAATCCATTGAAGTTAAACCTATGGCATCAATATTTTCTATGCTTGATAAATTATAAGCGCCACTTTGGATGTTGTTTATTATTTTAACAGAATCGCAAGGATAAGTTGCTGTTGCGCTTTTAAAACCAGCATTTTTTATCGGTCCGAAGTCAAATATTTTAATGTGTTGCCAACTTAAATAGGCAGATTTCCAAGCATTTTTAAAATTATCAAACTGACCTAAAGTTGGCGTATTTTCTAATGATGTAAGTTCAATTTCTAAAGCAACAATTGAACTTTGAAAAGAACTCATGGCGGGCATTATTACATTATCAGCCAAGTTAATAAGCAATTCTTTCTTATTGAAAACCGCATCAGGCTCTTCTACTTTTTTCTTTTTACAGGAAATTAAAAGCCCTCCTGCTAAGAGAAATATCGCAAATATTAATTTAAATTTTCTAGTATTTAGCATCCAAAGTGTTTTTAATTGCATTTATATCTTGTACTGTAATATTCCAAAAATTAGTTGGAAACATCTGCAACAAGGTAGAATATTCGTTAATATTGATTCTTTGAGTAAGCACTGGTGCGTATTTCAAATTTCGGACAAAGGCATAAGCCAAAGTAATATTGTGCAAATACTTAGCATCGTCATTGCCAAAATAAATACTTGCCTCATTTAAATAAACCATTGCTTGATAAGCAACAATATCTTCCCACTCTTTCCTGATATTGTTAATGGCAATATCTCTATCTGAATACAATCCGTTATTTATCGCAACTCTGCCAGTAATAAAATTATTCATTAAATCATAATCTGAATTAATACTATTTTGCTGTTGATGACAATATTTAC
>JBBSUQ010000083.1:0-14064 GCA_038234235.1 Flavobacteriales bacterium
ATTCTACGAATGTTGACTGGGAAGATATAACAAAAGACGATAAAGGCAATTTATATATTGGTGATTTTGGCAACAACCTCAACCAACGAAAAGATTTAAAAATATATAAAGTAAGTTATCTAAATATTTTAAAAAAATCTAATGTTAAAGCTGAAATAATATCTTTTCATTATCCCGAACAAAAGAAATTTCCGCCTGAAGAAAATGCATTATATTTTGATTGTGAGAGCATGTTTTACAAGGAAAATAAATTATACATAGTAACCAAATGTAGATCTTCTCCATTTGACGGAAAAGCTTTTATTTACAGCTTACCAATTGTCAACGGTGATTATGATGCAAAATTAATTGACCAAATAATTCCTGGTACAAAAAATTGGTTACAAGATTCATTTACTGCCGCAACATTTTTTGGAGAAAAAATTTATTTAATAAGTTATAAGCATATTTATATCTATTATTTTCGCAATAATAAAGTTGTATTTGAGAAAAAAGAAGAATTAGGAAAAATAACACAAATAGAAAGTATTGATATAATTAACAACAAAACATACATTGTTGACGAAAAATTTTCAATATTAGACGGTAGAAATCTTTATACATATAAATGGAAAAAAATCTAGAATTTGAAAATTATTCGGCAGTTATTTTTGATATGGATGGTACACTGATCGACTCAGAACCATTGTGGAAAATTGCCATGGAAAATGTTTTTAGCTCACTTAACTGCATCATAAAAAGAGAAGAGTTTCAGCAAACAACAGGCTTGAGAATAGATGAAGTTATAGCCTATTGGTTTGAAAAAAAAGGTTGGGAAAATTATTCTATAAAGCAAGTCGAAGAAATGATTATGCAGCAAATGGAAATCTTAATTTCAAACCATGGCAAAGTACTAACTGGTGTACTTGAAATGTTGGGTTTTTGCAAACAAGAAGGTAAAAAAATTGGTTTGGCAACTTCTAGTTATTCTCGTTTATTAAAAATTACATTAGATACTTTAGACATTGCACACTACTTTGATTTTGTAAGATCTGCAGAATTAGAAGATTTTGGAAAGCCTCATCCCGCAGTTTATTTAACAGTTGCTAGAGAACTCGGAGTCGCTCCTCAAAGATGTTTGGTAATTGAAGATTCATTGAACGGAATTATTTCCGCGAAAGCTGCAAAAATGGATGTAGTTTGTATTCCTGAAAAATCGCATGTGATGGATAAAAGATTAGTGCTGGCAGATTGGAAGTTAGAGACTATGTTGCAATTGGTGGAAGTTTTGAAGTAAAATATTTTTATCAATTAAATTCACTATCGTCCGATAAACTTTATATGTTCTTTTGCCTTGATGCAAAAAGAACCAAAAAATCAAGACTTTAGAAGAAATTTAAAGCGCATTTTTTTTATTCAATTAGATCTTCGTTCCAGCGCTTTATTTTGAATGCTCCTGAAATTGGGATTATCGATTATAGCAACCGTTAGCTGAGCGATTTTTTTAAGGACTGCTTTATTATCTGTCTTAATCCAAAAAGCTAAATCTTCATCAGCCTGAGGTAGAAATATCACTTCCATAATTTATTCAATTCGTCTATAGTAACTTTTCTGCCTTTACCTGCTTCAAAATCCTTGTCGCCTTGAAGAACTTTTTCTACAAAATCTGAATCGTAAGGCATTTCACTTGATACTTCAAATTTTATCTTAAGTACTTTCATAAACGCTTTTAGGGCTGCGATTTGTCCTGCATCGTCAGTAAATGCTTTAATATTAATTGCTTCCATTTATTTTCTTTTTTTTAATTATAATCCTAAAGCACATCTATATCTTTTAAAGATGAAGACTCTAGACACTTTAATTCTTTGAAATTACAATCATTCAGTGCCCTGGTGCTTTTAACGATGCTTTTAACAAAAAAACAAAAATCGTTTTTACTTTCTTTAATAGGAAAATATTATTATTTTTCAGGTTCACACTATATTCCAATGATAAAATTGCGCACAAAAAAAGTGTCAACTTCCGTAGAAATTGACACTTGCTGCTTTCTGTAACTACGTTACTACCTAAAAATTTAGTGTAAGTCCGAAGGTAATTGGATTTACTTCTACCGTTTTATCTTTTTCGAAAAGTGAAACCAAAGGATAATTTGCGAAAAAGCCCCAGTCGCCATAACCTAATCTTACAGTTGCATCTGCTCTAAAAGCGTTTAAACCATAAGTAGATTTTACTTTTCTTTGAAATTCTTTTCCGTTTTCTTCCCCTTCAATTTTTGTTTTAGAACCAATTCTTACACCCCCGATAATTCCTGTAGCGAAATAAAAACTTTTATCAGAATCAATATTTGTGTTGAATTCTAATAAGAGCGGAACAGTAAGATATGCTACTTTTAACTTGTTTTTAGTAAATTTTGTAACAGTATCTTGGATCGCATAAACGGAGTCTACGTTATCATACAGTCTGAAGTTGTTTTTTATAGCATATTGCTGAAAACTAAATCCTAAACCTGTTGTAACACCAAAATATTCTTTTGCAATATTAAATTTGTGTTCAGCAATATTCCAGTTCCAAGTAAGACTTTTAGCAACGTCATTTTCCCAAAATGGATGATTTGGAAAATTGCTCCCGTTACTTGCATTGGTAAGGATATTGAATCCTAATTCTAAACCTGCCCAATGTGCTTCACTTTTTCTTTCTTTATCTTCTATATCAATATCTATAGAATCTTTACTGTAAATGACAACCTCTTTTTTACCAAAAGTTAATCTTGTTGTGTCTTGAGTTTGATCATTTTCTTTTTCCTGTGCATTTGCATTTAAACAAAGTATGCCGGCAAATGCTATTGTAATTATTTTTTTCATAATTTCTAAGTTTTAAAGTTTTTTCAAACGGCCTGTTTGCGTGTTTTTGAGTAAGACTATTTAACTTCAATTTTGTTACAGCATTATTGAAAAATAATTTTTATAATCTGTCAAACCCAATAAAAACAGTAACTTTAAAGTCTTGTTTTTAAAAAAGGGAACTATTAATTGAAGTTAAAACAATTTATTGGAAAAGGTCTTACGGCCATTTATAATTTAGGGCGTCGTTTCACAAATAAGTTTAGAAATGAAGAGTTTCGTACTGTGACACTTCAATCAATTCCTTTTTGGGTTGCATCTATCATCACTGGATTAATTGCGGTACTTTATTCAAATATTTTTCATTGGGTTGAAGTTTTACATTCCAAGATAGAATTTGAGAGAAACGCGTATGTTTTTATATTCATACCTATAGCATTTGTTATCTCTTGGTTTATAGTTTATAGATTTTGCCAATCGGCCTCTGGTAGTGGTATTCCTCAATTGTTAACTGGTATTCAACTTGCAGGCAAACAAAACAAAGGTGTAAATCGACTTTTAAGTCTTAGAGTAATTGTAGTGAAAATTGCAAGTAGTGTAACAATGCTAATTGGCGGAGGCGCAATAGGAAGAGAGGGGCCAACGATTCAAATCGCGGGATCTATTTTTAATACTATCAATAAATATATACCAGTTGATTGGCCAAAAATTAATCAAAAATTAATGTTGATTTCGGGAGGTGCGGCAGGTTTGGCAGCTGCCTTCAATACACCTTTGGGAGGAATTGTTTTCGCTATTGAAGAATTAGGTAAAACTCATCTTCAAGCTATTCGCACACATTTATTTGTCGCTGTTATAATTGCCGGATTAACCTCACAACTATTTCTGGGTTCTTATCTTTACCTTGGCACTCCTAGTGTTCCTTCAATGACAGGATGGGCGTTTATATATGTTATAATAGCAGCGATCCTTGCTGGTTTGTCTGGTCATATTTTCTCGAAAATTTTATTAAAAATAATTAGGTGGAAAAAGGCTTTGAGTACAAGAGGTAAAAAATTATTTTGGGTTATAATTTGTGGATTTATATTTGCGACTTTAGTTTATTTCACTGGAAACAACACTGTAGGTTCTGGAAAACCACTTATTACAAAATTACTATTCAATCAAGAAGGAGGGTTAGCTTGGTTTACTTTTCCTGCGAGATTTATTGGATCTATAATTACATATATTGCTGGCGGTGCTGGTGGTGTTTTTGCTCCTTCTTTAGCTATTGGCGCATCTTTGGGAGATGGAATTGTAAGTATTTTTCAAATACCGGAATATAAAAATCTTATAATAATTGTTGCCATGATAGGATTTATGACGGGGGTTACTCATTCTCCTTTCACCTCATTTATTTTGGTATTAGAAATGACGGATCGCCACACTTCTGTTTTCTCAATGATGTTGGCTGCAGTTATATCTTTCTCAGTTGCTTATGCAATGGATAAAAAATCATTTTATGAACATTTGGTTGGCAATTATTTAGAGGAAGACAAGGAACTTAAAAAAATTAAAAAAGTGGATACTTAGTTAAAGTACCCACTTTATAAATGTCAATTTAATTACGAATTAACCTCTTCTTCTTTCTAACAATGACATCATCATTAATGAAAGTATAATTCTTTCGGCTTGATCTTCTGATAGATCTGAATATTTCTCAAGTTTAAATTTGCGACCAAACATTGATTTTTCTTTAGAAAACCTTGCGACTATTTGGTCATTAGTATCCTTTACTACATACCTTGGATTGAACATCAAACCTGTGAAAATTCCTGCAATTGGAACTTCGCCCATCATAGCATCAAAAAATTTCGCCCACGGGTTTTCTTCTGTAATGGTATATTCTTGCTCGTTTTTATTATTAAATATAAGATAAAGCGCTTTGAGGATTGATTTACGGCCTTTTCTTGCCACCTTACCTAGTTCTTCATTGTTGGCATCTGTAAAAGTGTAAGAAGCGTTAAAATCTATTATTCTATCGGCATCTATTTTATACAATACTTTGGTTTTTGAATCATCTTTGTATACTGAAATTGCTTCTTTCAGTTTAAACATTTTCTGGCGCACATACGCAATGTTTTCACCTTTGGCATCTTGTACAGTAAAATCATTGGCTAATGAGGATAATTTGAAAGTAAAATTTAATGGAAACTCCATTTCTACTTTAATTCCATTTGTTTTTTCTACGTTGATGTCTTGATCTAAAATTTGATTTCTTCCTTCCATGGGCATAAAAATAAAAAATTAATTGAATTGATTACCAATCTTCTAAGAAATCATCAAGATCTCTGCGGTCTTTTTTACTGGGCTTGCCCGTACCATAATCTCTGTATTGACTTTGCGCCAAACGGTACAATCTAAATTTTTCAAATTCTTCTTCAGTTGTGGTATCGGTTATATAATCGGTTACTAATTTTGGACCAACTCTTTTATCGAGTAAGGCAATTATTTTAAAGGTGAAAACAGCTGTGTTTTTCATTAGTTGAAGTTCGTCACCAACTTTTACTTCTTTTGATGGCTTTGCGTTGCTTCCATTGAGCTTAATTTTTCCTTTTGAAATTATTTCGGCAGCTTGACTTCTTGTTTTTGCCAGTCTTACCGCCCATACATATTTGTCAATTCGGAACGCCATTATTCAATTTCTTGCTTAACTTTTTTACTAAGAGAATTATAAATTAAATCGTAAGAATGATCCATAAGTGATTTAATAAGGGAATCAGGCACATCTTCCTTTAATAAAACTGTATTCCAGTGAACTTTACTCATGTGATATCCGGGCAAAACTCCTTGATATTGTTCCCTAAGTTGAATTGCCTTTTCAGGTTCACATTTGAGATTAACACTATTAGAATTGTCTACATCTATAAGTGCAAACATCTTATTTCCTACTTTAAATACTAGTATTTGCTCTCCAAAGGGGAAAGTTTCTTGCGCACCTTTTTTCTGGATACAATGGTCGTAAATATCCGAAAAGTTCATTTTTTAATGAATAGCAGGAGCCTTATCGAAATTGCCTAAATTGTACAGCATTTTTGTATGCTCTTTCAATGCCCCTCCGAAAGTAGGAAAAGAATTGTATGGCAAGTTATATTCTGTTGCTGTAGACTCTACAATTTTTGCCAAATGCTTGTAATGCACGTGACAAATATTAGGAAATAAATGATGCTCCACTTGGAAATTAAGACCACCTACGTACCAAGAAAGTAACTTTGCTTTTGGTGCAAAATTAGCCGTATTGTATAGCTGACTTACTGCCCAATCCGCCATAATATTACCAGAATCATCGGGTAAAGGATAATCAGAAGTTGGAACACAATGAGCTGGTTGAAAAATCATTGCCAATGACAAACCTGCTATGTAATGCATTAACAAGAAACCTATAATAATTATATATAATGGGATATCTGTTAATAACAATGGAAGACCAAAAATTGCAAACATATAAACAACTTTTGTGACTATAATGCCAATAAGTGCTGTAGAAAACTTAACACCTTGGGTTTTGATTAAATCTTTTTTCTTATACCTAACAATTTGTTTATAGTCTTTCACCATTATCCACATTAAACTCATTAGTCCGTACAGACCCCATGCATATATGTGTTGGTATTTGTGCATCTTTAATCTTGGTTTGTGTGGAGAAAACCTCATTACCTTACCTGGATCAATATCTTCATCCATTCCATCAACATTGGTATATGTGTGATGCAATACATTGTGTTGTATTCTCCAATTAATATCACTTCCACCAACCATGTTAAGTAAATAACCCAGTAATTTATTAGTTGTTTTATTGCGAGAATAAGCGCCGTGGTTAGCATCGTGCATCACCGCTAGTCCAATACCAGCCATTCCCATTCCCATTAAGGCCCATAAACCCAACACGTAACCCGTGCCTAAATCTATAGTAAGCATAAGTACTAAAGGTACCAAATACAAAGCTACCATAAAAATGGTTTTCAACACCATTCCTAAATTAGCATGTCTGCTAATATTGTTAGTTTTGAAATATTCACTTACACGTTGACGCAAAACCTTATAAAACTCTGCGTTGTGATTTTTAGAGAATTTAATATCTTGTATGTTCATATTTGAAATTGAAGAATTACAAATTTAATAATATTTGATCACATTGACAAACATTTTCTTCTTGTAACACTAACATTTATACGAATTATTATAATTATAAGG
The DNA here is from genome assembly GCA_038234235.1 of Flavobacteriales bacterium. GTDB lineage: Bacteria > Bacteroidota > Bacteroidia > Flavobacteriales_D > Crocinitomicaceae > JBBSUQ01. The sequence goes on from JBBSUQ010000083.1 coordinate 7,053, forward strand.
ATTTTGAATTACGCAATTTGAAATACAAATCCTTACTTTTGCTATACAAATAAGATGTCAATGGAATTACACAAAAAATATGCACTTAATATATTCGGATATCAAAGAATACTGACGGAAAGTGTAAAAGTTGGCAACATTGGTATTGGCGGTGATAATCCAATACGCGTACAATCCATGACGACATCTGACACAATGGATACTGAAAAATCCATTGAAGAAAGTATCCGAATGATTGATGCCGGTTGCGAATTGGTAAGATTAACTGCACCAAGTAAAAACGAAGCATACAACCTAAAAAACATTAAAGATGGTTTACTTGCCAAAGGATATGATATTCCATTAGTGGCTGATATTCATTTCACACCCAATGCTGCAGAGATTGCAGCTACTCTAATTGAAAAGGTGAGAGTTAATCCAGGGAATTATGCAGATAAAAAGAAATTTGAAGAGATTGAATATACGAATGAAAGTTACAATTCTGAATTAAATAGAATAGAATTAAAATTTAAACCACTTATCAATATATGTAAAAAGCATGGTACCGCCATGAGAATAGGGACTAACCATGGTTCATTATCAGATAGAATTTTAAGTAGATACGGTGATACACCTGAAGGAATGGTTGAATCTGCCATGGAATTTATTAGGATTTGCGAAAAAGAGAATTATTTTGATTTGATAATTTCCATGAAAGCCAGTAACACATTGGTAATGGTGCAAGCGTATAGGTTATTAATGGCTACCATGTTAGAACGCAATAAAATTTATCCTTTACATTTAGGAGTTACTGAGGCGGGCGATGGTGAAGATGGCCGTGTGAAAAGTGCTGTAGGTATTGGTTCTTTATTGCTTGATGGAATAGGAGATACGGTTAGAGTTTCGCTGACTGAGCCTGCAGAAAATGAAATACCAGTAGCAAAAGATTTAATAGAATTATGCGCTTTTCAAAAACAAGATGGTTTAAATGAAAACAAAATAAACTGGAATCCATTTGAATTTGAAAGACTAAATACGCAAAAATTAATTAATATTGGCGATAAATCTTTACCTGTTGTTGTTGCGGATCTTTCTCATTTTTCTAAAATTAAACCAGCTAATTTATTTAGTGCGGGATACTCGTATTCGGTAGAACTGGATAAATGGCACATAAAAGACATTGCAGCAGACTACCTTTATTTAGATGAACAGGAAATAGATTTTGAAATACCTGGTACGTTGCGTTTAATTATTGATTCTAATAAATATGCATCAATAATTAATAAAGAAAAATACATACCATTATACAAGAGTTATAATCTACCAAATTTCAAAACTGAATGTGAAGCAATTTTTATTCTATGTGATAAAACAACAGATTTTTCACAACTAGAAATTCACACAAACGCAATTTACATTTTTGAAGGGCAGTCAGATATTACGTATGAATATAGATTATTCATTAACAACTTATTAAATCTTAAACTTAAGAATCCAGTACTGGTAAAATTCAAGAAAGATTCTGTTGAATACACTAAATATCAGCTTGAAGCAGCCTCCAAAACAGGAGCGCTTTTTATAGATGGATTGGTTGACGGAATTTGGCTGACGGGTATTGGTCAAAATCTTTCAAATCTTACTCAATTATCTTTTGCGATTTTACAAGCCACAAGACAGCGTATTTCTAAAACTGAATATATTAGTTGTCCATCGTGTGGAAGAACTTTATTTGATCTTCAAGAAACTACAAACAAAATTAGAATTAAAACAAATCATCTTAAAGGTTTAAAAATTGGCATAATGGGTTGTATTGTTAATGGACCTGGTGAAATGGCAGATGCCGACTATGGCTACGTTGGAACCGGACCAGGGAAAATTAATTTATACAAACAGAAAACAGTTGTTAGAAAAAACATAGATGAAAAGGATGCGGTAAATGAATTAATTCAACTCATTAAAGAAAATGGCGATTGGGTTGAGGCCATATAGTTTCACGTGAAACTTACTTGCTGACATGAATCATAAGTACAGAAACATCGCTTGGCGTTATGCCACTGATTCTCGAAGCTTGACCAAGTGTTGTTGGTTTTACATTAGTCAGTTTTTCACGCGCCTCTAAACTTAAACTTTCTAGCAATTTATAATCAACAGAATTAGGAATTAAAACATTTTCTAATCTGCGCATCTTATCAACCATTTCTTTTTCGCGTTCAATGTACCCTTCATACTTTAATTGAATTTCGGCCTGTTCTAATATTACATTATTTAAATAAGGATCATCTGATAAATCAAATATATTCTCTTCCGTCATTTGCTTAATGTCATTCATTTCTATATCCGGACGAAGAATCAAACTAGACAATCGTACCTGTTGGTTAATCAATGCACTGTCTTTTTCGCCAAGTACTGCATTCGCAGCTTCAGGCTTTGCACCAACGGCCTTTAAATCTTTAATTAATACATCTACTTTCTCATACTTAGAAACACAAGCATTCAAACGTTCATCGGAAACCATTCCTATATTATGAGCCAAAGCAGTTAAACGAATATCAGCATTGTCTTGTCTTAACAAGATTCTAAATTCTGCCCTACTAGTAAACATCCTATAAGGTTCTTTTGTGCCTTTGGTAATTAAGTCATCAATTAATACACCTATATAAGCTTCATCTCTTCCAAGAATAACGTCCTCCTTATTATTTAATTTTTGATGTGCATTTATCCCTGCCATCAAACCTTGCGATGCAGCTTCTTCGTAACCAGTTGTTCCATTTATCTGTCCCGCAAAATATAAACCTTCAATATGCTTTGTTTCTAAAGTGTGTTTTAATTGAGTCGGCGGAAAATAATCATACTCAATTGCATAACCTGGTCTAAACATTTTTGCTTTTTCAAATCCAGGAATAGATCTTAACGCTTTTACTTGAATATCTTCTGGCAACGATGTGCTAAATCCATTAACATAGATTTCTATTGTATTCCAACCTTCAGGTTCAACAAAAATTTGATGTCGGTCTCTATCTGCAAAACGATTAATTTTATCTTCAATACTCGGACAATATCTAGGTCCGGAACTTTTAATAGAGCCATTAAACATTGGAGAACGATCAAATCCCTCTTTTAAAATTTCATGAGTTTCAGGATTTGTGTAGGTAATATGACATGGTCTTTGATGAGCTAAAGGTTTAATTTTATCTGAAAAACTAAATTTTGAAACAATATCATCTCCATCTTGAACTTCCATTTTTGAATAATCTAAAGAACGACCATCAATACGGGGAGGTGTTCCTGTTTTCATTCGTCCAGCTTCAAAACCTAGAGAAATTAATTGTTCAGTAATACCAAAAGAAGCCCGTTCAGCAGCACGGCCACCACCAAATTGTTTCTCTCCTAAATGTATAAGTCCATTAAGAAAAGTACCATTAGTGAGAATTACACTTTTCGCCTTAATTTCAATTCCCATTGAAGTAGTGACTCCAACAACCTTATTATCCTTTGTTATTATTCCAGAACACATGTCTTGCCAAAAGTCTACATTAGGATTCCGTTCCAATAATAGTCGCCATTCTTCAGCAAAACGCATTCTATCATTTTGAGTTCGGGGAGACCACATTGCTGGACCCTTGGAACGATTGAGCATTCTAAATTGTATTGCACTTAAATCAGACACGATTCCTGACCCACCTCCAAGCGCATCAATTTCTCTCACTATTTGACCTTTAGCCACACCACCCATTGCTGGATTGCAACTCATTTGAGCAATTGTATTCATGTTCATTGTTACCAATAAAACGGACGAACCCATTTTCGCAGCAGCATTAGCAGCTTCACAACCAGCATGACCAGCGCCAACAACAATAACATCATATTCAGAAAGCATACTCATGGAACAAAGATAGAGAGAAAAACAGCATTGTTTCACGTGAAACAGTTAGGAACAATAATTAAAGATGTAAAACAAAAAGTTTCACGTGAAACAATTTATATAATTGAATCCGACAATGCCATAAGAGCACCATTTTCTAATTCTCTAATCTTTAAAATTTCTTGTGGTTTTTTATCACCAAATCCCAAAAGATGAAATACACCATGACAAATAACTCGAGCTAATTCAGTTTTAAAATCAGTATTTAATTTAAATGAATTACTTCTAACTGTATCAATTGATATAAGTAAATCTCCTGAAATAATTTCTCCATCACAATAGTCGAAGGTTATAATATCAGTATAATAGTCGTGGTTTAGAAACTTTTGATTATGACTAAGGATTTGTTTATCATCGCAAAAAACAAGATTAATATCACCTAATTTTTTAGAATAGTCATTGATTATTTTTTTCAACCAATTAGAAATTAATCTTTTTTTTAATGGCAGGGTAGGAGTGTCTAAAAATTGATAAGAAATCATTTATTGAAGAAGATGCTAACACTGCTGCCGTTATCTTCAAAAAGAACTTCATCCGCAAGATTTTTCATTAAAAATATTCCTCTACCATTTTCCTTTTCTATATTCTCAGGAGATGTGGGGTCCGGAACGTTTGCAAAATCAAAACCTGGTCCCGCATCTTTAACAGTAAAGCAAAATGATTTGATTTCATCTCCAACCGAAACATGGACCATTAAGTCTTTATTCTGCAAATTTCCATGCAAAATAGCATTATTAACAGCCTCGGTTACCGCAATTAAAACATTGCCGTAATTGTCTTCGTTTACTGCCAACTCTCCACAAACCTTGTCAATCATAGCTTCAACCAAACCGAGCGAATCAAAGTTGGAGGGAACTGTCAGTTTTTCAATTATCTTATATCCATTCTTCATACTTCAAACAAACATTAGTCTGCCTGATTGAAATATTCGTTGGCTTTATCCTTATAATACTTCTGAAAAGAAGGATCCACCGTACGTAATAATTCAATCTGTCTTAACTTTTGTTTGTTATACTCATCAAATCTAATTTGGTTACCAGAATTTATACTTTTCCCTTCTTTTGATTCTCTTTCCTCCTTAAAACCCCTTTCTTGTATGGCTTTTTCACTTTCTAAGAGTCTCGTAAGAATTTCCTTTTGACGAGTAACCATCTCTGGAGTGAAGTTTTTATTTATTAAATCTTTTTCTTGTTGTTCTAACTCTTTAATAAGCGGATTTAAGGTATTGCCTTGACCTTTACCATCCTTGTTAAGCTCGTTTCTCATTTGCTCAAGCCTTTTACGGATCATAGATTGTTGGGCAGCCATTTTTGCAACTTGTTCATTACCCATACCTCCAGCACCACCTTCTCCTGGTTTATCACCTTGCCCTTTCCCAGGCTGATCACCAGGTTCTTTGCCTCCAGGGTTCGGCCCCTTCTGCATTTGTTCAAGCTGCTTCTTTAACATTTCTTTCATGTCACCCGGACTCATACCACTTCCTGGTTTAGGTTTACCCTTACCTCCTGGATTATCACAAGAACCTGCACCGGGCATCATGTTTTTCATTTCTTGTTGCATACTTGCTAAAGATTCATTTAATAACAATGCCAAATTATTAAAACTCGTCATTGCAGATTGTTGATGCATTTGCAAATCCGTTCTTCTATGCTCATCAATGTCTTCTGTAGCAATTTTATGATTGACTCTAATTTCTCCTAGTTCCGTATCAATAAACCGTGCAATTTTAGGTTGGCGCTTAGCTAATGCATATAAACTATCTTCTACGATTTTAGTATCATCTATAATTGCCCTTTGCTTTCTTCCATATTTCGTATAAGCAGGATCTGTATTTCCTACTTTATTGAACTTACCCATTATGCTCTCTTGATCAAAACTTAAAGTCATTAAATTCTGAAGGATCTGTCTTAGCATATCAATGTCTTCACCTTGTTGTTTTTGATTTGATTCTTTTTGAGCATTATCTAATTCATCAGCCATTTTCTCCATTTCTTCGGCAGCACCTTTTTGAGATGGTTGAGCTTTATCGGTTTTCTTTTTCTCCAAAGATTCTTTAGAATCCTTTAACTTTTCATCTATTTTTTCTTCATTGTCTTTTTGATTTCCTAGTTCAATAGGTCGATCCAAGTCTTCATTTAAATCTTTAAGTTTTTTTAAATCATCTTTTAATTGTTCAAACTTATCGTTAATGTCATTTTGTTTTTCTAAAGCTTTTTCATCGGTTATTTTCTTGTTCTTTTCATCCTCAGAAAGCTTTTCTTGCTCTTTAGCTAAATCCCGAAGTTCTTTTTCTATATCATCAATTTTCTCATTTACTTGCAATTTTTTAAGCATTTCTAAACTTCTATCTAATTGCTTGTTCATGTCTTCAGATGTCATTTCTAAGTCATCCATTTTTTCTTGAAACTCTTCCTTATTATTCTTTTCCATGAGTTCTTGAAGCTTGTCTAAAAGATCTTTCAATTCATCATCCATTAATTCTTTCAACAAATCTTCAATCATTTGTTGTTTCATTAAAAGTTCTTCATCTATAGGAGCAAGTTGGTTTTTCTCTTCGGTAGACTGATTCATTTTCTCCTTAATGTTTTTCAATTCTTCTTGAAGTGATAACTGTTCTTCTTGTAACTGGTTTAATTGATTTTTCTTATTCCAGTCTGATGATTTAGAATTTAAACTTTCTTTTTTAAGTCTATTGATATTCTTTTTAAATTCTTCAGTACGTTTTAAAATCTCACTTAAATCATCTTTAATTTCATTTTGTGCTTCTTCTCTAGAATTGTTTAATTCTTCAAGGGTTGGTAAAATATAAGTGAAAGTTTGACTTTTAGTTGTCTTAGCGCCATGCACACCATCGTTGTCAGCCACAATAAAATAATATTCAATTCTATCTTCCAATTGAATATTTTCTTGTCGGAAATCTACCCCAAAATCAAATTTTTGAACAGTTCCCACCGGCTGAATAACACGCAAACTTTCAGACCTAACTTTCCCACTTTTTGATGTAATCTTATAAACGAATTTCAAAGCAGTAAGACCATAATCATCAGAAATAGAACCACTAAAAAAACGGACTCCATCTTTTAAGCTATCCTTAATTTCTTGAACTGAAAT
>JBBSUQ010000084.1:0-13899 GCA_038234235.1 Flavobacteriales bacterium
CTTTGTAGAATAATATATTTCATCACCGGACCCGATTTTTTCTTTTTAAGATTGCCCAATGTCGCTGCATTTATCTTATATTTTTGGGGAATTGTAAGTTTGCTTAAACCAATAAAAGTAAATTATTCAAGAGGATTGCTATTATTAGGTATAAATTGTATTCCTTTTATACTTGAATATTTTGCAAATGCTAGAGGTTATGGACTTTCTCTTGGTTTTTTTGTTTGTTCATTAGCCGCAGCAAGAGAAGCTGCCTCCACTAAACAATTGAGATTTTTTGTGATGAGTTACGCTTTTTTAATTCTGGCAGTTTATTCGAACCTCACATTTTTAGTTTCTGCCATACTAGCACTGGTTTTGTTTTCAATATTTCAATTTATATATAAATTAGAAATGGATCCCAAAGAACGCAAAAAATTGTGGTGGGTTCATTTGGGATTTGTCTTGTGTTTATTACCGGCAATTATTTATGCGAAAGTTTTAAAATCTGGTGGTGCACTTTATTATGGAAGTTTAGATGGCTTTTGGCGTGTAACAGGTAAAACGCTTACTAAATATGTACTTTTCTATGACCACGATTGGCTAAAATGGCTCGTTATCATTGGCGCACTTGCGGTTATTGCACTAATGTGTTACAACTGGTGGCGCATGGGAACTTGGAAATTTTTTAAAAGAACAGATACACTTTTATCGTGGTTTCTTCTCGGCAATGCCATTTCAATAATTATTCTTGCCAAGGTTTTGGGAGTTAACTATCCTGAAGATCGTGTGGGAATGTATTTAGTAGTTTTATTTTTATTACTCTTCGGATTTATATTTGGCGTAAATAAAAGTACTGCACTTTTCATGAATTTATTTTTATTTTTTCCACTTAGTTTTTTAACTTACATCAACTTATCAACCTCGGTGTTTTCACCTGATGATAGAATGTCTCGCAAGTTTTATGAAGACGTTAAAAAACGAAGCAATCCAAGAACAACAATTTCGGCTTACCCACTCATGCAACTTACTTGGGCCTATTTGGATAGAAAATCTTTATTTGAAAATTCGCTCACACCAACTAAAGAATTTAACACCGCAGCAGATATTGTACTTACAAAAACAGAGTTGTTGCCCAATTTTAAAGCATATCTAATTGATTATGATACAATAGCCTACGATGTAAATAGCACTTTTGTAGGATTAATTCCAAAAATTGCACATACAAAAACCAACATTTTTACAAAATATTTTTACATTAAAGAGGCAGAAAGTGAATTTGAAGCCATTTGGTCTGGAGATTTATTAGATTCTATCAAAAGAACATCAGTTCAAATTCGAGTGTTGGGCGATGTGAGCATTAAAGGTTTTTCTAGAGATCTTAATGTTGTTGTTACAACTTATGATGAAAAGGAAGAAGTTGTGCGTTATTTATATTGGAATGAGCGTTGGAAACACGGGCAAAAAGATAAAATTCAAATGAATGCCAACTTTGCCATTGAAGAACTTAAAGCGAATGAAAAAAGCATGAAAGTTTACATTTGGAACCCCCAAGGCGCAAAGGTTATGGTTAGAAATGGTACTTTTGAAATATTAAAAATTGAATAATGGCTTTAGATAAAAACGGAATTGCTCAGAGAATTGCTCAAGAATTAAGAGATGGTTGGTATGTTAATTTGGGAATTGGGATTCCTACTTTGGTTGCCAACTACATTCCAGAAAATATAGAAGTTGAATTTCAATCTGAAAACGGAATTTTAGGTATGGGAGCTTTTCCTTTTGAAGGAGAAGAAGACGCAGACCTTATTAATGCTGGCAAGCAAACAATTACCGCAAGACCAGGAGCAGCATTTTTTGATTCTGCAATGTCATTTGCTATGATTAGAGGTCAACACGTTCAACTCACTGTTTTGGGCGCCATGGAAGTTTCACAAAATGGTGACATTGCCAACTGGAAAATTCCGGGTAAAATGGTTAAAGGAATGGGCGGAGCAATGGATTTGGTAGCATCTGCAGAAAATATTATTGTAGCAATGATGCACACAAACCGAGAAGGAGAGTCTAAAATTCTTAAAAACTGTACTTTGCCTTTAACTGGCGTTGGTTGTGTAAAAAAAGTAGTAACCGAACTTGCCGTTTTAGAAATAAAAGACGGAAAATTTCATTTAATCGAAAGAGCTCCAGGTGTTTCAGTTGAAGAAATCATTGCTAAAACTGAAGGCGTTTTGGTTGTGCCGAATGAAGTTCCGGAAATGAAGTTGTAATAATTCTGCAACTTAAAAAATTAATTTGCAATCAGTTAATCTTTTTTTCGAATCAAAAATTATTTTAAAATTATTTTATTAAATTTTTTCTGTCGTCTAATACGTGAAGAATTTTCGCTCATTTACCACTACCATTAAGTTTTTCTGACAAACAAATCATTTTGTTAATAAGTTTTTTAGCCCGCTATTGCACAATTAACAAAATATATTTTCAGTAGTTAGTTATGATATGTTAACTGCAAAAAAAAATCCGAAACTATATAATTTCGGATTTTAAATGTGAAATAAAGAATTTTTAATCGATTACAAAAACTCCATCATCCAAAATGTTATTACAAAACGAAACTGGTATAATACTCGTTCTAGTTAGGTTTTTTCCATTTGAAATAAGAAATGCGAAACCACCATAAAATGAATTTATCCCTTTGTAGCTTATTGGATAATTTGTATAATCAATATTATAAAAGTATCAATAATTCAAATAGAACATTCACTTCACTGGTCATTTGAAAACTTCATAACAAATTTAATTTCTGGTTTAATTGCATACTCCTTTTTTCCTAAAAAACCGTCAATCAAATTTGATACAATCCAGACAAATCAGCTAGCATTTTTTTAAATCGAACTCAGGTTATTAAAGAAAAATCTTTAAATACTGGTCCAAGATTGTCTGCAAACCTATAAATATCTAAAAATTTGTTGGTCGTTGATTCAAAATCAGCTTGATGCGACAAGCCATCTCCATCAGAATTTAAAACACCCGTGTAAGCCACAACAGTATCCACCGTTCCAACAGAAATATAGGTGCTTGAATTTAACTTTGTATGGTAAATTCCCGTGTTAGGAGAAGTGCTTCCCGCCCAAACTACAGTTGATTCGCCATCTTCTACAAATACCATAGGTGCATAATGCGAAATAGCCCCCGTATTTAATAATTGGTTATTATTAAAATTATAGGTGCCTAATGAGGCGTCACCTACTGTTTGCGCTTTAATAAGATTAGCCCCAATTATTGCTGAAATTGTAAATAAATTTTTAATCATAATTAAATTTTTTAAATCTTAATTTTCAGTAATTAAGAAGTAAGCAAAGTTCTGCCAAGTACTCTCAAATTATTTCCTACTTTAGGATGATTCCTTACCGAAAAATCTAATACTTTCGGGTGATTTATTTCACTTTACAGTATAATAAATAAAAATTTTTCTAAAAAGAAGTAGTTCAGCACAAAGAAATTCATTGACATTTCATTTTTTTAAAATTGTGATTTTCTAGGTTTTATTTTACCGATACATCCATTAGATAATCAAAACTATAAACTTTGGAAAAGTGAATTACAATATAGAAATTCTGTATATTTGGGGTTTAAATGGCTAAGACACTTATATTTTCATTCTTATTATTTCTTTTTTATTCAGATTTCGCTTTTGCGCTTGATGAAAATAAAATTGGTAAAAGAGCAAATTCTTTCTTGAAACTAGTATCTGAAGAACATTTACAACCTGCCGATATAAATAGCGAAAAATACAGATTACAAGTTCTTGATTATCTTTTGGAATTGCTGGACAGTGACAAATCTATTTTTACGTTGGAAGACGAAGCTGAATTTAAACTAAAATTAAATATTTTAGCCGAAGACTTTAAAAACCAGAAAATAGATTTCTTAAAATTGGTAAATTCAAAATACAACCTGCGCATTACAAAACTTAAAAAATTTACAGAGAATTTCTTTAAAGAGCCTTTTAAAACCAATTCGACGTTAAGTGTAAAACCTATAGATTTGGATAAACGCTCGAGCGATGCCAACCAAATTAATAACTGGCTGCTTAGCTATCGTTATGAAATATTAAATTCTGCAATTGAAATAGCTGATTCTACTCAGTTAAATTTGGATTCATTAAATATTCTGGTACAACAGTATTTTAGCGAAACAGGAGCAGACATACTTACCTATTTTGAAGATGAAAGCGAAATAGATCTTTTTTTTGAAGATTGTTACCTCAACGCACTTGCAATGTCTTTCGATCCGCACACTTCTTATTTCAATCTTGTCCAAGAAAAAGAATTTGTAGAAGAATTATCGGGTAACCGAGAATTGTTTGGCTTTTCATTAGATAAAAATAATGCAGGCAACTTTTTTGTAGATAATCTTGTTCCCGGCAGTCCTGCTTGGATTTCTGGCGAAATTGAAACCAATGATATTGTCCTTCAGATTAAATTTGATAAAAATAAAACCATAAATCTTCGGTCACTTTCCATGTCTGAGTTAGAAAACATGTTTGCACAGAGCAATGCAAAGGTTGTTACCCTAACCATTGAGGAAGATGACAAATCTTTGAGAAAAGTAATCTTAGAAAAAACTTTGGTTCAATTAGACGGAGAATTGGTTAAATCGGCAATATTGGTTGGAGAAAAGAAAGTTGGTTACATTACACTCCCAGATTTTTATACCTCTTGGGATGAGGAAGTTACTGGTTTAGGCTGTGCTAATGATGTTGCAAAGGCCATTCTTAAAATGAAAAAAGAAAACATTGAGGGTTTAATAATAGATTTAAGAGGAAACGGCGGTGGATCATTAAAAGAAGCTGTTGATCTTGTTGGGATTTTTATTGATTACGGTCCTGTTTTAATTACTCGAAATAACAAAGATGAACTAAATGTAATTAAAGATTTTAACAGAGGTTCAATTTATTCGGCACCACTTATAATTTTGATAGATGAAGGCTCGGCATCTGCAAGTGAAATTGTTGCAGCAGCCTTACAAGATCATAAAAGAGCATTAATAGTTGGGCAAACTTCTTTCGGAAAATCTACAGGGCAAAGCATATTGCCAATTATAGAAAGTGAAAATATCAACAATGGAGAAGGATTTGCAAAAATAACCATGGATGGCATTTATCGGATTGATTTAAGCAGTCATCAAGGCGTTGGCGTTGTGCCAGATCTTAAGCTTCCAGACTTTTTTGAAGAAGATGATTTTAGAGAAAATGACATTGCCAATTCTCTTAAACTAGATCCAATTGACAAAAAGGTGTATTATGAAGCTTTAAATTTCCCAGAAACTTCAGCTCTTCAAACAAAAAGCGACCAAAGAGTTTTAGTTGATTCTAATTTTATAGAAATAAAAATACTTTTTGATAAACTTAAATTGTTGTATGCGGAAGACAGAACCATTGTTTTATCTTTATCAGATCTTTTGAATGAGCAGTTGCAAATTAATGAAATAATTAGCAATATTCGTAAATGGAAAAAAGAATTGAAGGTTGACTTTGAAACTCAAAATTCCTCTTTTGACAATGAAATATATAAAGACGGCAGTTTGATGAAACAATACAATGATTTTTTTCTTAACCGACTTTCAAAAGATTATGAACTAAATGAAACCTATCATATAATGATGGATTTAATAAATGCAAAATCTAATAATTAATATAACAATATGAAAAACAAATTTTTACCTATTTTGACCCTTGCGTTTTGTGCCTTTGGCTTCGTTTCAGTGCAAGCGCAAACCGCAGTTGATTACATGCAAACATTTTCTACTGAATACAAAGCCATTCAAAATGATACTTGGGCATATACCAGTTCAGTTTCTCATGGCAAAAGCGCGAGAAAAGTTGACAAACGTCGTGTAGAATTAATAACAACAACCAAAAATGCTTTAAGCAAAGCTAAGTCATCTAAAGGTTTCAATAGCAATACAGAATACCGTGATGCAGTTATTGAATATTTCCAAATTTCTTATGATGTTTTAAATGAAGACTACGCTAAAATTGTTGATATGGAAGAAATTTCTGAACAATCTTACGACAACATGGAAGCTTACATGACGGCAAGAGAACAAGCAAATGAAAAGTTGAATGAAGCTGGGAAAATGGTACAAACTGCACAGAAAAAATTTGCAGACGATAATAATGTAAATCTTATTGCAGCAGATGACGATACAGATAAAAAAATGGAAATTGCTTCGCAGGTTTACAAACACTACAATGAAGTATATCTTATTTTCTTTAAAAGTTTTAAGCAAGAAGCATATTTAATTGATGCTATTTCTCGTCAAGATTTGAACGCTATTGAACAAAACAGAGAGGCATTAAAAACAACTGCACAAGAAGGTATTGCTAAACTAAAAGCAGTGAAAGCTTATGGAGATGACCGCAGCATGATTGAGAACACAATTAGTTTATTGGAATTTTACGTACAAGAGGCAACAATTGATATTCCTAAATTGACCGATTACTATTTAAAAAGTGAAAACTTCCAAAAAGTAAAATCAAACTTCGATCAAATAAAAGAAAAAAGCAGAACCCAAAAAGATGTAGATACTTTCAATGCAGCAGTTAATGATATGAATGCAGCATCCAAAACATTCAACGCAACTAATGAATCATTGAACACACAACGCGGCAAATACATTGATGCCTGGAACCGCACAGCACAAAAGTTCACGGATAAGCATACGCCGAAGTTGTAGAGACAAAAAGATAAAGATATTATTAAATGGAATTCATTAATTTGGATTCCATTTTTTAGTTAGTATAGTGCATGGTCTACATTGTTTTTTATTTCCAAATCTGCTGCTTTAATTCTATATATTCGCAATCATGAAAATTTAAAATTTTATAGCTAAAGGAATTCTTCAGCTAGGGGTGAGTATCCTTTGGCCTCTTGCATTGAGTTGAACTCAACAGAATCTCCCGTGGGCAGATTCTATTCAAAGAATCAGAAAAAGGTTTGAAACAAGCATTAAGTTCAACGATTTTTATAAGTAAGTCATGTATGTTTGGGACATTTGGCCGTTGAATAATTCAAAATAATGATATTCTGCTGTTGTCTGATTCCAATAAAAATTACAGGATGTAGAATCTGAAAAATGGCATTCATAAAATTCTTCAGACTGAAAAATTCCGTCCCAAACCATGTTGGAGCCGGAATTATTTCAATAAACAACCCATTTTTAATAGAAACTTTAATCCATTTTAAAACAAACTACTTTAACTTTTCAGTGATGATTTTTTTTGCTAATTGTATTGCTTTTGCATCGTTGTATTTTGCATCATCAGATAAATCTACATTAAGACTGAACGATAATCCTCTGTAGAAAACTTTTAAATCTCTCGTTTTAGCTCCCATTATTCCGCTGTTTACAAAAACAGAATAATCTCCGACACCGGGTGCTTCTGTAACACTGAATTTTGAGATGGATGATTCTGCAATATTAAGTGCTTGGGATCCTTGTTCCTCACTTGCTTTTCCTACTTTATTTAACTCATCCATTTTGTTTCCCATTGCTTTTTTGGCATTTGCAATTTCCTCTTTAGTAGGATTATGATAATTTTGCTTAAACTCAGCTAAAGTCATATTACGCACCCAAGAGAGTTCTATAACATTTTCAACTTTACATTTCATAAAATTATCTTTACTTACTTCAAGCGATTTTTCTCTCTCTGATTTCCATTCGTATTTTAGGCTTTCAAAAGAACCCCATTTAGTATAATCTTTTTTACCTTCAACTTCATTTAATCCACTAATATTTGCGGCCATTTTCATCGTTGGTAATTCATCTAACTTTCCGTTCAGAGACTCCGCAGTTTTCACTTGCTCTCCAACCATAGCTTCTACTTCTTCTCCTAAAGCATTTTCGTTTATGTTGGTATCGCCACAAGTGTATGACATAGTTAGAAGTCCAAGACATCCTATAATTAAAGATTTCATTTTTTGATTTGTTTTTAGAATTATAAAAATGTGTTTGATAAATGCTGTTTTTGAAATTTATATTTTCAAAAATTCCACCCTTCGGTTATTAGCTTTACCAACTGGAGTTGTATTTGGATCGCTTGGTTCTGCTTCTCCTTTTCCTTCTGTCTCCATTCTACTCGCATCGATTTTAAATTCTGAAACCAGCATGTTTTTAACCGCTTCGGCTCTTTTTTGAGACAATTGTAAATTGATATCTGCATCACCATCACTGTCTGTATGGCCTACAATTTTTACTTTTACTTCGGGATTTTGCTTTAATACTTCGGCAATTTCTTTTACCGTTCCATAAGATGATGCTTGTATTACATCTGAATTAACATTGAATAATATACCCCTTGTAACTAGCTTACCATCAACTATCAATTTACTTCTAGTATCTGGAGCACCCACTGCATAGCGTAAATTTGAAACCATAAATTCATCTGGATTATCATTGGAAGAAAAGTTCATGTACTTTGACCCGAACTTAAAAGCATTATATTTTTGAGTAGCATCAAAGGCTTGTGGAATATCTAAGATTTTAGTTTCATTTATATAAATTCTTAAACGTGTTCCCTGTCTCCAAATAGAAAATTTTACTTTACAAGGTTCATTATTAGCACTAGGACAATCTAAATCTGTAACCGACAAATTTCTGTTTTCGTTAACAATTTCTCCTTTTTCTGTTATATTAAAAGATGCTTGGGTATTACATGCCAACCACTGAAATTGAAAACAGTCAGGTAAATAAGCATTTATTAAATCTTTTTTAGGACTTTGTGTTGGAAAAATGTAAAAATTATAATTTAAAATGTTATTGCTTCTATATCTAGTATAAGCATCAAATTCTAAAGTAAAATTTTCGGGTAAATCTTTTACAAAATCAGGCTGGAAGTAACCATCTTTTGACATAAAAAGCCATTTTTGACCACTGTCATCCAATGTAACAATTTCCGCAGATGAATTTGTGTTCCATCCTAATGGGAAATCGCCTACAGAGGTGGTAGAAAAATCGTCGTATCCAATTACTTTTTCTCCAGAAACAAAGTCAAATTTAGAATTGTATTTTCCTGTTGGAGGTTTTACACTCTCCTTAACACCAGTATTGGTTCCACTGCCCATGTTAGATCCGCTAGCCGATCCAGATCCATCCTCATTTATTTCTTCATTTTTCTCCTTTGTAGATTGTGAATTTGTTCCTTTCTTATCTGTTTTGTCTTTTTTTTTATTAAAAAGGCTATCTAAACCTCCCTCAATCTTATCTAGACTTTTGTCTATTGTTTTATCCGATTTGTTTTCTACTTTGTTTTCAGACTTGTTTTTGGCACTGTTAACTAATCTTTCACCTAATTTTTGTTGTGCCCAACTGAAATTGAAACAAAAGAAGATGAGAGCTGGCAAAAAATATTTTTTTACGTTATTCATGAGATTTTTTTGAATTGTTTGGATATTAGTGGATCGAAATGAAAAAGGTAAACATCCAAACCTAAAGAATTTGAATTTTACTTAATTTTGTTTACTTCTAGAAAAAAGAGTCACTAATGAATGAATCGGAAAATTTGATACAGCAATTAAAGCAAGGCGATGAAAAAACGATTCGTGATTTGTACATGAAAAATAAAAACGGATTTCTTCTATTTGCTGCACGCTACAAGCTACCACATGATGATTTAATTGACATTTACCAAGATGCAATAATGGCTTTGATAGAGAATGCGAAAAGGGGTAAAATAGATAGTCTAAAAAGCAATATTTCTACCTACTTGTTTGGAATTGGAAAGTTTATGATTTTTCAGAAATTAAAAAAAGAAAAGAAAACTTACGATTTGGCCGATTTTGGAAACCTGGAATATGAAGATGAAAGTTATGATGAGTCCGTATATAATTTACAAATCAATGCGCTAGAAAAAGCATTTAATAAATTAGGTGAAAAGTGCCAACAAGTTTTGAAATTGTTCTATTACGAACAAAAATCGATGGATGAAATACAACAAGAATTGAAATATTCGAACAAAGATGTGTTAAAAAGCCAGAAATCTAGGTGTTTAAAACAGTTGAAAGATTTAACACAGGAAAAAGTTAATTAGAGATGGAAAAGTTAATTGATAAATATTTTGAAGGTTCGCTTTCAATTCTGGAAAAAATAGAATTTGAAAATTTGAGATTAAATAATCCTGAGTTTGAAAAAGAACTTCTATTTCAGGAAAATGTGCAGAAAGCAATAGAAAATAATGAAAGGAATATTCTTAAAAATAAATTAAAATCGTTTGAAGTAAGCAAAAATAAACCTAGACCAAGAAGAAAAGTTTGGATGGTAGCAGCCTCCGTTATATTTTTAATAGGTTTAGGTTTATTTTACATTCAAAACCAAACAGTAGATGTTTATTCTAAATATTATCAGCCGTATCCAAACACTGTTGCACCTACTGTACGCGGAGGTAGTTCTACAGGGCGGATCAATGATTTAAAATCTCAAGCATTCTATGCATATGATAACGAAGAATATGCTAAAGCGGTTGTACTTTTTGAAAAAATCAACAAAGTTGAAAAAAATGAATATGCTAATTTTTATAATGGTATTTGCAACATGGAATTGGGTAATTTTGTAAAGGCTTCTGAATTGTTTGCAGAAATCAAATCACCGAATCCTTATAAAAATTATGCAATTTATTATAATGCCTTGTGCTATGTAAAAATGGATAAGAATCGAGAAGCAATAATTGCTTTAAAAAAGATTTCTAATATGGAAGAGCCGCTGAAATCAATGGTTAAGGCGACCCTGTCGGATTTGGAGTAATTTTCTAATAATCAAAATAGTAAAAATTAGGCCTACGGAAATATAAACTACAAGGCACCAATTGAAAGAATTATTTACAACTGCCGAGTTGTCTCCATTTAAAATAAATCCGGTCCAGTAAAAAGGGTGGTTCTTCATTGGATTTTTAACCAAAAAATTCTCTTTGGCTTTACTAAGTGCTACATCTTTGCGATCTCCTTTTTTTAAATTTTTATAGAAATCAACCATTATTTCTGAAGTTTCTTTATCCGGGACCTCCCAAAGACTAACAACAGAACTTCTCACACCAGCATGTATAAGCGCCCTAGACAAACTCATAATTCCTTCGCCTTTTTTCAACTCACCATTTCCTGTATTACATGCACTAAGCACAACCAACTCTGCAGATAAATGAATCGCATAAATTTCGGATACCATGAGTTTTTCTTGATTGGAAAATTCAAGATAAGATTTATTAAAATCATTTTCTACCAACTGTGCGTGCATTGAAAAATGAAAAATTCCATATTTTTCTTTAGTCTTTATAAAGTTGCTTTTTGTCGCATCTTGGCCACTGAATAATTTTCCAGAAAACAACTTAACGATTTCATTTGCTTCCGCTTTCGCATATTTCAAATCTCTAAATTCGTTTATAGTGTTTTTTTCTTTCGACAAATAGTTTGGTGAAAAAACTATTAATTTATCATTTAATTTGAAGTTATTTTTTTCTTCTCTCAACAACCAAAGTGATAAGGAATAGTCATAAGTAATAGTCTTTTCAGTTCCAAAAAATATTCCTTTTTTCATTTGTTTCAAAGATTCGTAGGGTATATAATTGAGAAAATTTTCTGGTATAATGGTTATTTTATTTTGTTTTGAATTAGGTATTAAGGCTGTATATAATTTATCACCTTGTATTACATGATTTGCTTCAATATTACGAAGAGCTGTTACATACATCTCAGATAACGGCTGTAAATAAGTTATTTTCGATAGCTTTTTAACATCCAAAGAGTTTTTAGAAATGACAATTAAATAGACAAATTCTCCAGCCACATAATATCTCCATATTTGTTGATTATTGTCTAATAAATTCATTGCTCTTCTAATATCAAATTTCTTTAGTTCTTTAGTTTCTAAATTTTTATTTTCTGTCTTGTTAATTTTATCTTCTATATTTTTTAGATCCATCTTGATTTCATGGACACGTTTTTTCTGATCAGTAGTTAAATTTTTTTTACTATCGTAAAAATCCAGCTCATTAGAAAGAAAATTAAAATTGTCGTATAGCAAACCAGTAATAGGGTTAGTTCTATTTAGTTTTTTATCAAATTCTTTTAACAGATGTTGAGATGAATTGTTTTCAATAATGTTGATTATTTTAATTGTTTGGTCTAAAGATTTTGAAGTGGTCATTTGCAATAATCCTTCTTTTATTCGACCGTGGTATTCATCTAACGACTCATTATATTCACCTTTGCGATAATACGACTGAAATATATTTGAAGATAATAGATATAATTTCTCTGCTCTTTTTAAATACATTTCTTTTTTCGTATGCGTGTATAATTTCTTATACAACTGAGCCGAAATAGTAAGTATGTTTATGAAATCAGACGATATTAATTTGCTTAGCGATTGATTATTAATCTGGTCTATCTTTCTATATTTTTCACCACTTTTTACAATCAGAGATTCTATGTTTGTTTTAAGAACCCAATTTGCTTCATCGTAATTTTTTAAATCTATTAATATTTGAGCTTTAATGGTTTTTATAGAATGTAAGCTAGAATTGAAATGAATTGTATCCGCAAATTTCAAAGCCTGTCTGACATGGTAAAGTGCTTTCTCTGGCATTCTACATTTTTGATATGTGG
The DNA here is from genome assembly GCA_038234235.1 of Flavobacteriales bacterium. Taxonomy (GTDB): domain Bacteria; phylum Bacteroidota; class Bacteroidia; order Flavobacteriales_D; family Crocinitomicaceae; genus JBBSUQ01. The sequence goes on from JBBSUQ010000084.1 coordinate 12,633, forward strand.
TACTTAGTTTTGCTTCTAATAACAAAAATGAATGTTGGAGATTGTAACGAGTTGCAATCGGCAATAAGTAATTACATAAATCTATTGTTTCCGAATACTTTTTATGAGAATATTTATAATCTATCAGATTGGTGAAACACGTCATCATTAAACTTAAATCTTCCTTTATATTTCCTCTGATCTTTGTCTCACTTTCAAGACTATCAAAGTAAATTCTTGCCGAGTCGTAATTATTTATAGCACATTGAGTTCTAACTTGCGACAATATAAAAAGTTGTCTAACTGAAAAATATTCGTAAGATTTTAATTTCTGATATTTATCATAGTAAAGTTTAGAGAGTTTTTGATTGTATTTTTGGGCTTCTTCAACGGATCCATAATCCAACAATGCATTATTTAAATTATTAAAAACCGTAACTAAATACTGGTTTTTATCCTCTTTCTCGGAATATATTTTCTCCCAAATTTCACTGGCTTTTTTATAATAAAATATAACGTATTTCTGATTGTGTACTTTAACATATGAGTAAGCCAAATTATTATAAATTAGCGCAACATCGTCATTCATTTCTCCATGAATTTTGATATATTCTTTCAGCGATTTTTCATAAAAAACTATAGCTTCATACGGATTTTCACATTTGCCATACAAATATCCAATGTCGTATAAATAATCTGTCTTTAATTTATTTCTTGCCTCCTTAAAATCATTAATTATATATATTTTGAGTGATTGTGATAATGCTTTCTCCCATTGACTTTTTTCTGCCAGACCGAGGTAATAAGCCGTATTCATCTGCAGTAAAAGGTTGATTTCTAAACCGGTTCTTTTTTTTAATATCAATAAACCCTCGATACCTTTTTGTAAATATTTGAAATCTCCAGATTTTAAAAAAGTATAATAATATACATTTGCCAAAATTCCATTGTACTCACTTCTTTTGTAATTACCATCGCTTTTGAATTTCTGCCAAACCTTTAATGCATCGGATTTTTTACCAACGTCAAATAATTGTTCCGAATTCTTTTGTGCAGAAATATATTCTTTAGACTGGGTGAGCCCAAATAAATTTAGGAGTACAAAAATAAAGCAAAAAAAGAATCGCATATTCTATAAGATTCCTAACCCGCCTCCGCAACAACTTCCTTAACTTCTGGCAAATGCGCTTTTAATAAATTTTCAATTCCGCCTTTTAAGGTAGCTGTAGAAGATGGACAACCCGAGCAAGACCCTTTTAAAACTACAGTAACAACACCATCTTCGTAA